>JAOASG010000025.1 GCA_025210235.1 Vallitalea sp.
AGGCTCAAGAATTTTGCTACACCACTTCCTTCATCTATATCGTTACTGATACCAACTTGTGGTTCGCTACACTTGGCGGTAAATACCCGTGGCTAGACTTTCACTAGCTAGATTAGTGCCATGCCTGGCACACAAACAAAAAAGCCACTGAAAATCTTTAGTTAACTAAAGAATTCTCAATGGCTTTTAAATTAAGTTTTATTATCTTATTCTTACTGGAAAACCAACTTTCTTTTGAACTTTTCTAAGTGTTTTAGTTGCTAAATAGTTAGCTGTTTCTCCATTCTTTTTAACAATTTGATCTATATAATCTTTGTTTTTCTGTAAATCTTTAAATCTCTCTTGTACAGGTCTAAGTTCTTCAACAACTGCTTCTGCTACTTCTAGTTTTAATTCTCCATATCCTTTACCTGTAAATCTATCTACACATGATTCTATGCTTTCACCAGTTATACATGCATAAATATCTATAAGATTTTTTACACCTGGTTTATGTTCAGAATATGTCACTTCTCTATCTGAATCTGTGACTGCTCTTTTAATTTTATTTTTTATAACATTTATATCATCTAAAAGAGAAATATAACCGTTAGGATTCTCATCTGATTTTGACATTTTTTTAGTTGGTTCTTGTAAACTCATAATTTTAGCACCAACTTTAGCAATGTAAGGCTCAGGTATAGTAAATACATCTCCATATATATTATTAAATCTTGTACCAATCTCTCTAGCTAATTCTAGATGTTGTTTTTGATCATGCCCAACTGGTACTAAATCTGTTTGATATAACAATATATCTGCTGCCATTAACACTGGATATGTAAATAATCCTGAATTAATATTAGCACCATTTTTCGCAGATTTTTCTTTGAATTGAGTCATTCTACTCAACTCACCCATATATGTAAAACAGTTAAGTATCCAAGAAAGTTCGGCATGAGCAGAAACATGTGACTGATAATACATAATATTTTTTTCTGGATCAAGTCCTGCTGCTATATACATAGTTAATAAATCTCTGGCACGTTTTCTAAGCAAAGCAGGATCTTGTCTAACTGTTATTGAATGCATATCTACAACACAGAATAAGCAATTATAATCATCTTGTAGTTTTGTCCAATTTTTAATAGCTCCTAAATAATTTCCTAACGTTATAACACCAGTAGGTTGAACTCCACTAAAAATAATTTTTTTATTTTCAGCTTGTGCATTCATATAATCACCCTTTCTTTATCTATATATTCTGTTCTTTTAGGTGTTAGTTTAGCACATAATAGTTTTTTATTCAAGGGTAACAAATGAACCTTATAACCTATGATGGATATACTAAATTTTCGTCTTTAATATTTTTAAGAACTTCTTCTAAAAATTTTTTTGCTTCATGTTTTGCCATAGGCAAATTCATATCTAAATAATTTCCACAATCTTTTGGTGCAGCACCAGGAATATCACCTTCATATTGACTAATAAATGTAAACATTTCAGTTATTATATTGATAACATCTTTTGATTCAAGATCACCTTTAAAAATCACATAAAATCCAGTTCTACATCCCATTGGACCAAAGTAAATAGTTTTGTTATCATATTCATCATGATTTCTTAAAAAAGTTGCCGCTAAATGTTCCATAGCATGAATTTCTGATGTATTCATGACAGGTTCTCTATTTGGTCTTTTCATTCTTATATCAAATGTTGTTAATGTATTTTCTCCTATAGTATCCTTTCTAGAAACGTATATACCACGAAGTAAATTAATATGATTCACTGTAAAACTAGCTATTTTTTTCATTTTTTTATCCTTCCTTTATTCTAGTTAACTTCTAATATAATTCTATTAAATCATATAACTTTAAAATAGTAAATACCAATAAACAATAAAAACCAATAAAGTTTTTTTATAATAATTTATTTAAAATTACACATAATAAATATATAATTTTTGTTATTCTAATTAACTACCTGGGAGGGATATTATGATAACTTTTTCAAATAAAAAACGAATCTATAGATATCCAAATTCGTCAATTATTCATCTACCAATAGATGAATCCATCTCAAGTATTTATAGTCCTTTTAGCAACAATTATCAAATAATAGAAAATAGTAATACTAATACTTATTTTCCAAAAAGAAAAATAAATAGGTAATTATTGCTTAACAATTTTAAAAACAGAAAGGGAGATAAACTATGGATAATCTTTTAAATTATTGTGAAACTGCCAAAAAATGTAGTGGATATAATCCAAGACAAAATGTAGATTCTTTGTCTAGCTCCACCATAGAAAGTGTTTCTTGTCTTAATTGTAAGAATTGGGAAAATAGTCATTGTAAACTTGATTTATACGATCAGATAAACCATACAGAATAAATAGTAGGATATTCTTCTTCGGGAAAGTTTCCTTAATAGCAAAAGATAATGCCTATATCATTTGCTAAATAAGAAGACTTTCCTTTATATAATATAATACAAAATTGTGCTCTTACAGAGAGGTAACTTTTATGAAAAAGAATTTAATGTTTATAATTACTTGCTTCTTATTATTAATATGTTTTATTTTTTCTAATGAACTTAATAATAAAATTGTAATTATAATTTTTTTATCTTTTTTAGTTCTTTTTATTAGTACAAAATATTTTTATATAGGTTGTATTGTAAACATAACCTTACTTATAAATTTACCTTATATGCTAGATTATAATAAACATATCTTAATAAATAAAGATGACACTTTTAGTTTGATTTTTATTTTATGTACTATCTTTTTAATGTCCATATTTGATTTTCTTATTCTAGCTTATCATATAAATAACTACGAAACTAATTATCACTTTCAAATTACTTCTTTTTTTAATCGACCATTTTTAAAAATTCTTAGTATCTTCTTTTTATATTTATCATTACTTTTTTCAGTAATTGATTCATTTGCATTGTTATATACTCATCTAGGGAATGTGTTTAATGAAGGTATAATTGGAAAAGATGAGATTTTTAGTCATTTAGATGCTTTGTATTTTAGCACTACTACGTTTTTTACTATAGGTTTTGGAGATATACGTCCTAGCGAATATTCAGAAATAACCAAAAGGCTAGTTATTATTCAGGCAATTCTTAGCCATATAATAACTACTGTCCTATGGCCTGTTGCCATTATATTTGTTTTTGGTAGAAACTCTAAAAAAATATTTAGTTCCAATAAAGAAGATCACAGAAAATTTTCTTCGTGACATAAATAAAGAATATTAATCTTGTGTATTAACCAAATTACTAATTATTTGAATTACTATTATTATTAATGCTGCAATTATAGTTATTGTAATAGGTGTGTTAGTACCACAATGTCTAATAAGTATTCCCACTAAGGCCCATGTTACAGTTAATAAATATGGCAGATCTTTATTTTTAATGGATATATATAACGATAAAACTAAAGCAAATATTAACACTATTACAGTCCATGTAGTTTCTGATAGACCTAAACCATTCCACCCAGTTGCTTTTAATACTACTGAGACATTAGCTATCGTAGCAATACTTATCCAAGCAAGATAAATACTAAACGGAATCTTAATAAATATACTATCATTTTTATCCGAAGAAGAATTATTATTAATTCTGTTATATATTTTTATTAAAGTAATAAGAAGTAAAATCATTATAATAAGTGACAGGCATAACTTTTCATAATGCCATGCAAATAGCCATAAAGCATTTAAAATACTTGATATAAAAAATAATACTGATATAGAATCAATTGTATTATTTTGTGTTTGATTTGATCTTAAACTATATATAACAAAACCAAGTAATAATAAATAGATTAACCCCCATATCATAAATGTATATGGCGCTGGCGTGAATAAAGAATTAATTGTATCAGATATTTCTCCTGTCGTTTTTCCATTAAGAGGTAGTGCTACCGCAAGTATATTAACAATAATCATAATAGCATATCCAATAACATTTAAAATTCTAACCTTTCTCTCCATTTATCCTCGTCCTTTTATTTACTCAACTTTCCGCATCAATATTCTATGCAGATAAGCTAATTATAAGGCTTTAAAGAATAAAAATATAGGTGTTTCTTCTATATATTTATTATGCAAACCAAACCTATAACGCTTAATATATCTGCATTAAATTAAAGGTGAAAGTTAAGTTATTTATTATAGTAATTACAACATTGCAATTACTAACTTTATTACTATATATGTGTAATAATTTATTTTAATACCTATTTTAGTTAAATAACCTTATCAATCCTATTATTAGTAAATGTCCTGGATAAAACCCATAAAACAAATATTTTATATTCATACCTTTTTTCCCATTATAAATGTATAATAAAAACAATGATGTAATTGAATAAATTTGTATACTAAGTTGCCCTGACATATAATACTCAGTACCTACCCCTATTAATGTTATAGCAATAAAACTGATTGCTTGCATAATATAATTTCCTTTAAATATATAAAAAAGAAAAATAACTAATATACCAATCATCCCATAGTCAGTCCCTATAAATTCTGCTATTACTCCAATAATAATTAAAGCTATCCCTCCATAACTTTTATAATTATCATATATATATATCACTAATAGTCCTAAAAATAATGTAAAAAATATATTTAGTCCAGGAAAATAGAATAATTCACCATAGAATGCCAAATTAAATGGTATTTCTGATACAACTCCAAATAATAATAATCTCGTTAAGTATTTTTTTATATTTTTTGTGTGAAAATATCCTTCTACTATTAAATATGCAAATATAGGGAATGCAATTCGTCCAATAATCCTAAGCCAAACATATTTACTAAAAAAAACTGCACCAACATGATCAATTAGCATTGTGATGCAAGCAATAATTTTTAAATTGGTTGAAGTCATTATTTTCTAATCCCTTTCTTTATTTTATTTTTTAGCCCCCAATACTTTATATTCAACATATATATAAAGTATTATATATCTCTATGAGGGAAAGTTCTAATAATACTATATATTATTTGTATACTATTAACAATATTTAGTTTTTAAAACATACTAAATTACTTGGAAATTTCTCTTGATAAAAAACACAAAGTAACGTAAACTTATAAATATATTATAGATTTATATAATCTAATTATTCAAAAAATTGTTTTTTATAGTTTGGAAGGAGAATAACAATGAATGTATGTGAAAAATTCCTAAAATATGTAAAAGTGGAAACTACTTCAAATGAAGATTCAGAGACTTGTCCTAGCACTAAAACTCAACTTAATCTAGCTAAAATATTGGTGGAAGAATTAACAGTTTTAGGACTTGAAGATATATCCCTTGATGAAAATGGTTATGTAATGGCTACTCTAAAAGCTAATACAGATAAGAAAATTCCTACAATTGGATTCATATCTCATATGGATACTTCACCAGATATGAGTGGAAAAGACGTAAAACCACGCATTATTGAAAATTATGATGGTGAAGATATTACTTTAAATGAATCACTAAAAATAAAATTATCTACAAAAGAATATCCATCATTGAAAAATTATAAAGGAAAAGATTTAATTGTAACAGATGGAACAACGCTTCTTGGAGCAGATGACAAAGCTGGCATAGCAGAAATTATAGAAGCCATGGAATATTTTATTAAACATCCTGAAATTGAGCATGGTAATATAAAAATAGCATTTACTCCTGATGAAGAAATAGGTAGAGGTTCTAATAAATTTGATGTTGATAAATTTAATGCTGACTTTGGATATACTGTTGATGGTGGTGAAATCGGTGAACTAGAGTATGAAAACTTTAATGCCGCTAATGCTTGGCTAACTATTAATGGTAATAACATCCATCCAGGTTCCGCAAAAAATAAAATGCTTAGTGCTATGGAAATTGCATTTGAGTTTGATGGTATGTTGCCTCCAGATCAAAGACCACAATATACTGAAGAATACGAAGGCTTCTATCACTTAGTTCGTATGTCAGGTAATGTTGAACAAGTAAAAATGGTATATATTCTAAGAGACCATGATAAGGAATTATATAATAATAAAAAAGATTACTTTACAAACGTAGCTAACTATCTTAATAACAAATATGGAAAAGATACTGTTGAAGTGGATTTAAGAGATATGTACTTTAATATGAAAGAAAAAATAGAACCTGTAAAACATATTATTGATACAGCTATTGAAGCTATGAAACTTGCTGATGTAGAACCAAAAATTATTCCTATTCGTGGTGGTACTGATGGAGCTAGATTATCTTACATGGGTCTACCTTGCCCTAATTTATTTACTGGTGGTCATAACTTCCATGGAAAATATGAATATGCTTGTATTCAATCAATGGAAAAATCTGTTGAAACTATTATAAACATAATTAAACTATACGCAAATAAATAACTAATTAAGGTATGTTACAAAAATGTAAGTTTACCTTGTTATATTGTAATATAGATAAATGGATTATTTAGCAAAAACATAATACTATATATAAAGTAACGTTTAGTAAATTATTTAAAACATTATCTAAGGAGGTAACCTTACATGAAACATATTAAAAGATTAATGATATTTTTGTTCACAATAGCAATAATACTATTATCATATAGCTATTTTTATATACCAACAAGTAGTAATTATAGCTTAGACTATAGTTTGAAGAGTCAAATAGAAGCAAGAACACCTAATTATGTGGAGATAAATGATGTCCCTAGTGATTTAATCAATGCTACATTAGCTATAGAAGATAAACGATATTATAAACACTGTGGTTTTGATGTATTAGCAATATTAAGGGCAACATTAATTGATATTAAAGAAAAACACTTTGTTCAAGGTGGGAGTACAATAACACAGCAATTAGCTAAAAATCTATTTTTAGAACAGCAAAAAACTGTACAAAGAAAATTTAATGAAATTATTTTGTCTAGAAAACTAGAAAGAATGTTTACTAAAGATGAAATATTAGAAATGTACTTAAATGTTATCTACTATGGGGCTGGAGCGTATGGAATAGATGCTGCTAGTCAAACATATTTTTCAAAAAATGTTACTGAACTTAATTTAGAAGAATGTGCAATGTTAGCAGGCCTCCCACAAGCCCCTAGTATATATAATCCTAAAAAACACATGAATAGAGCTAGAGCAAGACAAAAAATGGTATTTAGTGTTATGTCCAAAAATGGATATTTAAACTAATATTCAATACCTTTTTCTGCTTTTCTCCCACTATTAAAATAATGTTTTTTTTCTTCACAAACTGTAACCAAATCTGCAAAATCCATTATTTCTTTTGGTGCATTTCTTCCAGTTATAACAATATTTGTTCTATCAGGTCTATTATTAAAAGTATTAATACATTCATCTATAGATATTATTTCTTCAACAGAGAATCTATCAATAGCAAAAACATTATTTATTTCATCTAAAATAACTAAATCGTACTCTCCACTATTAATCTTCGATTTTGCTAAAGACCAAGCATCTTCAATACCTTTTTTATGCATATCAATATCTCTAACATTAGTAAATCCTGCTCCCATTTGATACATCTCTACTCCTAATTTTTTAAAAATCTCTCTTTCACCTATTTTAATATCTGTTGATTTAATAAATTGAATAATACAGATATTTTTACCATGTCCAAGAGAGCGAATTGCTAATCCAAATGCAGCCGTACTTTTCCCCTTTCCATTACCAGTGTAACATAACACAACTCCTCTTTTAGTCTCACTCATAATAATCCTCCTCAAACCATATTTGCTTTCCATAACGATATAGTTATTCCATTATCTTTAACTTTTTTCACAATACATTTTCCCTTATTTGAAGAAATATATCCACAAGGTTCACTAACACATGTAACACCAATAGTTTTTTCTACAAAATCTGAACCTTCAAATAAATGTTGAACCTTTTTTATTTCATGTGTAGAAATGATATCTAATGGAACATTTAAGCTTTTAGTTAATTCAAGTATCCCTATTTCATCTTTTTTAACCTCTACTGTTGATAGCTTTAATATACTTTTCATGCTAAGGTTAATATTCTGAATAAGTGGTACTAGAACATTTAATATCTCTTCTTTTGTTTTTCCTCTTCTACAACCAATTCCAACTACAATGTCTTTTTTATAAAGATAAACAACTTCACAATCAACTTTTATATCTTTATGTTCAATTACAATTATACCTTTTAAATTATATTCTTTAATACTTTGTTTTATATTATTATCATTAATTATAATAAACTGGGAAGGCAACTGGATATCTATGTCTATATTAGTTATTATACCAATATTTTCACCATCAACAATATTTGAAGTAACAGCTTTTGCATTATCAAAGTTATCTATATAACATCCTAGTTTCATAGCTAAAACATCAACTGCAATTGTATTTTTAACATCTGAAGCTGTAGTTATTACTGGTGATGCATTTAAAAAATCTGCTAATTTATTAGTATATTCATTTGCTCCACCTAAATGCCCTGATAATAGGCTAATAACATACTTACCCTCTTCATCCATTACTATAATTCCAGGATCAATAGATTTGTGTTTAATAAAAGGAGCAATTAATCTAACAACAATACCTGTGGCCATAATAAATATTAAAATATCGTAATCATTCATTAATTGTTTAATATTATCATGTAGAGGTAATTTGATAAGCTTTGTATACTCTCTTTTTTCTTTATGTGTATATATATCTATATTTTCATTAAATCTAATCAACTTCTCAGCAAGGTGTAGACTGCCCTTAGTTAATGTAATTACTGCTACCTTCAACTATAGTTCCTCCATTAATTCTTCTATATTATCCATAACTTTAGGATACTCAATTATTGGTCTTCTAATAACAATTACTTTTGCATTACATTCATTTGCAGCTTCAATCTTTTCTATGGTCTTTCCTTGACTTCCACTCTCTTTAGTAACAAGTATTTTACATTGAATTCTTTCCATCAAAGCTTTGTTGAATTCTTTTGAAAAAGGTCCTTTCATTGCAATTATTTGATCTGGAAGTATATGTAGTTCTTCTAATTTTGCAATAACATTAGACATTGGTAAAACCCTAATATAAGCTCTATCTTTATTATTAATTTCATTTAATATATTCTCAATATCTTTACTTCCTGTTGTTAATAATGCATTACCTTCAAGATTATTAATTATCTGCCCCGCTTCTTTATAAGAGTCACAGTATATGTACCTCTCATCTTCTTTTACTACAACTGGTCTTTCATAACGAATATAGCATATATTAAGTTCTTTACTAACTTTAATAGCATTCTTAGAAACTAAATTTGCATATGGATGTGTGGCATCAATAATTATATTTATTTTTTCACTTCTACAAAAATTATATAACTCATTTTTATCCTTTTTACCATATATTATCTTACCACTATATTTTTTACTAGCCAATTCTTTACCATATTTAGTTGCTGTGCTAAAAACTACATTTTTATATGTTTTATTAATATTATTTGCGATTATTATACTATCACTTGTGCCACCTAATATTAAAATCATATCTTATACCCTCTTGACGTAACCATATAATTATTTATCCATTTTGTTTGTTTATTCCCTACTATAATCGTACAAAACATATCAACATTCTCTATTTCTACATTTGAAATAGTTGTTCTTATAATTGATTGATCTTCTCTATATGCCATTCGTACTATTCCAACTGGAGTATCATCTTCACGTTCTTTTCTAATTATATTAATAGCTTCTGATAGATAATCTTGTCTCTTAGAACTCCTTGGGTTATAAATAGCTATAATAAAATCTCCTTTGGCAGCTAGTTCTATTCTTTTTAATATTTTATTATAAGGCGTCATATAGTCACTTAAACTTATAGTACAAAAATCTTCAACTATAGGCGCTCCCAATAATGATGAACATGAAATTGCAGCAGTAATACCAGGTATTATTTCTACTTCGATATTTTGTGCGTTTTTTTTATTAATAAGTTCTAATACTAAGCCAGCCATACCATATGGCCCTGCATCTCCACTACATACCAACCCTACCATTTTACCTTGAGAAGCTTCTTCTATTGCTAATTCACATCTTAATATTTCTTTACCCATTCCATTACATATAATTTTTTTATTATGTATTAATTCTCTAATTTGTTCTATATAAACTTTATAGCCAGCAATAACTTCACATGATTTAATAGTTTCAATTGCCTTAGTTGTCATATTTCCTAGTTTTCCCGGTCCAAGACCAATAATATAAATATTTCCCTTCACATAATCTTCCTTTTCTATTATTTATTGAACAATCTCAAAAGCATCTGGTGATCTATACATATGGCTAAACCCTTTATCATATAACTTTGATAATGAATACTTATCTGCCATAAAATCACCAACTAAAATCTGAGCAAATCTAGAAATAGATGCTTTATGTACTTTTTCCTCTATATCTATTAAAGTACCTCTAACTATTTTTTCATCTTCCCAAGTTGCTTTATAAACAACTGCAACAGGAGTATTGTCACTATAACTCTTTTTAAGTTTTTCTATAACATTACCTATTGACTGTACTGATAAAAAAATGGCCATAGAAGCTTTATGTTTAGCTAATTCTTCAAGCTTACCACCTTCACCAGAACCTGTTCTTCCCGGTAATCTTGTAATAATTATTGTCTGTGATACAGAAGGTAATGTAAATTCTTCTTTTAGTCTTGAAGCCGCTGCTACAAAAGAACTTACTCCTGGTATAACATCAAATTCTATTTTATGCTCTATTAATCTGTCCATTTGTTCTCTAATAGCACCATATATCGATGGATCCCCCGTATGAAGTCTTACTACCTTTTTACCTTCTGCTTCCATCTTAATCATCACATCTATAACTTCATCTAAACACATCTTTGCACTATTATATACTGTTACATCTTTTTTACAATATGCGTCAATTATTCTAGGATTTACAAGAGACCCTGCATAAATAACACAGTCAGCTTCATTTAGAGCTTTCATTCCTTTAACTGTTATTAATTCAATATCTCCTGGTCCTGCTCCAACAAATAGTATCATGAAATATTTACTCCTTTATATTTTTTTCTTTTTAAGATAATTATTTTTTTCTTGCTGAAATAACATATATTGGATTATTTGCTTTCATCATCCACCCTGCGATTTTATGTCCTTTTGATACTTGAACCATTGTACAATCTATTTCATCAAACTTATTTTCTAGACTTTGTAAAATCTTATACGTACTATCTAGTAAAATAGTGTTAGCCACAAAAATTCCATTAGGTTTTAAATGCTTATAAATAAAGTCAATAATTCCTGATATTTGTTTACTTCCACCACCAAGAAAAATCCGATCGTAAAAAATATCAGGAATGTCTTTAGGCGCCTCTCCATGTATAAACTGTACATTTTCTAAGTTAAATTTATTAATATTCTTTTTAGTTAACTCTATAGCTTCTGTTTTCTGGTCTATAGAAGTAATCAATCCTTTATTACACAATAATCCACATTCTACAGTTATACTACCTGTACCACAACCAATATCTAATACATGAGAATTCTCTTGTAGCCTAAGTTTTGATAATGTAATAGCTCTTACTTCAGATTTGGTCATTGGAATGTCACCTCTAATAAATGCTTTGTCCGGTATGCCAAACATTAACTTATTACTTTCCATTTTTTTCAATCACCACCACACTAAGACTTGAATAAGTTTTATTTATAATATTCCTAGGTGTATCTATACTTATTTTTTCATTTTCATAAGAAAGATTCTCCCCAACAACTATCGTTACATTTTCTATATTTGCTCTAATTAGTTGTTCTGCTATTTTATTTGGAGAATGTTCTCTATCAGTTAATAAAAAAACACCTTTTCCCTCTACTAATTCTTCTATCCAGTTAACATCTCTACCATGCAAACTAAATAATTTATAATCTTTATAACTTTTATTAATTTTGCTAAATAAATATTGATAAGAACTAATGCCAGGAATTACATTTATACTTTCTTTCCCAATATTATTTTGCAAGAAATCTAAAAGACTATAAAAACCAGTATCTCCTGAAACAATAACTGATATTTTTTTATCTTTCTTATTTTCATTAATAAATATACATATATCTTTTAAATTTGATTTATATTCAAATTCCTTTTTGTTTAAGTATTTAAAAACATCTAAATTTCTTCTTCCACCAACTAATATATCTGATTGTTCTATAACTTTATACGCAATAGGGAGTATATAATCTTTATGACCTGGTCCAACACCAACTACATTAACTCTATTCATTCTCTCTTATCTCTCCTAATATACTCTCAACTTTATCACTAATAGCCAATAAATCTGTCATATTAAAATATATAAAACCTATATCCATATTATCATAAATATACCCTTCACAATTTGTAGCTGCTTTATTAGCTAGTATAGCAAATACTTCTTCCATCCCTGTTTGTTGTATAATTTTCGTAGCCTCATCAGTAGTAGTACATTCCATAATCTTTATTAGATTATTTTTTTCC
Source organism: Vallitalea sp. (assembly GCA_025210235.1). GTDB lineage: Bacteria > Bacillota > Clostridia > Lachnospirales > Vallitaleaceae > Vallitalea. Next base: position 12,527 of record JAOASG010000025.1, read on the forward strand.
ATACCCATAATACTTAGATAAGCAGTTAATATTTCCATACGAGTAGAACTAACACGATTATGAGTATAATAAATACCTCCTGCAGGTTTTATTAATTTTCCAATATGTCCTGCTACAATAATTTTTTCAAACCCTAATTCAGCACATTTTTCTAATGCAAATCCTAGATAATTACTTATTTTAACTATCCTAACTTGATTTAATTTAGTATATTCTCTAACTAACTTTTCCCCAATATTTCCTGGTACTAATATAACGTTTTTACTGTTTTTATTTTTTGCTATTTTAAGTTCAAGAGATATCGTTTCTTTTAACGCGTCTTCTGACATAGGTTCTACAATTCCTGTTGTTCCTAAAATAGATAATCCTCCAACTACCCCAAGTTTTGGATTAAAAGTCTTTTTAGCTAATTCTACACCTTTTGGAATACTTATAATAACATCTACACCTATATCATCATTATAGATTTCCTTTATTGACTTTTTTATCATTTTCATAGGTGTTGGATTTATTGCGTATTGATTAACAGGGACTTGTAAGCCTTCCTTAGTTACTAATCCTACTCCTTTACCCCCAATAATATTAATTTTGTTGTCATTTCTTAGTTTTACTTCTGCGTATACTTCTACCCCATTAGTTATATCAGGATCATCTCCTGAATCTTTTATTATATAACAAGAAGCAGAATGTTTATGAAATGTAGCATTATGTACATCTAAATTTAATTCCCAACCTTTTGGAGTATTAATCTTTACCTTATTTATCAATTTTTGATGTTTTATCATATAGGCAGCTGCTTTTGTTGCAGCTGCCGCACAAGACCCTGTCGTATAACCCGTTCTTAATTTTTTACATCCTTTATAGATGTATCTACTATTTCCCAATATTTCTCACCTCTTCTCTAAGCACTGCATTTATAATAGCTACTCCTATAGTACTTCCGCCTTTTCTTCCTTTTGTTATTATAGATGGGATGTCTTCTTTCCAAAGTGCATCTTTTGATTCTTCTGCTCCTACAAATCCAACTGGAACTCCTATAACTGCATTAACATTATTAGTTTTATTATCATGATAATGTTTAATAATTCTAAAAAGAGCCGTTGGTGCATTCCCTACTACAAATATTTTATCTCCAGGTATAGTAAGAGCTAAATCTACAGCCGCCATAGAACGTGTAATACCTTCTTTTCTAGATATTTCATAAGCTTTTTCATCACCTACTAAACACTCTATCCTAATGCCTAACTGTTCTGTTAGCTTTTTACTAATACCCGCTTTAATCATTTGAGTATCCGTTATTATAGTACAACCATTAATAAATGACTTTAATAATATATTTTCTACATCCTCTTTAAATAATAAAATATCTTCATATATAAAATCTGTAGTAGTATGGATAACCCTTTGTACAATACTTAATTTCAGCGGGGGTAAATTTGTATTTTTCATATTGTCATATATAATTCTAAAACTCTTATCCTCTATCTGTTTAGGATTGGATATAAACTCCATTATGTATCTCCTATCTTTAATTTATCATTTGTTTTTAGCTTATAAATCCTTATTTAATTTGCTTCACCGTTATTTTTATATTTATTTAAATATATTTTTTTTATAAATTTTCTAGGAATAGATATATCTGTAGGAAAATAAATATGTGGATACATACCATATACATTCTTATAAGCTTTTCCACAATACCATTTTTTTTCTTTTTTTGATACAACAACATGGGGCTGTTCGTCTTCTCTATCGACTACCGATCTGTGAAATTCATGTATTTTAACAATATCACCTTTATTAAATAATAGACTATCTTTATCTGCTTTTATTGTGGCATATCCAAAGTTTTGAAGCCTTTTTTTCATATAAGCTCCTCCACTAAATACACCTGCCATTTTATATGTTTCATTTGTAAGTGTTGTTATAGTCTCATGTAAATACATATAGCCACCACATTCTGCGTAGATAGGCAAACCTTCATCTGCTTTTTCTTTAATTTGTTTCATTAAACTATAATTATCTGATAGCTCTTTTGCAAAAACTTCTGGATACCCTCCTACCAGATAAATACCATCACATTTACTTGGTAAAGATTCATCTTTTATGGGGCTAAAATAGTGTATCTTAGCTCCAAGTTCTTTTAATATTTCTATATTTTCTCTATAGTGGAAAGAAAATGCTTTATCTCTTGCAACTGCAATATCAACATTATATGTATCATTAATATCTTTAATAGTTTCTGAATTTAATGCTTCAACATCATTTGCTATTTCTATTAATTTATTAATATCTACAGTTTCTAAAAAGACAGATGATAACTTATCTATTTTATTATTAAGATTTTTTATCTCTTCACTTTGAATGAGCCCTAAATGTCTACTTTCAAATTGAACTTCATCCAGTCTTGGTAAATAACCTAAAACTTGAACATTGGTATGTTTTTCAATAGTTTCTTTTAATATCTCGTAATGCCTTATAGATGCTGGGCAGTTAATAATAATTCCTTTTATTAAGACATCTCCAAAATTCTTCATACCATAAACAACAGCAGCCGCACTAGTTGACATACCTTTTGCATTCATTACTAAAATAATAGGAGTTTTTAACATTTTAGATATTTGTGCTGTGCTTCCAATCATAGGCTCTTTATCATATCCATCGTATAATCCCATTACGCCTTCTATTATGCTTATATCTGCATCTTTATTATTTTTATTAAATAAGTACTTATTATTTGATTCTTCTAGTAACCAACCATCTAAGTTAACACTACTTCTTCCTGTTACAGCTTCATGAAATTTGGGATCAATATAATCAGGACCTACCTTATATGGTTGCACGGTAATGCCTTTTTTACGTAATGCATCCATTAAAGCAATAGTTATTGTTGTTTTCCCTGTCCCACTATTAGCTGCTGATATAATTAATCTAGGTTTTTTTTTCGTATTCTCAATCATTGTTTATTCATAACTTCCTTTAAATGATTAATATATATTTGTCTTACCTCTTTATTATTACCTAATCCTTTAGTAATCGTTTCAACCTCTACTCCATTTGCTGTTAATATATTTTTCCAAGAATCATCGTCATCTCCTGCCATATCATTATGAGCATGATCTCCTGCAACTAATAAAAATGGCATAAGAAAAACTTTTTTATATTTTCCTTTTGTAAGTCTTTTTAATAGTAATTCAATACCATCTTCGATAGTACCAATTAAGATAGGTAAATCTTGACTTTCAAGAAGATATTGAAGATAATAATAACTAGCATTAGCATAGTGTTCAGTTCCATGTCCCATTAAAACAACAGCTTCATTTTCACTTGCTTCTGGAACATATGTTTTTAATGCCTCAATAACTTGTTTATAATCATTTTTATGATATAATAATGGATTTGATATTGTAATATGTACATCTTTATTATGATTTTTTATACTTACTATTTTCTTCAATTTGTCGTATTCAAACCCTGGTATTATATGTGTTGGTTGAACAATAATATCTTCATATCCCTCTTCTATTAATATACTTAAAGCTTCTTCTGGTGTATTAATTACTATGTTTTCTTTTTTTAGCTTATTAATAATTCTATTTGATGTAAATGCACGTACTACTTTATAATCACTAAAGTTGTCCATAATTAGTTCTTCTATAGGCTTAATTTGTTCCGTCCTAGCTTTCTTATAACTGCTTCCAAAGCTTGCTACAAGAATAGCTTTTTTCTTATTCATAGATTAAGACCTCCATTAATCACTATTTTTAGTTTATAATAAATCATAAAAAATTATATGTCAATTAGTATATGTTTTATATCATTGACATTACTAACAAACTATGTTACCATTTTTTTAAAATTTAATAAGTATTTAAAGGTGCTTTAATAAAAAGATAATAGGGAATGGAGTGAAATTCTTCAACAGCCCCCGCTACTGTAAGTATGGATGAAATCTTAGAAAATCACTGGGAAACTAGGAAGATTAAGAAAGTAAAATGATCTACAAGTCAGGAAACCTGCCTTTAAATAAAGTAAAAATCTTCGGTGGGAAGTTTGGATTACAGTATATTAGCATAAGAAATTTATGTCTCATTAGTTATGTTTATATATTTTTTTATTGTAATGAAAGCCTACAACGATGTTGTAAGCTTTTTGTTTTGTATACATTAAAAATTCTTTAGTATAACTGTATTGTTTTAATTGGATAATTAACCAATCAAATAACTATATACTTATATTCCCTTCCCATTGAAAGTTTGAACAAACTAATATTATCAATATTATGGAGGATTTAAAAATGAAAATGAAAAAAAAGATAGCAATTTTACTAACACTTATAATGACTATTACTGTTTTTAGTGGATGTTCAAAGTCAAATGAAACATCAAAAACCTCTGGAGAATCTGTAGAATCTCCTAGTAAAGATCAAGAAACTACATTGCCTGAAAACATACTTAACGAAACAGAAACAGCAGTTACATATAAAAATCCATTAGGTGATGAAGTAACTATAACTAAAAATCCAAAAAAAGTTGTCGTTCTAATGAATTCTATTCTTGATATTTGGTATTTAGCTGGTGGAGAAGCTATTGGAAGAGTTAGTGGTTCTGTTAATGTACCTGAAGCAGCTAACGATATAGAACAAGTAGGCAAGGTAAATGAACCAAGTATTGAAAAAATATTAGCTCTAGAACCTGATCTTGTTATTTTAAGTTCAACTAGAAGCCAACATGTTGAAATGAAAGATATTTTATCAAGCAATAATATTGAATGTGCTTACGTAGATATTAGCTCAGACCCATATAGTAAATTTAATGAAACATTAAAATTATTTACTATGATTACTGAAAGAGAAGATATTTATAATACTGAGATAAAAAAAATACAAGAAGAAGTTACGGATATTTGTGATAAAACCAAAAATGAAGAACAACCTAAAATACTTATATTATTTGGATCATCTAAATATGTAAAAGCAGAACTTCCTTGTGGATTAGTAGGAAATATGGTTGAGATGCTTGGTGCTAATAATATTATTACAGGTTCTCCTGTTGAAGGTAGTTCAAAAGTTACTTTTAGCTTAGAAAAAATAATCCAAGAAGATCCTGATAAAATTTTTATCATTCCTATGGGAGAAATAGAACAAGTTAAAGCAAGAATAAAAGAAGATCTTGAGTCAAATGAGGCTTGGGCTACATTAACAGCTGTAAAAGAAAATAATATCCACTATCTTCCAAAAGATTTATTTCATTATAAACCAAATGCAAGATATCCAGAAGCTTTTATGCATTTAGCAAAAATATTATATCCACAGGTATTTGAAAAATGAACAAATTAAAAGATAGACATTCCTACAAAATCTCTATTATACTAATTCTACTATTAATTACTTTTATAACATTTTTATTTAGTATTTCTTTAGGAGCTGTTAAAATATCTATTCCAGATATCATTAAGGCTATATTTATTGATAAAACTGGTGTTGAAAGAAGTATTATATGGAAAGTAAGAATCCCAAGGTCCTTTGTGGCTGGGGCTGTTGGAATATGTCTATCATTATCTGGAGGCATTTTACAGGGGGTTATGAGAAACCCTCTGGCTTCTCCTAATACTATTGGTGTATCCTCTGGCGCTGGATTAGGTGCTATTTTTATGCTAGTTGTATTTCCTAACTACGATTATTTAGTGACTCCAATAGCGTTTATTTTTGCTTTATTAACAACTATGATTATATATATTTTATCCTGGAAAAATGGTATAAAGCCATTAAGACTAATATTAGCAGGTATTGCTGTATCATCTTTTATAGGGGCATGGATTAATGTAATTCTTATTTTTTTCCCTGATAGAGTTCAAAATGCATTAGGATTTATGGTAGGAAGTTTAGCATCTAAGACTTGGAATGATTTTCATGCATTATGGCCTTATGCAGTATTTGGTTTAATTATAACTATGTTATTATCTAAGAAATTAAATATATTAATGCTAGGCGATGAAATAGCTACAGGATTAGGACTTAAAATTGAAAGAGTTAGGAAAATATTTATTGCATTAGCTTCACTACTTGCGGCCAGTTCAGCAAGTAATGTTGGATTGTTAGGGTTTGTCGGATTAATTGTACCCCATATAGCAAGACTTATAATTGGTTCAGACTTTAGATATTTATTTCCTGCAAGTGCTTTACTTGGAGCATCATTAGTTATGTTTTGTGATACAATTGCAAGAATAGTAATGGATCCTATAGAAATACCTGTAGGTATTGTAATGTCAATGCTTGGCGCACCATTTTTTATATTTCTATTGAGAGGCGGGTTGAAAAATCGTGTTAAAAACTAATTCAGTAACAATTAATTATGGCAAAAACCATGTAATTGATAACCTTTCATTAAATATAAAAAAAGGCTCTATAAACACATTAATTGGTACAAATGGTTGTGGTAAATCAACTTTACTAAAAGCTCTATCAAGAAATCTAAAACCTAAACATGGTGATGTATATCTTAATAGTAAATCTATTTTTCAACTAGATACTAAGCTATTAGCAAAAGAAATGTCCATATTACCCCAATCTCCTACAGCACCTGATGATTTTACAGTATTTGATTTAGTAAGCTATGGGAGATATCCTCATCTTGATTGGACTTCAAAACTTCACGAAGAAGATCTCGATATTATTAATTGGGCAATACATCTTACCAAAATGGAACATTTAAAAGATAGACAAGTTACCACTTTATCCGGTGGAGAACGTCAAAGAGCTTGGATTGCTATGGCTTTATGTCAAAAACCTAAAATATTATTATTAGATGAGCCTACTACTTATTTAGATATAAGCCATCAATTTGAAGTTTTAGAATTAGTTAAAACACTAAATAAAACTATGGGTCTAACTATTGTAATGGTTCTACATGATCTTAACCAAGCTGCTAGATATTCAGATAACATAATTGTTATAAAAGATGGTAACATCTATACCCAAGGTTCCCCAAAAGAAATTATAACTAGTAGCACTCTTAATGAAGTATTTAATCTCGATGTTAGAATTTTTATGGATGAATATAATAATTGTCCTTTTTTTATCCCAATAACAAAAGCTGTTACTACATATTAAATACAAATTTTAATTCTCATAAAAATATCCGTACATGCATTAAGTCACTGAAAAATAATTTATTCAGTGACTTTCTCATATCTCCCCCTTATTTATAAATACTACCTAGGTAATTGCAAAACTAGGAATTATAATTCTTTACATACAATATGTAGTTCTTATTAGAAACGAGAATCCAACATATTGTATTATAGAATCAACTGAATGTAGTTTTGCAATTACTTATATAAATACTACCTATTATCTAAAGTGCTAAATAGTTTTGATTTCAAAATCAGCATAACTTTCAATTCCATGTTCTTCGATATCCAATCCTATATGTTCCTCATTTTTATTTACTCTTAAACCAATAGTTAAATCAACTACTTTAAATATTATAAATGCTATTACTAAAACCCAAGCTGCAACTGCAACTACTCCTAATGCTTGAACTCCTAATTGTCTGAATCCTCCTCCATAAAATAACCCTAAACCTATTTCTGGATTAGCTGAAAACAAACCAACACAGATAGTTCCAACTGCGCCACATATTCCATGAACGCCAATAGCACCTACTGGGTCATCTATTTTTAATACTTTATCAATAAACTCAATACCAAAAATAATTGTAGTACCTGAAATAATACCAATTATAACTGCTCCAACAGGAGTAACAACAGCACAACCTGCTGTAATTGCTACCAATCCTGCTAAGGCTCCGTTTAAAGTCATAGAAACATCTGGTTTCTTATATCTTATCCATGTAATAATCATAGTTACTACTGCAGAAACAGCTGCGGCTAAGTTAGTAGTTACAAATATTTTAGATATAGAAGCTATATCTGCTTGTGAGGATGCCGCTAATTGAGAACCTGGGTTAAATCCAAACCATCCAAACCATAATATAAATACTCCTAATGCACCAAGCGTTAGACTATGTCCTGGTATTGCTCTGGATTTTCCATCTTTTGTATATTTTCCTATACGCGGTCCAAGTATAGAAGCCCCAACTAAAGCACACCATCCTCCAACTGAATGAACAACCGTTGAACCTGCAAAATCATGGAATCCAAGATCACTTAACCAACCTCCACCCCATATCCAATGACCAGATACAGGATATATTATTACTGAAATAAAAAAACTATAGATTAAATAAGATATAAATTTAGTTCTCTCAGCCATTGCCCCTGATACTATAGTGGCTGCTGTTGCACAAAATACTGTTTGGAATATAAGTGCAGTATAATCATTATTTTTAAGAAATAATAAATCTGGAGTTCCAATTATTCCTCCTATTGTTTTTCCATACATTAAACCATATCCAATAACCCAAAACATTATTGAGCCAATTGCAAAATCCATTAAGTTCTTCATTATTATGTTTCCAGCATTTTTCGCTCTAGTAAAACCTGTTTCAACCATCGCAAATCCTGCTTGCATAAAAAACACCAACGTTGTAGCTATTAAAATCCAAATATTATCTAAAATAAATTTAATTTCTTCCATTTATAAATTCATCTCCCTTTTATTTATATAATTGTAAAACTTATAAAGCATCTACACCTTCTTCACCAGTCCGAATTTTTATTACATTTTCTACTGGATAAATAAAAATCTTACCATCTCCAATCTCACCTGTTTTAAGTACTTTTTTAGCTGTTTCTACAACATCTTCAACTGGAACTTCACAAACCACTACTTCTATTCTTGATTTTGGTAATAAATCAATGCTTACTTTACTTCCTCTATAGTATTCTGTTTTTCCTTTTTGTTGTCCGCATCCTAATACATGTGAAAACGTCATTCCTGTAATACCTATTTCATTAAGTGCTACTTTTAATTCTTCTACTTTACTTGGACGAGTGATAATATCAATCTTAGTTATTTGATTCATTTTTAACCTCCTTTATTTTAGGTAATTTCAAAACCAAAGATTATAATTCTTTACATACAATATGTAGATTAGTTGCGTAAGGGATGGGGCATATTGATTAAAGAATCAACTTAATGTAGTTTTTCAATTACTTATATTGAACAATAGTTTCAATCAGCAATTATTGTTCCCGACTCTACAGAAGAAATTACTTTTTAATACCAGAAAAGTTACGTATCTATTTTTTTAATCTAAAAAAGGTCTACATACTCGTAAAGAGTATATAGACCACTTTGTCTAATAAATAAATACTTCATTGTATTTACTAATATTAAAAAAACTTCAATAAAAACTAATATTTTAACTTTGTTCATTACTTACTATATATTTATTATACACAATTTTTATGATATGTCAACACCAATTTTATTTTTTTGCAATATATTTTCATTAATGATTCATTTTTTCTTAAATAAACGAATTAAATAATCAATATTTATAAGCTTATGCATTTTATAAATATATATATTTCATTTAATAAAACATTATGAAATCAATCCCTAATATTCATTCTTTGCTAATATCTTTCCCAATATTTCTTCCCTAATCTATGTGATTTGTCATCCCATAAATCTCTATATTTAAATAATAAATCCCTTAAATCTCCTACTATTTCTTGATACTCTTCGTCTCCGTATAAATCATTTACTTCATCTGCATCATTTACTATATCAAATAATTGAGTTTTCTTAAGATTATCTGTTCTATACTCGATCAATTTATATCTATCATTTTTAACGCTTCTTAACATATCTGTATAAGCAAAATACAAGTCTTCTCTTATTTTCACATCATTATTATTAATTGCACTTAGCATTGATTTTCCTTCTACTGTTTCTGGAATATCTATACCTAACATTTCACAAATAGTAGGGAATATATCTAATAAGTAAACATATGAATCTCTAGTTTGTCCTTGAGGAATATCTTGTCCTGCAAAAATTAATGGTACTCTTATACTATGTTCATAACCATTTTGTTTACCAAATAATCCATGCTGACCTAACGCCAATCCATTATCTCCAGAGAAAATAATTATTGTATTATCTAATTCTCCCTTTTCTTTCAATGCTTCTATTACATTACCAATTTGATAATCAATATGCGTTATCATAGCATAATATTCTTTGATTTGATTTTTTGTATCTTCTGCTGTTCTTGGATATGGAGCTAATACTTCATCTCGAAGATCTCTGATTCCGTAATCAAATACATGCTCCTCTGCAAAATTATTAGGCAGACTTATTTCAACATCATCATACATATCTAAGAATTTCTTAGGCATTGTTCTAGGATCATGTGGTGCCATAAATGAAAGATACATGAAAAACGGATCTTCACCATCATAATTATTAATAAACTCTTTAGCTACTCCACCAAAAAGATCTGTTGAATGTTTACCAAATTCCATATATTCTACATAATCTTTCATTACCTTATTCTCTGTATAAGGACTTTTACATACAGTTCTTGATGGATAAATTCCTTCTTCATTATAGTCACATGCAGGTACGTTCCAATGATCCCACATACCACCAAAGTATACAGCTTTACCTTCTGTAAAACTTCTAGTATATGACTCTGTTCCATTATGC
>JAOASG010000002.1 GCA_025210235.1 Vallitalea sp.
TAACTTACAAAGTCTAACCTTAGCTGCTTCGCCTCCACTTAATACTCTCATTTGACTAGTAATATGTTCATTAGTAAGTCCACATCTAGCAAGAGCTTGTCTCACTTCGTAATTAGTTAAAACAGGATATTCTTTCCAAACTTCATCAATTGCAGTATTTGTATTGTCTGGATCAGATTCTTGTTCAAAGTAGCCTTCTTCTAGATAATCACCTAATAGTACCTCTCCGGAATAAGGTTTAACAATTCCTAATAAGGTTTTTAGTAAAGTAGATTTTCCTATTCCGTTAACTCCTTTTAGAGCTAATTTTTGTCCTCTTTCAAATATCATATTAAGAGGGCTTGTTAATGGTTCATTATAACCTAAAACAAGATTTTTTGCTTCAAAAATAATTTTTCCTGATGCTCTTCCATACCTAAAATTAAATTTTGGAATAGGTTTTTCTCTAACCCTTTCCATCTTTTCCATTTTATCTAATTTCTTTTGTCTACTATTAGCCATACCCCTTGTTGCTACTCTAGCTTTATTTCTAGCTATAAAATCTTCTAGTTTTTCGATTTCTTTTTGTTGTTTTTCAAATGCTTGTTCTGCCTGACGTTTTTTAATATCATACATACGTTTAAAATCATCATAATTTCCCGTATATCTAGTAAATTCTCCATTTTCAATATGATAAATAACAGTTGCTACGCTATTTACAAAAGGAATATCATGAGAAATAAGTATAAAACTATTTTCATATTCTTCTAAATATCGTTTTAACCACTCAATATGATTTTCATCCAAGAAGTTAGTGGGCTCATCCAATAATAGTATCGTTGGTCTTTGGAGTAATAATTTAGTTAATAACACTTTTGTTCGTTGACCTCCGCTTAGTTCACTAACATCTTTATCAAGCCCAATGTCTCGAAGCCCAAGTCCATTCGCAACTTCTTCTATTTTTGAATCAATTATATAAAATCCACTATGATCAAGAACAGTCTGAATATCTGCTGCCTCTTCTAACTTCTCTTCCATTTCTTCTGCTGAATAGCTTTCCATATCTTCATATATCTTTATCATGGTTTTCTCTAGATCAAAGATTTCTTTAAAAGCGTCTTTTAATACTTCTCTTATTGTATTTCCTTTTTCAAGTTCTGCATGTTGATCTAAATAACCGACTTTTGCTTTTGGAGACCAAGAAATAACACCCTCATCGGGCATTAATTTATTAGTTATTATTTTGAGAAATGTACTTTTCCCTTCACCATTAGGACCAACTAATGCAACATGCTCTCCTTTTTTTAGTCGAAAAGATACATCGCTTAAAATTGTCCTTCCACCAAAGTCATGATTTACCTTTTGAACATTTAACATATATTATACCTCTTTTACTATTATTATTTTATAACATCTTTGTTGTTTTTTTACACTACCCATAATACATTACTTACCTAAAGTATTTAAATATTATATGAAAAAGTAGTGTCTTTCATTAATTAAAAATCTTAGCCAATCAAAGTTTTATTTAATATAATACTCTGAAATTTTACAAATCCTAATTGTTACTTGAGTATATTCTTCCACCTTTGATTCAATAGAAATTTTATGTCCTAATTTCTTGCCTAATTTATTTGCAAGATATAAACCCATTCCTGTGGATTTATCAAAAAATCTTCCATTAAATCCAGTAAATCCTCTTTCAAATACTCTACTTAAGTCTTCTTTTTTAATTCCTACTCCATTATCTTTTATAATTAATCTATACTCTGTGTTATCTTCGTAAGAACTAACATCTATTTTCCCATGCTTATCATTACTACTATATTTTAACGAATTTGAAAGCACTTGTTCTAGTATAAATAAAAACCACTTCTTATCTGTATGTATATTTATTTTATCATCAATAGAAATGCATAATGATACTTTCTTTGAAATAAATGTTTTGGCAAATTTCTTTATAGACTGTTTAACAAGCTTATCTAAGTTAAATTCTTCAATTATATAATCTTTAGAAAAGCTCATACTCCTAGAATAATATAAAGTTTGTTCAACATATCTCTCTATTTTATCTATTTCATCTTCTATTTGTATAAAAGTATCATGTTCCTTATATTGTTCATTTTCAATAATTAATCTACTGGCTGCTATTGGTATTTTAACAGCATGGACCCAAGATGTTATAAAGTCGTAAAACTGCTCGTTATCGTATTCTAATTTTTGTTTTGAATCATTAACACTTCTGTAGAATTCATTAAATAATTCATAATATTCTTTTTCCATATTAAGATTAGTAGTCGTCATTTTAAACTCTTCATAATGATTATTATTAATCTTAGTATTAATATTTTGATATATCTTTTTATACTTTCTATATTCATTAATTAAATACAGAGAAATTATAAACATAGATAGAACATCTATATATAAAACATTATTATAATTAACACACATATTTTCATCTAAAATAAGTACTAAATTAAGAACAATCATATTAATAACATAAAAAATTATAAAACTGATTTTATCTCTTAGATACTTAATTATACTCATTCCACAATATACCCCTGTCCTTTTTTAGTACCAATGAAATCACATAATCCTTTTTTATCCAATTTCTTTCTTAATCTATTTATATTTACAGTTAATGTATTATCATCTACAAAACTTTCATGTTCCCATAAATTTCTCATAATTTTATCTCTTGACACAATACTATCTTTATTGCTCATCAAAACATATAATATTCTATACTCATTTTTTGTCAAATCTATTTTTTCATCATTATATACTAAAGTACCATCATCTATATTAAGTACAGCTCCCTTATGTTCTATAAGATTAGCAGTTTTGTTTATATATGAATAAGTTCTTCTAAGTAATGCGCTTATTTTTGCAAGAAGTATTTCCATAGAAAATGGTTTAGTTACATAATCATCTGCTCCCATGTTAATAGCCATTAAAACATCCATATTTGAGTCTTTCGACGAAATAAATATTATGGGTACTTTAGATTCTTGCCTTATTTTTGAACACCAATAGTAACCGTCGTATAATGGTAAAACAATATCCATTAATACTAAATCTGGTTTAAAATCAACATATTCTGAAAATACATCTGAAAAATCCTTAACTAACATGGGTTCATACCCCCATTTTTGAAGATTTTCAGAAATAATATTCCCTATTGTCATATCATCTTCTACAATTAAAATTTTGAACATAGTTTTAATCCTTTCAAATAAACATATCATAGCTTAAAATCTAAACAAGGATAGTCTATAATTTAGACTATCCTTGTTAATATATCATTACTTTCCCATTATTTCAATATAATATTTCGGGTAAATTTACAAAATTTATTTAACCGATCTTCTTCAAATCCTCTTCTAAAGAAAAATCATCTTCTAGCCAACCTTGTTTTTCTCCTACCTTAACACTAAAAATTGTCCCCATTTTTGAATCTAAAGGTGATTGATGGTACTTAAATAATATTTGTTTATTATACTCACCTAATATTTCTATTTTACCAGTTTTATGTGACATTATAAATTTAAATCTCTTAGAATGACCACTTAAACTTTTCTTGGCTTCTTCTACAATTTTTACTCCTTTTAAAAGAGGTACTTGAAAACTATGTTTAACTCCTTTTACAGGTCTACATTGGAATAAATAATATGGATTAACACCATATTTAACTAAATCATTCATTAATTTAGCAAGAACGTTTGGATCATCATTAACTCCTTTTAATAAAACTGTTTGATTGTTAATAATAACACCTGCTTTTTTTAGTTTATAAATACCTTCAACAGATTTATTAGTTAATTCTCTAGGATGATTGAACTGTGTTACAATATATACTTGTTTCATTTTAGAATAATGTTCTAATGCCTCAAGAAGTTCATCATCTTGAATAATCCTATCCGGAAGAACTACTGGTAATCGTGTCCCAAATCTAATAAAATCAATATGTTCAATTTTCGAAAGTGTTTCCATGAAAAATTTAATAATATTTGTAGGTAAGAAAAAAGCATCTCCACCAGTAATTAATATATTATTAATTTCTTTATGATCTTTAATATAAGAAACAGCTTTTTCAAAATTACTTAGAACTTCCTGGTTACTAAGCCCTACTAATCTCTTTCTAAAACAATGTCTACAATACATTGCACATGAATTAGTTGCTAATAGTAATGCAGTTGTCTTATACTTATGTTGTAATCCTTGCATTTTAGTATTTTCAGATTCACCACTTGTATCAAATACACCTTCTTCACTTTTTTCACCGAAAGAAGGTATTTGCATTTTCTTAATCGGGTCATTAGAATCTTCTCTATCTATTAAAGATAAATAATACTTTGTAGTACAAAATGGATGTTTACTAGTAATGTCTTCAAATAACATTTGCTCTTCTTCGGTCATGGGAATATATTTTTTCAATTCCTCTCCAGATGTAATTATACTTTGTTTCCAACTCATTGACACTCCTCCTTTAAAGATATAAATCTATAGTATAAGCCTATTGGCAAACATACTTACAAAGTGGACTTTCTATATATGAAAAGCGACTAATTATCGTTATTCCTATAATATTTCTACCTATAAAGTTTCCTTAAACTTTACTTTACGAAAATAAAGAGATTACGCCTCGTTTTCTTTCTAAAGAATATTGTATCTATAGAAAAGTTTTTTAGCGCAAATGAGAATGCTACTATCTTATTTACTAAGTTTAAATTTGTAGTTTCTTTCTTATAGGCAAGAAAAGCGACTTTATCGCATTATTTCATGTTGAATATTAATTGATTATTATGATTATATTAGAGTAAAAACAAATATATTTAAAATTAATTTATTTTAAGTACAGTATCATGTCATTAACAAGATTATTTTAGTTTTTAACACATAATTGAAAATAAGACTTTAAACTTATATTCATTTAGATATGAATTAGAAAAAAATGTATAATAGAAAATATAATTCTTATATTAATAAAATTATTTGTATTATACCAAGTTTTAGCATTATTATGCTTGACTTCTATATATAGTATAACATATTCTTATAAAAAATCAAAATTATTTTTAAAATTATCATAATCAATAAGAGCGCTCTCCTATTTCATTTATGCTCAAAGTAAAACAAGGCAAAATTAATTATATAACCTATTGAAATTAAAAAAACAACAAGATATAGTAACCTATGAATAGATTACTATATCTTGTGAAATGTAATGCAAATTATCTACTTATTTTTTAGTATAATTTTTTTATAATAATTTATAGTTAAATAATAGTATGCAAAATATATTATTGAATAACCTATCATAGTAATAATTACAGGTTTTAATATATGAGCATTAAGAATAACATTAAAAGCTTTTAATGCAAACGCCGAATGAATAAGCCCAACAGACAAAGGTAATACAAACATTGTTAGCACTTGTTTCTTAATAGACCATGAAATATCTTTTTTACTTACACCTATTTTCCTTAATATAGCATATCTATCTTTTTCTTCATTTGCTTCCGTTATTAATTTGAAGTATATAATACTACCTGTTGATAACAAGAATACTATCCCTACAAAAAATGCTACAAAAAGTAATGTAACTACTGTTTCATTTACATCTTTAAAATGATAATAAAAAGTCTCTAAATTTGCTTCATTTGGTAATACTTTATACATCTCATCAGATAATTTTTTACTATTTAATTGCTTTGTTACTTTAATTCCGTAATAACTATATGTTTTTGCACCATTTTTTACTTGTTCGTCAAATAATTTATCACTAACAATAATATAATCAGAGTCATATTTATTACTTATAATGCACTGCCTATATACATTTTTTATAGTTAATTCCTTTTTAGGGTCATTTCCATTAACCATATCAAGAGTATGACCTTTTAATTTATTGAAATCATATAATGGCATTCTCGAATAGTTAATAATACATTCATTATCTTGTAAATGCACTTTTTTATTCATACTTCTTATATCCATCATTTTATTATATTCTCGATTTGAAATAAGATAATAACTACTTAGTTCTCCCAATTCATGTTTAAGCATAGCTGTCTCAAATCTAACATTAAACTTCGCCTTAACTTTTGCTTTAGTTATTTTCATACTTCCAACTAATTTATTATCGTTACAATCTTTAATTATTTCAAACACCTTATTATTAGTTTCATCATTTATATATTTATAATTAAAAGAAAATGGATAATTCTCTTTTTCTTGAGTTTTAAAATCATAATACACACTATCAACCATACCTAATGATGCAACTGTTGAGGCACTTAAAATAGCAATAGTGGCTAAAGTTACTGTGTGACTCTTTATTCTATAAGAAATATTGGATATAGCTAGTATATTATTTCCTTTATAGTATGTTTTCTTTCTCTTTTTTAATATTTTTATTGCGAATGTCATAAAATAAGAAAACAGTCCATATGTACCAGCTATTACTGTTCCAAGCACAATAAAAATATTTGCTATAAACATATAATTAACCATATGCTGTGACAAATAATATCCATATATAATAGATGCTAAAGATATAA
The DNA here is from genome assembly GCA_025210235.1 of Vallitalea sp. Taxonomy (GTDB): domain Bacteria; phylum Bacillota; class Clostridia; order Lachnospirales; family Vallitaleaceae; genus Vallitalea. Next base: position 6,549 of record JAOASG010000002.1, read on the forward strand.
TTGCAATAATAGGTCGTGTTTTAAATGCTTTTTCTCTTTTTTTGGAAGAAGCAAATAATTCTATTAGTTTAACCTTATAAATTATCCTATAACTATTAATTGATGCTACTATAAATATTAGCATAAAGAATATTATCGTATCTCTTGCAGCCTTTATAGAAAAAACAAATTCAACATATATAAACTCATTTACCATTCTTAGTAAAATCATAATAAACAATTTCGAAAATAGAGTTCCTGCAAAAATCCCAATTATTAATGACACACAAGCAATAATCATATTCTCAACAAACAACATTCTACCAATTTTTTTCTTTTTGAGCCCTAGTAATGAATATAGTGCAATTTCTTTTTTCCTGTTTTTCACAAAAAAGGAGTTTGATGACCAAACAAAGTTTAAAGAAAATATTAAAATAATTGAACTTCCAGCAATAAAAACAGCATTAATATTTCCTGATGAAGTAAGTGCATCACCCATTTGTTTATTATATTTAATAGAACTAAATAAATAGAAAATTAACACACTAAATATTGTAGACATAATATATATATAATAATTTTTGAAGTTTCTTTTCATATTATTAAATATAATTCTATAATAAGTCATTAAGGTCTCCCCCCATCTTTGCAAGAACATCAATAATTCTATTATAGAATTCTTTACGATTTCCATTACTAATAAGTTCAGAATAGATTTTACCATCTTTAATAAATAAAATCCTATCACAATAACTTGCAGCAAATGAATCATGTGTTACCATAAGAATTGTACTGTTATATTTTTTATTTAATTTCTTCATACATGTTAATAATTCTGTTGAAGACTTTGAATCAAGCGCCCCTGTTGGTTCATCGGCAAGGACTAGCCTTGGATTATTAATTATAGCTCTTGCCGCAGCAGTTCTTTGCTTTTGTCCTCCTGATATTTGATATGGATATTTTTTTAATATTGTATCTATACCAAGAATCTTTGTTACATCAATAAGTCTTTTCTTAATTTCTTTTACATTTATTCTTGAAATTGCTAGTGGAAGAATAATATTTTCTTCAACACTAAGCGTATCTAATAAATTAAAATCTTGAAAAATAAAACCAAGTTCATTCTTTCTAAAATCAGATAGCTCATTTTCTTTAAGTTTCCCAATATCTTTACCTTCATAATTAATTGAACCACTTGTAGTAGTATCAATTGTAGAAATAACATTAAGTAGTGTGCTTTTACCTGAACCTGAAGGTCCCATGATACCAACAAATTCCCCTTCATTTATTTCAAGGTCAACGTTTTGTAGAGCTGTCGTTTTATTTGATTTTGAACCATAGATTTTTGTTACATTACTTACTTTTATTATTTGCTTCATTTTCTTTACCTCCTGGTCTATTTTAATGATACTGAAAATGTCATTTACCAGCTACTTTTTATGGAATAAGCTAATTATAATGAAAAATAATTGCAATAACAATAATATTAACTTACAAAAACTATTAAATCCTTACATTATTGTAAGGATAACAACACCTACCAAATTTAATTAGTTTTACTGCTTATATCTCCACTTTAATATACATCTTTACTATAGATAGAAAATAATATTGACAACAGACATCCACTGTATTATAGTATTAATACAGTAATATTTAGGAGGTCATATGTTAATGGAATTTGATAACAACGTACCTGTTTATATTCAGATACTATCTTATCTGAAAGATAGAATAATAAAAAAAGATTTAAAGGAAGGGAATAAAATGCCATCAGTTCGTGAATTAGCAAAAGAACTTAAAGTTAATCCTAATACGGTCCAACGAGCTTATAAAGAACTAGAAAGCGAAGGAATAATTGTCTCAAAACGAGGAATGGGTTCATATGTTACTGACGATAAAAAAAGAATAATTGATTTAAGAAATGATATTGCAAAAGAAACTGTTATAAATTTTTCTTCTCGTATGAAAAATATGGGGTTTAGCAAACAAGAAATTATTGAAATTATTAACTCTATGGTGGAGGTTGATTAAATGTTAGAAGTGAATAATTTATCAAAATATTATGGAAAAAGCAAAGTTCTAGACAATATTAATTGTCATATAAACAAAGGAGAAATTGTAGGCTTATTAGGCCCTAGTGGAAGCGGCAAAACAACTTTCATGAATATTATTGCAGGTATTACACCATTTAAACAAGGTAATGTATTAATTAAAGGAGAGTCCCCAAACATTAATACAAAAACATCAGTATCATTACTTACTGAAACGAACTCTATTCCAAAATGGATGAAAATTAAAGATGTCTTAGATTTTTATTGTGAAATGTACAATGATTTTAACCAAGAAAAATTCAATAATATTTTTAACGATCTAAATTATGAAATATCTTATGATAAAAAGATAGTAGATTTATCAAAAGGAATGCGTCAATTATTAAGACTAGCATTATCTGTATCTCGAGAAACAAAACTCTATCTATTAGATGAACCATTAGGTGGATTAGATTCTCTTATAAGAGAACAAGTTATAGATACTATTATTAATTATATTAATGAAAATTCCACAATCATTATTTCCACACATCTAATAAATGAAGTAGAAAGACTTTTACAAAAAGTTATATTTATAAAAGATGGTCAATTGTTAGGCCTTTATGATTGTGATGATTTACGCATTGAAAAAGGACAATCTATAGAAAAAACTTTTAAAGAGGTGATTAGATGAGAAGTTTGATTAAGTATGAAATAAAAAGAGATGGAAGAAAAGTATTGTATGTAGTACTTACAGTTATCATTCTTACATTTTTAGCCGGTATAATAATATACCCTAATCAAGAAAAAAGACGCCTAATTTTTCAATACATTTCAATCCTAATAGGATTATTATATGTTTTTAATAGACAAATCATTAATCTAACTAATGATACTTTATTGGAAAATAAAGGTCATATGATGCTTATTCCAAAAAGCATCTTACAAATTGTAATGGCAAATGCAATTGTTTCTTATTTTTATTGTATTATTTTTGCTAGTATGTTAGTTCATTTATCTAATGTTAATTTTACACATAAAATAATTAGAGGTATCGTTTATGTTAATATTTCTTTTCTTATTTATATAATACTTCTATATTTATATTTGCTATCAAGCAAAATAATAAAAAAACGTATGCTAGCTACTAACTTAATAATATTATTAACATTTAGTTTTCTTATTTTTCGTATGTTAAATAATATATTAGCTGTGTATTTAAGTGGTACTATTCTCTCTACCATAATAATTATTTTATTAGAAATTATAGGTATAATGATTATTTCATCATCGTTAGGTCATAGATTTAATAAAAAAAGGTACATATCATTATTAATAATAATTCCTTTATTATGCCTTGTATTCTTAACTCTATTAATTAATTCTTATAATCATCGTATAATTGAAGATATTGATTTGCCTTTTATAGAAGACACGCAAATCATCGGAGAATGGCAAAGTATTGATTTTGTTAATGATTTTGAAGGTTATATCCCTTCCGTATCATCTAAAAAATTATTCGTAGGTAATTTAACTTTCAATAATGATGGTAGTGTTAATGGAATACATAAGTACAAGTGGACTAAAGGTTTTGTAATGGAATTTCCATATCAACAAACAAAATCTAAGTATATTATTAAAGAAATAAATAGGGAGCAGTATTTATTTATACAGTGGAAATCTGGAGACTATGTTTTTAGACATACAAAGCCTTCATTCTATGTATTCAAAAAAGCTAACTAAATCTAATAAATATCACAATAACTATTTTACAAAAAAAGGAGAGTTACATAATGATAGTTAATCCATATAAAAATACTTTAGGAAGAATAAAAGTAAAATTAGAAAAAAAACATCCTGTTGCATTTGAAAAATATATTTTGCCGTATAGCCTAGCATCTTTTGATAGATTATATACTCGTTTAAGTAAGAAAAGAGGCAAAAAGTATTTATCTCAAGATAAATTTCCATTATTTCAAACTATAGAAATAGAAACAATTAATAGGTGTAATGGAAAATGTTCATTTTGTCCTATAAATAGCAATATAGATCCTCGTCCATTTAAAATGATGGACAAAACATTATTTTGTTCTATCATTGATCAATTAAGTGAAATAAATTATGAAGGAAGTATTGGATTATACTCTAATAATGAACCATTATTAGACAACCGACTTTTTGAGTTCTTAGATATTACAAGGAAGAAATTACCTAACGCTACATTATATTTATTTACAAATGGCTCTTTACTAACTACACATAAATTTGATAAATTAATGGAATATCTGGACTGGATTACAATTGATAACTATAATGATAATTTAATTTTAAATAAACCTGTAGAAGAAGTATATGAACACGCATTATCTAAACCATACAAAAATAAAGTACATATATATCTAAGAAAAGAAAATGAAATACTTCTAAACAGAAGTGGTCAAGCAGATAATAGATCAAGCAAACGAATTAAGTTAAAGTCAACTTGTCTATATCCTTTTGAACAAGTCGTTATTCGTCCAGATGGAAAATTAAGCCTGTGTTGTAATGATGCAACTGGTAAAGTAACAATGGGTGACCTTACAAAGGATACCCTCTTGGACATATGGTATGGTGAAAAATATACGAACATTAGATATAATATGCTAAAAAATAGATCCTTAAATTATCTTTGTAAAGATTGTGATATTGTTACTCCTAGAGTACCTGCTGGGACATCTTTTAAAATAAAAAATATCATAACTATGTTTAAAAAAGCTAGTTAATTTTTATCACTTTATATCGATACTCCCTAAATAATATATTTATTGATAATGAGATATGTTGAATTATTATAATATACCAAAATTCAACATATCTTTATTTGTAAATTAACTGTGCAATTCTAGCTCTTTTGTTGCAAATGATTGAGGTAAATTATCATGAGAAATGATAAAAATAATTTTATCCTCATGGTCTTTAATTATTCTATGGTATATTTTTTTTGCATTATCTTTATCAATATTACTTGTAATTTCGTCAAGAATTAAAACATCTACATTATCATATAACACTCTTGCAATAGCAATTTTTTGTTTTTCACCACCTGATAAATTAGCACCACCTTCACTAATTACTGTGTCCATTGGCGGAAACTACCTAATTTATAAATTATCTACTCTTCCATAATCAACGAATCAATAGCTTCTCCAGGTGCAACCATTGGGAATACTTTATCATCTTCATGAATTTTACAGTGTACTAAAACAGGACCATTACTATTTAATGCTTGGTTAAGAACATCTTCTACTTCATCTTTATTATTAATTTCTAAACCTTTCATACCAAAATCTTCAGCTAACCCTACAAAATTTGTAGCATGATTAAGAGTTGTTTCTGAATATCGTTTCTCAAAGAATAGAGTCTGCCACTGTCTAACCATTCCTAATGCATTATTATTAATTAGAATAATAACTATTGGCAAATTATAATTTACAGCAGTTGCAAGTTCTATAAGATTCATTTTAAAACATCCATCTCCTGCAATATTAATAACTTTTTTGTTAGGATTACCAACTTGTGCACCAATAGCGGCTCCTAGTCCAAATCCCATAGTTCCTAACCCACCAGAAGTTAAGAATTCTTTTGGTTTATTAAACTGATAATACTGTGCCGTCCACATTTGGTGCTGTCCTACTTCTGTTGCAATAATTGTATTATCATCTGTTAAATCATTAAGTTTTTCAATAATATACTGTGCCTTTAATCCACTATCATTATATTTTAAAGGATATTTATTCTTATATTCGATAATTTTATTTACCCATTCTGCCCTGTCCATTTTGCTTAATTTATCATTTAATCTCTTTAATACTTCTTTTATATCTCCAATTATATGATGATATGATAATACATTTTTATTAATCTCAGCCGGGTCAATATCAATATGAAGAACCTTTGCATGAGGTGCAAATTTTTCAACCTTACTTACTACTCTATCACTAAATCTTGCACCGATAGCTATAAGTAAATCACATTTATTAATACCTTTATTAGAAGCTTTTGTTCCATGCATTCCAATCATACCTGTAAATAATTTATGACTACTGGGAAGTCCCCCAAGTCCCATCAAACTTGATGTAACAGGTGCATCTATCATTTCGGCAAATTCTAATAATTCTTCTGATGCTTCTGATCTTACTACTCCACCTCCGATATAGATAAAAGGCTTTTCCGAAGTATTAATAAGTTCTACAGCCGAAGTTAAAGCTTCTTCTGTTATATTCTTTGAATATCTTATAATAGGTTTTGGTTCATTTTTTTCATATTCTGTTTTACCCATAGCTATGTCTTTAGGTATGTCAATAAGAACTGGCCCTGGTCTACCTTCTTTTGCAATATAAAAAGCTTCTCTTATTGTACTAGCTAATTTACTTATATCTTTTACAATATAATTATGTTTTGTTATGGGAGCTGTAACTCCTGCTATATCTACCTCTTGAAAACTGTCTTTTCCAAGTAATGATACAGGAACGTTTCCTGTTATTATAACCATTGGTACAGAATCCATATAGGCTGTAGCAATTCCTGTAACAAGATTAGTTGCACCGGGACCTGATGTTGCAATACATACTCCTACTTTTCCAGTAGATCTTGCGTAACCATCCGCAGCATGAGATGCCCCTTGTTCATGAGCTGTTAGAATATGCTTTATATATTCTTTATTTTTATACAAAGAGTCATATATATGAATAACATTTCCTCCAGGATAACCAAAAACGGTATCTACCTTTTGCTCTTTCAAACATTCAATTACTATATCTGCACCTGTTAATAACATATAAACCATCTCCTTTTCATTAATTAAATAAGTAAGTAATTGGAAAATCATTACTTTGCATATAATATGCCAAATTTTATAGCTAACATATGAAAAGATTCTATTTCATTTAGATATAACAAAAACCTTCGCCCTTATAATTTTACCAAGGACGAAGGTTATATCTCCGCGTTACCACCTATTTTGCATATTACATGCCACTTAGTCCAATACAAGATAAATAACAAGTATTTATCTGATATCAGCTCCTATATAACGGTAGGATTCCGTTGAAGTCTACTCTCATACGATTTCGGTTCACAGCTCCAAGGCTACCTTCCATTATTTCTTCATGGAGAATTTCCACCAGCATCTCCTCTCTAAATATCCAAAATAATGTACTCTTCCTTTTCGTCGCTTTTATGCTTTATCACTTTTCAATGTTAAATTATTTTTTTAATTATATCAATATCTTTTTTAATTGTCAATAGAAATTAAAATATATCCATAGAAAGATATCTCTCTCCATTATCCGGTAATATTACTACTATCCTTTTACCTTTATTTTCTTCCATTTTTCCAAGTTGCAAAGCTGTAAACATAGCTGCTGATGCTGATATACCAACAAGCAGACCTTCTTCTTTTGCTAGTTTTCTCATAGATTCAAAAGCATCTTCATCTTTTACTTTTACAATTTCATCGATAATATCTGTATCTAAAATATCAGGTATAAAACCTGCCCCAATTCCCTGAATTTTATGAGAACCTGAAGTTTCCCCAGATAAAACTGCTGAACTTTCTGGTTCTACTGCTACAACTTTAATACCCTCAATTTTATTTTTAAGTATGTCACCTATTCCTGTTATACTACCACCAGTTCCAACTCCTGCAACTAAAATATCTACTTTACCATCTGTATCATTTATTATTTCAAGTGCAGTTGTTTTTCTATGAATTTCTGGATTTGTAATATTTACGAACTGACCAGGCACAAAATAATTAGGATATAATTTTTTTAATTCTTCTACTTTATTAATAGCACCTTTCATTCCTTCGCTTCCTGGTGTAAGAACTAATTCAGCTCCATAAGCTTTTAATAAGCTTTGTCTTTCTTTACTCATTGTATCTGGCATAGTTAATATAACATGATATCCTTTTACTGCCCCTGTCATTGCAATACCAATCCCTGTATTCCCACTTGTAGGCTCTAAAATCACAGTATCTTTATTAATCAAGCCTCTTTTTTCCCCATCTTCAATCATTGCTAATGCTATCCTATCTTTAATGCTTCCACCAGGATTGAAATATTCTACTTTACCAAGAATTTCTGAATCAGTATCATTTAATTTATTAATTTTAACCAATGGTGTTTTACCCACTAATTCTAATACATTATTATATATGCTACTCATTTTTATCACTCCTTTTCGTGTAGTTTTGCAATTACCCATATTATTTTTATTAGTTATATACTAACTTCTTTTTATTATAACAGGTAATTTCGAAATTGATAAACAAAAAATATACTATTATCTCTACTAAATTCCCCCTATATTTAACATCGTATTTATAACTTGATATACTTCCAAAAATTGCTTATAATAAAATTACTATAAATCTATATTACTATATTATAAAGCACAAATAGTAAATTAGATATGAAATAATAGGAGGACGCTTTATGAAATTCAAAAAAGCCCTTATATTTGTTGATTTAATAAAAAGAGTTCAATCAGATGATATTACTGCATGGGCTTCAAAGCTCACTTTTTATATAGTATTATCTATTTTTCCTTTTCTTTTATTTATTATGCAAATACTTAGTCATACTAGGTTATCAAATGTTGACGTTTTGTACCAATTTAGAGATTTCTTTCCTGAAGAAATATTTAGTGTTATAAATTATATTAGTCAAGATATTCAAAAAGGTCAAAACGATACTATATTATCTCTGGCACTTATTGGAACAATATGGGCCGCTTCAAAAGGTATTATGGCTATAATTACAAGTCTTAATAAGGCTTATAAAGAGCAAGAAACTCGTTCATATATTATGTTAAGATTAATGTCATTTATCTACACTATAGCTTTTGCCATTGTATTAATATTAACTTTTTTATTTATTATTTTTTGGAATAAATTAATTACTTTAGCCTTTTCATATATATGGTTGCCTACACCTTTAGAAGGAATAATTGAATTTATTCGCATACTTTTTACAGTATTTTTATTATTTTCCTTTTTTATACTTCTTTATAATGCATCACCTAATAAAAAAATATCTTTTAAAGAAGTAGTACCAGGTGCTATACTTTCAACTATAGGTTGGTTAGCAATGTCTTTTATATTTTCGTTCTATATAAATAAAATTGGCAATTTTTCCTATATGTATGGAAGCCTTGCCAGTATAATAATATTATTAATTTGGTTATATTTTTGTAGTATTATTATTTTAGTAGGAGGAGAACTTAATGCTATTTTCTTTGAAAAAAATGAATAGCATTAAGTACACATAATAAATCTATTAATAAATCTTCTCTACCTTCGTTCCTGTATAATAATGATTTAATATTTCATTAAAATGATATCCTTTATTTACCATTCCCTTTACTCCATTTTGGCTCATTCCGACACCGTGACCATAACCTCCACCTCTAAACAGAATTTTTATTAAATTTCCTTCCTTATCATATTCTTTATCCATTATATAAAAAGCACTTGGCATTAGCTTAAAAACATTCACTTCTTTATCATTTTGTAATTTGACAGGAATACTTTTTGCCCCAGTTATATAGCTAATAGGTGATATTAATAATCTAATATTATACTCTGTAGATACTTTAACAACACCCTCAGAACCTTCAATAATCATTTCAGTAATATTCCCACCTTTTCCTCGTTTATATATACCAATATCTTTTAACTTCCCTATACTCTCAATTGGTCTGCTTCTAAAAATATCTTTATCTAAAGTCTTTATTAATTTGGGCTGTATATTATATCTTTCTTTAATATTACTATTAATACTAGCTTCTATATGTTCTCTTGATAATTCAACAGACCATCTGTAATATCCAAATTTTTTATCGTAGGAATCTATATCATTATCTAATATAAATTCCCTAAAAAGCTTTTCATCACTCAAATCTTTATATTTAGTATTTTTTTTAAACTGTGGTTTTGCTTCTAAGTATTTAGGAGAATTTGTTGGAAATTGTTTTGTACTATACTCAGCCCACACGTCTCCTGAATTTGCGGTGAATCCACATGAAGTAGAAAAAAATTTAGTAGATACAACCCTTCCATTAAAAGTTAATCCCTGTCGACTTGTTTCATTAACTGCATTAATAGATGCTTCATTTTCCGGTGTATTATTATACACTTGTGAACTAACGCTATCTATGACATGAGCTCCATATTTACAAAATCTATTTGAATAAAACTGTGTATAGGCATAACTTCTAGCGCACACAGCTTGTGTTTTTAATGCTTCTAACCCATATGAAGTTGGCATTTCACTAGGAACCACTGCATAAAGATATTCTTCCATAGCAACTTCATTAACAATTAAATAACCATCTATTTCTTTAGATATCTCAATTATACCTCTATAAGATGGATGAAAAGGTGAATTAATGCTACCTTTTTCAATACTATTTATTGTAACCTTCCCGTTATTATTAGGTCTAATAAACACTCTATCAACATCACTAAAAAAGTTTTTATCAATATTCACTATCTCTTGTGCTTTAAATTGTTTTTTTGCATCTCCATATTCAACTAAATAATCAGTTGTACAAGTAATCTCTACATCTTTATGATATTTACTCTGAAATTTCGTTGTACTTATTAGTACTCTAATATTTTCAATATCTACTTTATCTTTAATTATTACTGCACATACTTTCCCTTTATTATCTACGATGAAATCTGAAGAATCATATCCAACAACTATATTATTTATGCTTTTCCATTTAATATTATCAACTTTGGAATATACTTTCACATCATTTGCTAATGAATACGTACCTAATTTTTTTAATGAAACTTTATCCTGACCTATTAATAAAACTTTGTCATTTATTTTATCTTCTTTTAATTGAATTGCTGTTATATGACCTTTATCAATTACAATATCTCCTATTACATTATTCTTATCTTTATATTCATCATGATTTATAGTTAAATCTCTACTAATACCTCCCATAAAAACAGTTGCTATATTACTTTTTATTTTTTCTATATATGCGTTTGTTAACTTTGGTATTTCATTAATAACTCCTTTTAATGCTATTATTTCATTCCCTCTAATAATTACTTCTATTTCATTGTCCAAATAACAATCAAGCGTTAGCCCCTCAAAAGAATATATTCCATAGTTTGTCGCCATCTTCCAAGCACTAAGACTTGAACTATTTGCTGGTGTAGCAAAAACAATAAGTCGTTTAGTTTTAATACCTAAATCATCTTTGTTGTTATCACATAATAACTTATAAAAATTCATAAAATCTTTATACTCTGCTGGCTCATTATTATTTTCTTGATTAATAAATATATTCAACTCATTTAAGTTAATTTCAAACCTTTTACTTATTATATCTAGCTCTTTATTAGTTAATGGCCTTAAAGGCTTAAATTCCTTGTTACTTCCTAGCATCCATTTATTTACTACAACAATATTTATATATTTATCAAACCAATTATCAGGTGAAGTATCATCAAACTCTATTTCTCTATCACTTAATTCAATAGTTCTCTTATCAAAATTTGCAAGTGATATCATTTTTGCTGCAATTGCTCTTGTTATTATTACATCATCTCTCTTTAATTCTGGTTCATTTTCTTCATTTTGTTTATCTTGATTTATTTCATTATTATTCTCAGTATCTATGTTATTTTCTTTAATGATGTTATTATTTTCTATTTTGTTTTGCTTAGATATATCTTTTGTTACTGTACAAGCACTTAAAAATAGAAAACTACTAATAATAATTCCAATTATTTTAATATACTTCATTTAATACCCTCCATATATTCATTTGTAGTTTTAAAACTTAACCATCACTAATATATATATTATTTTAACATAACTTATACCAATAAAAAATAATTTAAAAATAGTGATAGAAACATAATATTATTATTCATTTTTTACTTCAATATGGTAATCATTTAATATACTAATTTATAGCTAATTATGCTATCATAAAAATACAACCAATAATTATGCAAATTAACTAAAAACTTTTTTATGAATGGTTTTATATTTTATCTTTCATTGTATTGAATTGTCTAAAAATTTATGTTATACTATTTCTAATCTAAATTAAACTATATTAACAAAGCGACTATGTCGCGTTATTTCTGCAAGAAATATTGTTTCGTTAGGAAAGTTTCCTCAACGTAAATGAGAAGTTCCTATCTCATTTACTTAATTAATATAACTTTCTTATAAGAGAACAAAGCGACTACGTCGCGTTATTCCTGTTAAGGATTATATATAGCTAATATTTAAGGAGGCAATGATATGAACAACTCTTATGGTTTACCGAAGAAGCAAGGACTATATGACCCTCAATTTGAAAAAGATAATTGCGGAGTTGGTTTTGTAGCTCATATAAAAGGTAAGAAATCTCATTCTATTATTGAACAAGGATTAGAATTATTAGTCAACCTAACTCATCGTGGTGCAGTAGGTTCAGATCCTGATTCTGGAGATGGTGCAGGTATCTTAATGCAAATACCTCATGAATTTCTTAAAAAGGAAGCTGAAAAATTAGGTTATATTTTACCAGAAGAAGGACAATATGGAGTTGGTATGGTTTTTCTACCTCAAGAACCCCATGCAAGATATTTTTGTGAAGGTGTTTTTGAAAAATACCTTGCAAAGGAAAATCTTGAATTAATTGGATGGAGAAACGTCCCTATAAATGAAAGAGCTTGTGGTTTAACAGCAAGAGGAACAATACCTATGGTTCATCAAATATTTATTAAAAGAGGTAATTTATCCCCTTCTGAATTTGAAACAAAATTATATATTGTAAGAAAACTTGTTGAAGATGCTATTAGAAAAGCTTCTCATGATTATACAGAAGCATTTTACATCTGTAGTTTATCAAGTAAAACAATGATTTATAAAGGTCAATTGCTTGCTAGACAAATACCAGAATTTTATCCAGAGTTATCTGATTCTTCAATTGTTAGTGCAATAGCTTTAGTTCACCAAAGATATAGTACTAATACTTTTCCATCTTGGGATAGAGCACAACCATTTCGCTATTTAGCTCATAATGGTGAAATTAATACTCTTAGAGGAAATGTAAATTGGATGAATGCTAGAGAAGGAATCTTAAAATCTGACGCTTTAGGTGAAGACATTAAAAAATTATTTCCTATTATAACTCCAAACGGTTCAGATTCAATGAATTTAGATAATGCATTAGAACTACTAGTTGCTAGTGGAAAACCGTTATCACATGCAATATCTATGTTAATTCCAGAAGCATGGCAAGAACATGAGACTATGGATAAAGATAAAAAAGCTTTTTATGAATATCATGCAAAGCTTATGGAACCATGGGACGGCCCAGCTGGTATTGCTTTTACAGATGGAATTCAAATTGGTGCAACACTTGATCGTAACGGACTTCGTCCAGCAAGATATTTAGTAACTGATGATGATTTAGTTGTTATGGCATCTGAAACAGGTGTACTTCCATTTGAATCTGGTTCAATTATAAAAAAAGGTAGACTTGAACCTGGAAAAATGTTTTTAATTGATACTAACGAAGGAAGAATTATATCTGATGATGAAATAAAAAAAGGCTTATCCAGTCAAAATCCATATGCAGATTGGATTAATAAAAATAAATTAACACTTGAAGATATACCTATACCTCATGAACCAGCAGTTTTAAGTGATGATCAACTTTTAAGAATACAAAAAGTTTTTGGATATACAGAGGAAGAATTAAAACAGATTATTGCTCCAATGGGTAATCTTGGAAAAGAAGCTATTAGTTCTATGGGTAATGATACAGCTTTAGCAGTATTATCTGACGAACCTCAATTACTAACTAATTATTTTAAGCAATTGTTTGCTCAAGTAACTAACCCACCAATTGATCCTATTCGTGAAAAGCTTGTAATGTCACTAAAACAATTTATTGGATACAAAGGAAATATTCTAAATAAATTTAATAACAAAAAAAATATTAACTTTTTAGAGCTTGAACAGCCTATTCTTGATAATGGAAACTTTGAAAAAATCCGTCATATTCATCACAAAGATTTTAGAGCTGTCAAAATCCCTATTATTTTCCCAGTTTCTAAGGAAGGTGAAGGCTTAGAAGAAGCTCTTAATTCTCTTAACGAACGTGTTATTAGTAATATTAAAGAAGGATATAATGTTATTATTTTAAGTGATCGTAACATTGATAAATATAACGCTCCAATACCTAGTTTACTCGCAACATCAAGTGTACATCATTATCTTATTAAGCAAAAAATGAGAACTAAAGTAGATATAATTGTTGAAACTGGTGACGCTAGAGATGTTATGCATATGGCATTGTTAATTGGATATGGTGCTACTGCTATTAATCCTTATGTTGCTCTTGATACTATTCAACATTTAGTTAAAAACAAATTATATATTACTGAAGATATTACATATGAAGAAGCTTATAATAATTATAAGAAAGCGTTAGGTAATGGATTATTAAAGATATTATCAAAGATGGGAATTGGGACTCTTCAAAGCTACCATGGTGCTCAGATTTTTGAAGCTGTTGGTATTAGTAGCAAAGTTATTAATAAATACTTCCCTGGTACTCCATCAAGAATTGAAGGAATCGGTCTTGATGTAATTGCAAAAGAAGTTATTATGAGACATAAAGCTGCTTTTAATTCATTAAGAAATCCTTATCAAAACTTGCTTGAAGGTGGAATTTATCATTGGAGAAAAAAATCAGAAGCTCATTTATTTAATCCTGAAACAATAAGTAAATTACAGCAGTCATGTAGAACTGGTAATTATGAATTATATAAAGAATATGCGAATCTAATAAATGATCAGAGCGAAAAGTTATGTACTATTAGAAGTATGTTTGATTTTAATACTATGGGTAGCATACCTCTAAGTGAAGTTGAACCAGTTGAAAATATAGTTAAGCGTTTTGCTACTGGAGCTATGTCATTTGGTTCTCTAAGTAAAGAAGTACATGAAACATTAGCTCTTGCTATGAATAAAATAGGTGGCAAATCTAATTCTGGTGAAGGTGGAGAAGATCCAGCTAGATTTATAAAAGATAAAGATGGAAACTCTAGAAATAGTGCTATTAAACAAGTAGCATCTGGACGTTTTGGAGTAACTACAGAATATCTTGTTAACGCCGAAGAAATACAAATAAAAATGGCTCAAGGAGCAAAACCAGGAGAAGGTGGTCATTTACCAGGACATAAAGTATCAGATGCAATTGCAAAAGTACGTCACTCAACACCAGGTATTGACTTAATTTCACCTCCACCTCATCATGATATTTATTCAATTGAGGATCTTGCTCAATTAATTTATGACCTAAAAAATGTTAATGAAGATGCAAGAATAAACGTTAAGCTTGTTTCAGAAGTTGGTGTTGGTACAGTTGCAGCCGGTGTAGCAAAAGCTCATGCAGATGTTGTACTTGTATCTGGACATGATGGTGGTACAGGGGCATCTCCTGCAAGTTCCATCAAATATGCAGGTCTACCTTGGGAACTAGGTCTTGCTGAAACTCAACAAACTCTATTGATGAATGACCTTCGTAGTCGTATTGTTGTTCAAACAGATGGTCAATTAAAAACAGGTAGAGATGTTGCAATAGCTGCATTACTTGGTGCAGAAGAATTTGGATTCGCTACAGCTGCATTAGTAGTAAGTGGATGTATAATGATGAGAAAATGTCAAAAAAATACATGTCCAGTAGGAGTTGCTACTCAAGATCCTGAACTACGTAAACATTTTAAAGGAAAGCCTGAACACCTTATTAACTTCTTCACTTTCTTAGCTAGTGAACTTAGAGAATATATGGCAAAAATGGGCTTTAGAACTGTTGACGAAATGGTTGGAAGAGTAGATATGTTAAAACCTAATGACGCAAGAATGCACTGGAAAGCTAAATCAATAGATTTTAACTCAATTATATATAGACCAGAACTTCCATCAAGAATACAACCTAGATGTATGAAAGAACAAGAACATGGTCTAGAAGATATATTTGATAGAACTTTAATAAAAGATGCAAAAGAAGCTTTAGAATCCCGTGGCAAAGTATATAAAGAGTATCCTATTAAAAATATCCATAGAACTGTTGGCACAATGTTAGCAGGAATGGTAGCTAAAAAATATAGTAAAGATAATTTATTAGAAGATACTATTCACTATAAATTTAATGGATCAGCGGGTCAAAGCTTTGGAGCTTTTGCTACGACTGGTATGACATTAGAACTTGAGGGAGATTGTAACGACTACTTAGGAAAAGGTTTATCTGGTGGTAAAATTATAGTATACCCTAACAAAGAATCTAATTTTAAAGCTAATGAAAATATAATAGTTGGTAATACATTATTATACGGAGCAACAGAAGGCGAAGTTTATATTAATGGTATTGCAGGGGAACGTTTTGGTGTAAGAAATTCAGGTGCTACTGCTGTAGTTGAAGGTGTTGGAGATCATGGTTGTGAATATATGACTGGTGGTATTGCAGTTATTATTGGTTCTACCGGCCGTAACTTTGGTGCTGGTATGAGTGGTGGTATTGCTTATGTTCTTGATGAAATTGGTGATTTTGAAGAAAATAGATGTAATTATCAATTAGTTGTAACAGAAAAAATCGAAGATGAATATGATATAAATACTATAAAAACTTTATTAGAAAAACATGCTGCTTATACTAATAGCGAAAAAGCAAAAGAAATACTAGATAATTTTGACAGTTATATCGATAAATTTATTAGAGTAATTTCTCCTGCATATAAAGAAGTATTAGCCAAAAGGAAGCAGCAACAAACCAAGGAGGTGTGCTAATAATGGGAAAACCAACTGGATTTAAAGAATTTGAAAGAAAAGTAGGAAGTTATAAACCTGAACTTAATAGAATTACTAATTTTGAAGATATATATGTACCATTAGATAAAGAAGAGATTAAAATTCAGGCATCTCGATGTATGGATTGTGGCGTACCCTTTTGTAGTTACAACTGTCCACTTGGTAATGTAATTCCTGATTATAATGATTTAATATATAATAACCAATGGGATAAAGCACTTGAAGTTCTTCATACAACAAATAATTTCCCAGAATTTACTGGTAAAATATGTCCAGCATTATGTGAATCTGGATGTGTACTAGGAATTAATCAAGAACCTATTACTTGTAAACAGATTGAGCTTGCGTTAATTGAAAGAGGATGGGAAATGGGACTAGTAAAACCCCAACCACCTGCTGTATATACTGGTAAGAAAATCGCAATTATAGGGTCAGGTCCTTCAGGCCTTGCAGCTGCTCAACAATTAGCACGTGTTGGTCATACAGTAACTGTATTTGAACGTGCTGATGCTATTGGAGGTTGTCTACGATATGGTATTCCTGATTATAAACTTCCTCAACTCTACATTGATAGAAGAGTTCAACAAATGGAAGAAGAAGGAGTTATATTCAAAACAAATACTAATATAGGAGTAGATATAAGTGTTGCCGAGTTAAAAGATAAATTTGATATTATATGTCTTACTGGTGGGTCTACAACCCCAAGAGATTTAGCTGTATCTGGTAGAGACCTCGATGGAATTCACTTTGCTATGGACTTCTTACCACAAGCTAATAAACGAAATGCAGGTAAAGAAATTCCAGAATCAAAGGCAATAACAGCAAAAGGTAAAAAAGTTATTGTTATTGGTGGTGGTGATACTGGCTCTGATTGTGTTGGTACTTCTATTCGTCAAGGAGCTACTGATGTTATTCAACTTGAATTATTAGATGCACCACCTACTACAAGATTAGAAAATCAACCTTGGCCTGTATATCCTATGATTTTAAGAACATCTACTTCCCATAAAGAAGCTATGGCAAAATATGGCAAAGATATTAGAAATTATAGTATAGCAACAAAGTCTTTTGAAGGTGAAAACGGTAAAGTAACTAAGATTAATTGCATTAAACTTGAATGGCAAACTGATGAAAACGGAAGAAAAACAATGAAAGAAATTGAAGGAAGTGAATTCCAACTAGAAGCAGATTTAGTACTATTTGCAATGGGATTCTTACATCCACAACATAAAGGTATGTTAGAAGACTTAGGAGTCGAATATGATAGTCGTGGTAATGTTTTATCTGATAAAGATTATATGACCAACGTACCAAATGTTTTCACTGCCGGTGATATGAGAAGAGGCCAGTCTTTAGTAGTTCATGCTATTGCTGACGGCAGAAAACTTGCTAAATCAGTAGATGAACACCTTATGGGTACTACCTATTTAAGAAGCTCATTATAATATTAAAAAATCTAGAAAAGCAACTATAGCTTAGATGTGATATTTATGCTATAAGTTGCTTTTTTTTAGAGCCACGGACGGCGAGCTCAGCTGTTTAAACACGGACGTTTAATCTGCTGACGGAATATTACCCTATACCATCTCCGCGGAAGCCTTATATAGTTTCTCTAATAAAATAATCCTCTACTATTTGTGCATCATTAAAGTACACAGATAAACCCTTAATTAATTGATAATTTTCATGGCCTTTACCCGCAATAACTACTGCATCACCTTCATTAGCCATATTTAGAGCTTTGTATATAGCTTCTTTTCTATCTGATATTATCTCATAACAACTTCTATTATCTATAAAACCTTTTTCAATATCTCCTATAATAGATAAAGGTTCCTCATCTCTTGGATTATCTGTAGTAATAATAGAATAATCTGCATACCTACTTGCTATTTTTCCCATAATAGGTCTTTTATTTTTATCTCGATTTCCTCCACAACCAAAAACTACAATCAACCTTCCTTTCGAAGATATCTTCCTAGCTGATATTAATATATTCTTTAATCCATCTGGAGAATGAGCATAATCAACTATAGTAAGTATTCCTTTCCTATTTGGTATTAATTCAAACCTACCAGGAATGTAATAAACGTTATCTATACCTCTTATTATATCATCTAACTCAAATCCTAATAGATAACACCCACTTATTGCAGCTAAAGAATTATATACACTAAACTCTCCAGATATATTTAATCTAACTTCTTTTTCAATTCCTTTATGGATCAATGTATAAATTACACCATCACTAGAATATGTGATATTTTTTGCCATGAAATCGGCATTATGATATATACCAAATGTAGTTACCTGACAATTAGAATTAAGTCTTATTTCTTCACCAACCGGATCATCTCTATTGACAATACCTTTTTTACACATATTAAATAATTTCATCTTAGCCTTTTTATATGCTTCCATAGTACCATGTTCATCTAAATGATCTTCTGATAAATTTGTAAATATACCTATATCAAAATCGCATCCTTCTACTCTATCTTTCGCTAATGCAATAGACGTTACCTCCATTATCGCATACTCAACTTTTTGGGAAATCATTTCAGTAAATGAACTTTGTAATTCCATTGAATCAGGAGTTGTAGGATTAAACTTAATTGTATTTAGCTTAGAAGGTCCTACAGCATTTTTAATGGTACCAATAATTCCTGTTCTTTTACCTAAATACTCAATTATACCTTCCATAAAAAATGTAGTACTTGTTTTTCCATTAGTTCCAGTAATACCAACAAGTTTTAAATGTTTTGATGGTTCTCCATAAAAACGATTAGCTAATATAGCCATTACTTTCCTTGAATTTTTCACTTTAACTACGGTAATATCTTCTGGAATATTAGGTACTTCATGTTGAAGAACAATTGCTTTAGACCCCTTATTTATTGCTTCTAATATAAAATCATGACGGTCTACATTTTTATTTTCAACCGCAATAAATATAGAATTTGGTGCTATTCTTCTTGAATCCCAACATAAGTGTTTTATTTCTATAGTAATATCTCCTTGAACAACTTCATAAGTTAATTGTTTAAGTAAATCATTTAGTTTCATTATACAAATCATTCCTTTCGGTAAATAAGTAAAATACTTCTAATATCAGTATATCATTACTTTTTACAATTTATATTGCATTTAATGTTAAATATATTGCAAAAAATGTTATAATATAAATATATGATAATGGAGGCAAATATTATGAGTGAATTTGATAATGAAAATAAAAGAGGTTATCTTAAAGAAGAATTTAGATTTTTTCATCTTAAAGAGCAAAAGACAGATTCATTTTCTCTTCACTATCATACCTTTAATAAAATAGTTATATTTATAAAAGGTGATGTAACCTATTTGATAGAAGGAAAACATTACAAATTAAAACCATGGGATATTATACTAGTCTCAAAAAATCAAATACATATGCCTATCATTAATCCAACCAAAACTTACGAACGATTTATTCTTTGGATTAATGATGAGTTCTTGCAAAAAGACACTTCAGAAAGCTTTGATTTACTTTCATGTTTTCATATGACTTCTAATAATAATCATTTGCTTCGCTTAACTAATAATAATTTAGAACTTATCAAATATCGTATTTACGCTTTAAAAGATTCTATGACAGATAATTATCTTGGACACTATACTATAAAAAAATGTCTATTCCTTCAATTAATTGTAGTAATTAATCGATTTTTTATTGGTAATGGAAAAATAGACAATACTGTCGATGTAGTATATGATAAAAGAATAGAAAGTTTACTTAAATATATTAACAATAATCTTGAAAGTGATTTATCCATTGATACTTTAAGTAAAATAGTATTTTTAAATAAGTATTATTTAATGCATCTATTTAAAGAACAAATTGGTTATCCTATCCATAAATATATTCAAGAAAAAAGGTTGATTAAATCATGCATACTTATAAAACAAGGTATTTTACTATCACAAGTATGTTTAGACTGTGGTTTTGGAGATTATTCTACTTTTGTACGCACATTCAAAAAAAAATATGGCTTGCCTCCAAAAGATTATTTAAAATCAATTAACCAATGGTTATAAAGTTAATTTATAAAAAGATAAAAGATATATGCTTAATTATAAAAATATAATTTGACATTTATCGCATAATATGATAGTCTATACAAGTAAAGAATTACAAATAATTTTATTTCGGAGGATGTTTGAATGAAAACAGGTATCGTAAAATGGTTTAACAGTGAAAAAGGATTTGGATTCATTTGTGTTGAAGGTGAAGATGATGTATTTGTACATTTTTCTGCAATTCAAGGTGATGGATTTAAAACTCTAGAAGAAGGCCAAAAAGTTGAATTCGAAGTTGTCGAAGGCGCTAGAGGACCTCAAGCAGAGAATGTAGTTAAGCTATAATAAATGTTTGAAAAAGAAGGTATTATATACCTTCTTTTTTTATGCTTCTAGATGCAACAATATCAATTCCAGTTCCACATATATCCTTCAT
The DNA here is from genome assembly GCA_025210235.1 of Vallitalea sp. Classification (GTDB taxonomy): domain Bacteria; phylum Bacillota; class Clostridia; order Lachnospirales; family Vallitaleaceae; genus Vallitalea. The sequence continues at coordinate 27,935 of JAOASG010000002.1, forward strand.
AATGATATCGCCTCTTTTTATTGGAGCTTCAACTGTAATTTTATATAATTCGTTAACACATTCAAATATTTTATTTTTTGGTATTTCATCATTACTAATAACAGGCAATCTTGCCAGATGACTTCCAGTAATTTTTACTGTAGTTGTTAACATTCTTTTTGGATTAATAAATTCGTTTTCTCCAAATATTTTACCCCTCTTACAACTATTTCCTTCTACTATTATGTCATTTCCGTCTTTATAAACAGTTAAATGACAACTCATAGGACAAACAATACATGTAAATTCTTTTTTCATAATTTATCCCGCCTTTACACTAATAGTTAATTCATTACTACTAGATTTTAACTTCTCGCTTTTTATATTTTCTACAATCATTTCTGGAGGTAAAACTACAACATGTTTTTTATCTAGGCATATTTCTCCATCAATTTCTGCAACTATTTTTACTTTTTTCTCTTTTTGTTTTACTCTAAAATATATAGGTAATTGTTCTTCTAAATTATTTTTTCTTATTATTTGGGGAACAACAAAATTAACATTATCACCAGGTACAACTAATTGATATCCGTCCTTTAGGTTTAATTTTCCTTCTAAATATCTAGCAGCCCCACGACCTGCTATCTCTCCAGTTAATGATACATAATCTACTAAATCAAAAACAGTCACAACATTTCCTGCTGCAAAAACTCCTTCTATAGAGGTCATAAAGCTTTCGTCAACAATAGGTCCTTTAGTTCTTGGATCAATTTTAACTTCTAACTTATTAGACAATTCATTTTCAGGAATTAATCCAACTGCTAAAACTAGCAAATCACACTCTATATACTTTTCTGTACTTTTTATGGGTTTTCTATTATTATCTACCTTAGCTACCGTTACTCCCTCTAATTTTTTATTGCCATGAATTCTAACCACCGTAGTCGATAAATGCATTGGTATGTTATAATCATCTAAACATTGACAGATATTTCTTGTTAGCCCTCCAGGTGAACTCATTAACTCGTAAACTCCTTCAACCTTAATACCTTCTAGAGTCATCCTCCTTGCCATAATGAGTCCAATATCTCCCGAACCTAAAATAACTGCTTTTTTACCAGGTAAATATCCTTCCATATTAATATACCTTTGTACAGTTCCAGCTGTAAGCACACCACTTGGTCTTGTTCCCCATATAAATACTTGAGAACGTGTTCTTTCTCTACAACCCATTGCAAGAATGATTGCTCCACATTTTATCCTCATCATTCCATCTTCCTCATTCATTGCATAGATTATTTTTTCTTTTGTTATTTCTAAAACCATTGTTTTCATTTTCACGTCAATATCTTCATTTTCAACTTCTTCAATAAAATTCTCAGCATATTCACATCCAGATAATCTTTTTCCAAATCTGTGTAATCCAAATCCATCATGTATACATTGTTGTAAAATACCACCTAATTCAACATCTCTTTCTATTATAAGTACATTTTCTACACCTTGTCTCTTGGCTTCTGTAGCTGCTGCTAATCCTGCTGGTCCACCACCAATAACAGCTACATCTGTATCAATATATTTCACACCAATCCCTCCTTACTTAACTCCCTGCTAATTAGATAATTACAAAACTTAACTTAATTATCTACTGTTACTTTTAAGTACATATGAATCTGAACCTTTTAAGGTTATTTCAGTTGGTTCTTTTTGTAACTCTCTAGCAAGTATTTCTAATACTCTAGGACCACAAAAACCGCCCTGGCATCTTCCCATTCCAGCTCTTGTTCTTCTCTTAATAGCATCTATAGTTGTTGCTGGTATTTCAGAATGTATTGCATCTAGAATTTCACCTTCAGTTATTAACTCACATCTACAAATTATATTTCCATATTTAGGATTTATCTTAATTAATTCATCTTGTTCTTCATGAGATAGATCTCTGAATTGTACTTTTGGTTTTCTTATAGGATTAAAGTTTTTATTTAGAGGAATATTTCCCATATCATCTTTAATAATACCTTCTACCATTTCTGCTATTGCAGGAGCTGATGCTAATCCTGGCGATTGTATTCCTGCTACATTTATAAACCCTTTTACTTTTTTTGACATACCTATTATAAAATCTTCTTTATAATCAGCCGCTCTAATGCCTGCAAAAAAAGTAATTATTTCTATTTTTTTCACTTCATCCGTAACTCTTTCACCTAATTTTATGATGTAATCGATATCACTAGCTTCTACTGATTTATCCTCTTTAGATGGAATCTCTGTTGCAGTCGGTCCCCATAATAAATTTCCTTCTGGTGATACACATGCTCCTCCACCTTTTGAGTTGGAACTTTTACTATGTCCACCTCTTGTTCCAGCAGGTCTATTAAAGAACCCTTTTCTATTTTTGTCAAATATGGCTATAGCACCTCTTCTTGGATGAATTGTAAAAAATCTGTCCCCAGCCATTTCAGCGATATTATCTGCATATACTCCTGCACAATTAATAACATATTTACTCTCAATAACACATTTATTAGTTATAACCCCTTTTGTTTTTCCTTTCTCAGTTAACACATCTAATACTTCAGTATCTAACATAAATGATACTCCATTTTGCACTGCATTTTCTGCAAAAGCTATACATACTTCATAAGGTTCTACTAGCCCCATTGTAGACATCAAAAATCCTCCAATAGGTTTACCTTTAACGTTTGGTTCTAACTTAAGAACTTCTTCTCCACTTAGCCATTTCAATCCAGGCACTTTCATAAATTGTCTTGCTGGTTTAATTAAGTATCCTAATTTAGATTTTTTAAGAAACTTAAGTCCTAGCATTTTTCTCCATTCACTTTTATCATAAACAACATTTAAAGAGCCAGACCTTATGAGTTTAAAATTAAGTTCTTCAGAAACCTTTGTATATAATTCATTTCCTCTTAAATTGAGTTTGGCCTTTAGTGTTCCTGGTTTTGCCATGACTCCAGGATGTATGTTACCATTGTTAGCTTTTGTTGCTTCCTCTGCAATATCACTGTTTTTTTCAACTACAATAGTTTTTAAATTGTATTTTGATAATTCTCTAGCTATAGCACATCCTGATATTCCAGCACCTATAATTACAATATCACATTCTTTATGTCTTCCTTCTCGTAACGTTTTTTTTATTTTTTCTGTATTATCTTTCTTAGGGATAGTAATTCCTTTAGCTTTCATATCATTTACAACATTTCTTACGCCTTTTATTTTAGCAACAATATGCCCTATATCAACAACATGTTGCCATTCATCTACTTCACCAGTAAGGGTAACAATTTTATCAGATGAGATTTTTATGCCTATATCATATGTAGATAAATCTTTTTCTTTTTTTATGGCTTTTATAATCTTATCTTTCATTAACCTCTCTCCATTTCTTGGATATTTATGATAAGTAATTACCTAATATTTATGTAGCTATTATACGTTCCCGATTCCGCCTCACAACTAGACGTCTATACGTCTATACTAACTTTAATTTTATTATTTGTCAAGTTCTTAATCATTATAATGTTGTTAATCATTATAAAATACAAATTAAGCTATATCTACACATAGTAGCTATAGCTTAATTTATATTCTTGTTTCATTAAGTTATAATTAAACTTTCCCTCAAAATTAATTCAAACTAATTTTAAAATTAGAGTATGAATTTAACAATATTTTTATTGCATGAACATATCTATATCATCTTGTACATTAGTAATTCCACCTATACCAAAAGTTTCTACTAATACCTTTGCTACATTTGGTGATAAAAATGCAGGAAGTGTTGGTCCTAGATGAATATTTTTCACACCTAAATGTAATAATGCTAATAATACTATAACAGCTTTTTGCTCATACCATGCAATATTATATGCTATTGGTAATTCATTAATATCGTTAAGTTCAAATACTTCTTTTAGTTTTAAAGCAATAACAGCAAGTGAGTATGAGTCATTACATTGACCTGCATCTAATACTCTTGGTATACCTCCAATATCTCCTAAAGGCAATTTGTTATATTTATATTTGGCACAACCAGCTGTAAGAATTACTGTATCTTTTGGTAGTTCTTTTGCAAAATCTGTATAGTAATCTCTTGATTTCATTCTTCCATCACAACCAGCCATTACAAAAAACTTTTTAATTGCACCTGATTTGACAGCTTCCACTACTTTATCTGCTAGTGCAAATACTTGAGCATGTGCAAAACCACCAACAATTGAACCTGTTTCAATTTCTTTTGGAGAATCTAATTTTTTTGCATGTTCTATAATTTCTGAGAAATCTTTTTTACCATCTTCATCAGCTACTATATGTTTACAACCAGGAAATCCTGAAGCTCCAGTTGTATAGATTCTATCAATATGATTATCTTTTGGTGGTACGATACAGTTAGTAGTAAAGAGAATTGGACCATTAAAGGATTCAAATTCTTCTTTTTGTTTCCACCAAGCATTACCATAGTTGCCTATAAAGTTGTCATATTTTTTAAATGCTGGATAGTAATGAGCTGGAAGCATCTCGCTATGTGTATAAACATCGACACCTGTTCCCTTTGTTTGTTCTAACAATTGTTCTAAATCACTAAGATCATGTCCTGAAATAAGAATTGCTGGATTATTCCTTACTCCTATATTAACTTCTGTTATTTCTGGATTTCCATATGCTGTTGTATTCGCTTTATCTAGCATCGCCATAGTGTCTACACCATATTTGCCTGTTTCTAGTGTAAGAGCCACTAATTCATCAGCACTTAATGTATTATCTAATGTAGCCGCTAGTGCTTTTGAGATAAAACTATATATTTCTTTATCTTCTTGTCCTAAATTATAAGCATGATGTGCATAGGCAGCCATACCTTTTACTCCGTAAGTAATTAATTCTCTTAAAGAACGTACATCTTCATTTTCTGTTGAAAGTACCCCTACTACAACACTATCTGCTTTTGCTTCTATTGCAGATTTTGAATCCGCTGTCCATGTAGCACTATCGTGTAAGTTTTCAAGATTAACAGCTTTTCCTTTTAGATTTTTCTTTAATGCTTCTCTAAGTTCTAATCCTTCTTTTATTGTTCTTATAAAAGCATTATCATCAAAGTTTGCATTTGTAATTGTCATAAATAATCCATTCATTATAAAATGATCGACTTGACTAATCTCAACATCAACTTTCCTAGCTTTATTAGCAATTATGGAAAGTCCCTTTATGGTATAGATAAGTAAATCTTGTAAATTTGCTACTTCTTCTTTTTTCCCACATACTCCTGCTACTGTACAACCTGTTCCCTTTGCCGCTTCTTGACATTGATAACAAAACATAGTAGGCAAAACTCCTTTCGATTGAAAAATTTATTTTTTATTTAATTGCTTTCTGTGTTTTTTTGGTTTTGGTTAACCAGTGACTAAAGTATAACATGGGGTTGAATAGATTTCTGTAACCTATGTTACGTATGAGAAAATTTTAACAAAAAAACTACCATCATAAAGACAGTAGTTATTGGATTTCATCTGTATAGATAATTTGCAGTTCTTCACCTTTGTATAAATGTCAAGTTTAAAATGGTAATACAGGTAAAATCAACCAACATCGGAAAGAACCTTTAAAATGTAACTTTTTGATCATATAAGAATGTAGTTTTTTACTCACCTTCTTGATCAAAATGATCTTTTAATCAAGAAGATTTTCCAATATTCAAACTTCTACAACTATTTTGCTTATCTCATAACTTGTATAATATCATTAAAATAACCTTTAGGAACTTTAGGATATTTTGAGTAATCCCACTGTCTAAATCCTAGACTTTTCATATAGTCATCTGATACTAAAAAATAATAGCATTTATTCTTGAATATATCATTCCACCTAGTATCCAAATGATAATAGTTACCATTCAATTTAACTAAATTCCAAATATGGCCTTCTAACTGACCATCTTCATACATAATATCACCACTAATGTACTTATTTTGTATTCCTGCTTTATCAAGCAATATTTTAGTTGCTTTAGTATATGCTTCACTTGCAGCTATTCCATATTTAAACGCTCCAAATGGAGTGTGAGAAACTCGAGAAATTTGATCTTTAGTTATTGAATAATTTTTATCATCCTCTACATGTTCTATAATATAACGATTAATTGCTTTTATCTTATCTAAATCACTCATAGACTTTTTAATAATATTATCTATTATTTTATCAGCCTCTGAATAGACATAATCATATTCTTGTTTTGTCATATTAGTATCTTTATAATACTCTATTTTATTAGTATGTGTTCTATAAGTACCATTTCTATTTAATAGTACAATACCAAAGGCTTTTCTAACTATAGCAATTCCATCTTGAAAAGACGATGCATCTTGAAAAACAGGATGAATAAACCAACTTCCATCTTTATTTAGGTACCCATATTTAATAGTATTATCTAAATAATTTTCATTTTTTTTCACGCCTACCACTGCTACACCTTCGCTAAAGCATTTTGCCTTTATAAATATTTGTTTAGTTATCGGTTCTAACCTAGTATTATAAAATACATAATAACTTTTATTTTCTATTATTATCTCTGCTTTCAAAATACCTTCAGAGAATTCCACGTTTTGAAATGGGTATAATCCACCATCTTCGTCAGTAAAGTGAGTTAGTATTTTACCATTTCTTTTATTAAATATTCCCATTTCACATCCCTGTAACCCAGAGAAAAATACTACAGTATCATCATAAATATTACTTATCTTCAATATTGGATGGTCTATTAATTCTCTATTATCTGTAAAATAGTAATAAATATTTTTATCTCCTTCCATAAAATAATAATTAATCATACTATAATTAATCATACGCCTACTTATAGTTTGCGTATTTTCATAAACATTTATTGGATAGGATACTTTAAGATTTTTTACAATATTACCTTTTGCATCAATAATACATATAAAACACTCCTCATCTTTAGTACCAAATAACTTTACAACTGCTTTACCATTTTTAAAATCAGATCCCTCAATAAATTGCTTATCAAATGCATGTTGCCCATCTGTTAATATGTATCCATGGTAATGAAAATTTCCATCTGTTTGTTCTACATAGGCTAGTCCTTCACTAAATTGTCTACAACTACTAAATTGTGGTTTAATCACCCAATTCATATTATCATCTACATACCCGTACCAACTCGTTTTTTCATCATATTTCAAGTGCAAACTGACACTTTTATCTATATTATCTTCTTGTGCATATACCGTTTTACACAATAATAATAATAATATAAACACTGTATATATAATTATCTTTTTCATATTCTCTCCTATTTCCAAATTATTTTACCTTCTTCTGTTATTTTAGCCTCTTTATCATTTAAGTAATATCTATATTTGCCATCCCAAACTATCACTGTGTCAAATATAGGTTCTATAAACCATGTCCCATCTCTTTTTAATATACCGTACCTTGCTTTATCTTTGTAGTTATCAGATATAACTACTGCCTTATTATTAATAAATGGATATCCATACACAATATTTAAATCCTTACCTAAAACATATTTACCTTCATGATCTATATATACACCTACATTATTTTTGAAAGCAAAGGCAATACCTTCACTATAGCTTGTTAAATTTTGATAAAAATCACTTACTTTATCTCCGTTCTTATCTATAAAATACATCTGAAAACGTTCATTTTGTACAGCTGCCTTATTCTCACTAAATGGCCTTCCGAATTTGTATTTTTCTTTGTTTATGAATTTATTATTTTTATCAATATATCTATATTTTTCATTAATAATACATCTTGCAATACCATTACTCACATGAGGTGGCTTATCACAAACAGGGTTTATTACTGTACCATCCATTAATACAGCTCCCCATTTTTGCCCTTTTTTAATTGTAAAATAATCTTGTACTACTCCTTCATACACTGCCCTATATGCCTCATCATAAATAGGCTTGAATATATATGTGAGATCACTTCTTACATAACCCTCTTTGTCTCCCTTTGTAACCTTCGCTATTCCTTCTTCAAACATTCCTATACTGGCAACATCACCTATTGCAGAATTGGCTTTTATTTCTATATCACTATAATCGCTATTTAGATAATATAATTTCCCATCTCTTATAACTCTAATTATAGGCTGTGGTTTCTTCTTATCTGCAAATATAGATGTCTCTATTCCATCCGCATCTATTATCTTAACTCTGGTTTGAGAATAAATATCTGTATAAATATTATAAAAAGTATCTAAAACCACTTCACCATTTATATTTATTATTCCTTCCTTTCCGTTACAAATAACTTTAGCATATCCATTTTTATCAAAATTACATATTTTATCATATTTAGGCGTTACTAAATAATCCCCATTTTTTTTTAAAATTCCTTTTTTACCATTTGAAGTCACAATATAATCAGACCTCCAATTAAAAACACGAACATCATCGTAGTTCTCATTTATTAATAATGTTCCATCCAATTTAAGAATTTGTTTTTTACCATTTATTTTACCAATCAGTGAGTTAGTTCTAATGGTTTCAATTTCATCATACTTGATATCTACTATATAATTGCCGCTTAAGTCTAAAATACCAAATTTACCATCTTTCTCTACGATTATTCCTTTACGATTAATCGTATACCCAACTCCATATTTATCAAAAATATATTCATTCATACAATGAATGTCCTCAAATATCGGCTCAATTATTTTCCCATTATCTTTAAAAAAAAGACCTATTTTTTCTTTACCATTTACAATTTTACTTGTTATTATATATTTTTCAGAGCCATAAATATTATTATATTTTGCTTGAATTTTCTTATTTAGTTTTGGAATAAACATACCATATAAATTATTTTTATTTTGATATCTAATGATTCCATAACGTAAATAATCATTGCGAACCATATTATACTTGATATCTATAACAATCTTACCTGATTTATCTATTACACCATACTTAGCATCATGCCCTTCTCCAATTCCCACTATAGCATATCCATTACTATAATCACTTATATAATTATATTTAGGATACACTAAATATGTACCATCTTTTTTTATATAACCATACTTGATGTTAGAATCTTTATCTTTTTTGATTCCTACACCTGCAAAACCTTCATGGAAATCGTTAGCTATATTATATTTAGGTTGTATTTTCCAATCCCCAGATTTATTAATATATCCATAATTCCACTGTCCTTTCCATACTCCTGCTACTGCATAATCTTCACTATATTCAGATAATCTCTCAATACAATAGCCACTAGCCAATATATTGCTATACAGTCCAAATCCTAATATGATTGTTGTTAATATAATTACTCTTAGTCTTTTCATAAACTCCTCCTCACGTCACACTATAAGTCTTAATCCAGTAATAAATACGTAAAGTTCAAACAGCAAATTTGTTTATTATTAGATTATTACTATAATGAAAGTTAAATACATAATTATAATATTAAATTAGATTAATAATAACACATTTAGATATTTTATTGCAAATATATTAACAAATACCACCTCTTAAGAGTGAATGATACACCACCGTTTTATTATCACTGATTTCAACAACATAAAGGGGGACTGTCTTCACACAGCCCCCTTTTCATATAACTTTCTAAGGAAAAACGTTAATTTTTATATTTAATTATAATTGATTAACTTGAATACTCTTTTTGTAGTATTTTGTATCAGTATATATCTCTTCCTTCAGTGGATTCTTATTGGACTTAACAATTGTGTATACCATAAATACTAAAGCTCCAATATTAAATATAAATGCTATTATACTAACAGTTAAAAGGCCACTTTCTGTATAAGTAGGTAAGATTCTAAATGCATTGACACTCTGATAATTTACTGATAATGCAAACATGGCATAAAATGATAAAATCTGTGCTCTGTGTTGTAGCCATACCCCTTGCTTGATAAACAACTCTGATATAAGAGCTGCTAAAAGTATTGCAAATCCTGCATACATAGATCTAGTCGAAATGCAATTATAAACATATGCAAAGTTCCATAATGTATATGCTACAATATAAATCCAAGTCATATCTGGCCAAACCATATCCTTAAACTTATCTTTTGAGACTTTAATTCCAATAAAACCAGTTAATGTAACGATGCAGAGTATCCCAGATATTCCATTTAGAAGATTCCATGTTCCTCCAAGAATAAGATTTCCAGCTGGATCAACAACACTAGTTTTGTATGTTGCAAAAACCTCAAACTCACGATAGACTGCTTCGGCAATATTTAACGAAAGAATAGTCACTGGGAATATAATTGCAAATTTTTTATCCCCTAGCTTAGTAAATCTAATTAATAAAAAACCATAAACACCCGTAAGAGCCGATATAACCTTAACCCACCCAAACCAGGTTTTACCTGATGGCGACCCCATAACACCATTTAAAACCAAGATTGCCAAGACGACAGGTAGAATACAGTAAACTAGAATTGATGTCTTTAATGATCTTCTTGTCAGCTCGTTTACTCCTACCAAGGCTGCAATGAATAGGAGTAATGCAATAAAACTTGAAACAGTTACGCCATTAAATAACAGTCCCATAATACCCTCCTTTAAGATACTAAAGTTTTATCATAACCTAATTTATAATAAACCTACATAAATTATAGGCTATAACTACTATCACATCTAATCTTATATCATAACAGTCTGTCTTGCTAATAGTTTTGTTGGATTCTCAAAAAGCTTATTCTTTGGGGAGTGTTTACATTTTTCCAACTGATATAAATTCAATAATTTCAAACACTAACCCAAAGTAATTTTTTTATCCTTTATTATTTTCTAGTTCTTGCATATTTTTTGGCTATGTAAGAAAAAACGGGTTCTATTTTTTTATTTAATTACAATTCATTAACTTGTATACTCTTTTTGTAGTATCCTGTATCAGTATAAATTTCTTCCTTAAATGGATTCTTCTTAGTCTTAATAATTCTATATAGCAAAAATAACAAAGCTCCTACATTAAATATAAATGCTATCAGACTAACCGTTAAAAGACCACTTTCTGTATAAGTAGGTAATATCCTAAACGCATCATAACTCTGATAATCTACGGATAAAGAAAACATAACATAAAAAGATAAAATTTGTGCTCTATGCTGTAGCCATACACCTTGCTTCATAAATAGCTCTGCAATAAGCGCTGCTAATAGTATTGCAAATCCTGCATACATTGATCTACTTGAAATACAATTATAAACGTATGCAAAGTTCCATAATGTATATGCTACAATATAAATCCAAGTCATATCTGGCCAAACCATATCTTTAAACTTATCTTTTGATACTCTAATCCCAATAAAACCTGTTAATGTAACAATGCAAAGTATTCCAGATATACCATTAAGAATATTCCATGTTCCTCCAAGAATAAGATTTCCACCTGGATCAACAACGCTAGTTTTGTACGTTGCAAAAACCTCAAACTCGCGATAAACTGCTTCAGCAATATTTAATGAAAGAATCGTTGCTGGAAATATAGCTGCGAACTTTTTCTCCCCTAGCTTAGTAAATCTGATTAATAAGAAACCATAAACACCTGTAAGAGCAGATACAACTTTAACCCACCCAAACCAAGTTTTACCTGTAGGCGACCCCATAACTCCAGCCAAAACTAAAATTAGTAAAACAATAGGTAAAATACAGTAAAGTAGTATTGATGTTTTTAATGATCTTCTTGTCAGTTCGTTCACCACTATCAAGGCTGCAATGAATATTAGCAATGCAAAAAAGTTTGAAACAGTTACACCATTAAATAACAGTCCCATAATATCCTCCTTCATGATTTTAAAGTTTTATCATAACCTAATTTATAATTAACCTAAATAAGTTATAGGCTATAATCTGTAATATCTCTCCAGCCTTAGCACTATCTAATTATGTATAATGAATTTTTTGTATATTTTGTATGTAATATATTTGCTTTTACCCTAATATATGTTAATTATATCAGATTGATAATTAATTAACAATGCTTGTCCCGATTTGTTATTTGCTTACTTTTTTACTTTACCTATCTGTTTACAAACGCTAAAAGGTTATTTTTTCGGAGTGTTTACAATTTTCCAACTTATTCAAATTAAATAATTGTAAACACTATCCCAAAGTAATTTTTTCTAATTAATTTATATTCAGATAAATACCTACATTATAGCGAATTTGACAAACTAACTATTTCATCTATTATTGGCCATGCTCCATCATCTGTATTTGATATTACAGTATAAACAATATCTTTTTCTCTTATAATTACAGATTTAAATGATACTCCAGCATCACACCCCTCAATATATTCTTCTTTTGGTGTTTCATCTTTCATATACATCCAAATTCCATGCCCGTAGTAGTAATTTACTCCTTCAGATTCTGCTTTAACATAAGGTTTTAAATAAATATTAACATAATTCTTAGATAATATTTGATAATTAAATAACGCATCCCATAATTTGTATAAATCACCCACAGTAGTAAATGCTCCACCATCTCCACCGCCTACAATTGGTAAATTATATACATTAGTACGCCACCCATTTTCTTCTTCCACATAACCAAGAGCTGTATTCTCAGGTAATTTGTTTAACGGATAGAATCCTGAATTATTCATTTCAATTTCTCTGAAAATATTATCTTCCACAAAGTTAGTATATGATATACCTGAAACTTCAGCTATAATAGCTGCTAATAATACAAACCCACTATTACAGTATGAAAACCTATTACCAGGCAAAAACTTCATTTCTTTGTGAGGAAAAATCGGTAAATAATCTTTTGGTTCTTTTAATTCATACCATGGTATACCTACTGAAAAATTATCAAAATCCTCTATTTCTTCTTCATCAAAATAATCAGGCATACCAGATGTGTGAGTTAATAATTGTCTTATTGTAATATCCTTTGAATATAAAGGAAAATCGTATTTAATTATGTCAAACGCTTTTGTTTCAAAATCCAATTTACCATCTTCAATTAATTTTCCTATAGCTAATGCTGTAAGAAATTTGGTTCCAGATGCAATTCCAAATTTTGTTTCAATATTATTACTAATCATATTGCTTCTATCAGCATATCCTGATGAGTTTTCATAAATAATTTCACCTTGTTTTCTTATAGAAACAACTCCTGAAAAATTGTTTTTTTCTATTATAGAATTAATTCTATTTGTTATTATTGAACTATCCATTTTCATTCTCCTCTATTAACTTATTATTGGTTTATTCATTCTGTCTGCTACTTCATTTTGTAACTCTAGATATTTTGTCTATCAATTTATGTATTATTTTCTAATTTCATTATTCAAAAATTCTGCGACTTCGCTATTTGCTTGTCCAACTTCTTCAATAAAACTTGAGGTTTTCTTTTGTTCCATATTGACTAATATATTAAACATTTCCTTTACTGTATTCATCCCATATAATTTCCTAATTTTATGTAATAATATTGTCCCTTTATATCTAATTCTACTCCCCAGCTCACTGTTTCTATCAGAATCTAAAATTAGAGGACAATCTTTTGTATAATCAATAAATCTCATATTGAGTAAGATTCCTCATTAATTCAGTAGATATCATGTAGAACATGATGAAAACCATAATACAACACCAACAAAACATCCGATTACTCCCGAAACTTTAACTATAGTTAGATACAATTCACTTGGTTCTGTATTCTTATACATCCATCCCCTATTTAAGAACCACGTAGCTTCTGGATTAACAACTGAGACAATTCCTAATATAAGTAATATTATTCCAAATAAAAACTGATCTCCATGAAATTCACCGCCACCATGTTTATTATTTATAAATCTTTGAAATTCATTTATCGATGGGTATTCTGATACTTTTGATAAATCACCATCAATAACTTCTGAACCCTTAAATATAATTGTTTCCATATTTGGATATATAATTGAATAATTATTTTTATTTTTTTCTAGTATATAATCTTTGTTATTATAAGTAAAAACAAACCCATTTTTATTTTTCTTAATGATAAATTGGAATGATTCTCCAGCACTTATAGCTCCATGATCCATACTATATATAGTAGTATTATCATATTCAGATTGTACTGTGTAATCTTTTCCATCAAATCTTATTCTATCTGGATTTCCATATGAACATGATGTTAACATCAATGTTATCCCTATAATTATAAGTATTTTTTTCATTGTTTATAGTCCCCTTTATTGTACAATTAATATGATTTATACTTCTATTTAAAAACCTTATCCTTCAAAACAAATTTACTAAAGTTTGATTTCACTTCTTCACTTTTAGTTTTTTTTACAAGTTCAAATATTGTTTCAATTAATTTTTCATAAGATAGCGTGTTCTTCTTTTCTTTAAAGTTATCTCTGAAAGCGTTTGATATCTCTTGTATATCTTTTCTATAAATTTCTATTTGTTCATCACTAGGTATTTTCTCTAAATCTTCATTTTGCAAAGCTAATCCCCATCTATTTACAACACCTTTATATGCAATAAAAAATTCTGTACCTTCAATAATCAAACCTGATATACTTTCAGAGTTATATTCATAGTAAGTACGAAACTCTTGTATAAAATCAGATGCAGCATCTAATTCTGATGCAACTTGAAATAATAAATTAGGTTTTTTATTAGCTTTATATTTATCTAATAGATTTACTGCTTGATCAATATTAATTAGAGCACGATTCATCATTCTATTGTGATACTCTTGTATAGTATTTTTATTATTTTGGTTAACTTTATATAATTTTATAGATATTATACAAAAAAATACGATTAATATTACAAAACAAATATTAATTATTTTTTGTCTATTATTTATTTCCATTTATGCAATACCTCTCTTTTATCTAAATCTAGTAAATTGCCAAACTAGGAATTATAATTCTTTACATACAATATGTAATATTAATATAATTTTTCACCTTTCAAGTCTCTCTCCATTAATTTATTCGTTATTTCAATAGCCTCTACTCTTGAGGTTACAGGTGCTGTTATCATTAATCCATCTTTACTAGACCAATTCTTTTTAGGTTCATATGCTTGAATAGTAAATAAATTGAATTTCTCATCTATATATATAGTCCCAATAAATTCCACATCAAAAGGATCAAAAAAAATATATTCAAGAAAATTACTTCTATTAAGGTCAAATTTAACTTGAGAATTTTCTTCTAACTTGTTAGCATGTTCTTTATTTAAAAATAATTCTTCTACATTGTCAACAAAAAACTTACCTTCGAATCTTTTATTTAGCCAAAAATCTTTAGTTATCTTACCATTAATTGTAATCGTCACCTCTTCAACTTCATTTATATTTTCCACACCTAACCTATACTTTAAACCAGTATAAGTTCTATTTATAGCTGTAGGATATCTTAAATATATATATGCAATAATTAAAATAATAACTAAGATCAGTGCGATGTACTTTACTTTATGTCTTATAGAAGTTTTCATTGGTATTTCTACTCCTGACTTTTTATATTTATTCAACATATTTTACATCCCTATTTAATCCCTCTAACTAATTTAGACACAACTGTAGTAAGCGGAACAGGAGATACTTGAAATGAGCTATCTTGATTAATTGTAATCAATGTCCCACCTCTTTGTGTGTATTTTTTTCTAATACCTTTATATCCCAAAAAGTCGATTGACATTCCATATGTCATCATTATACCTTTATAAGTTAGAGAAAGCGTATTAAGATGATCATGTCCGCAAAACATACCTTTAATCACGTCATTTTCTAATGCTTTTTCAAAAAAGTCAGGATTATATTTTGATATTCCAAAATAATCATTACCTTCTCCAATATTTCCAAAATTATATTCCACACTTTTATCTCCAAGCTTCATTTTTTCATAAGCTTGTTTGAATTCTGGTAAGGGCATATGAAAAAAAGCCAATGCTTTTAAATCATTATTTTGTTTTTTTAGCTTAGATAATTCACTCATACACCAATCAGTTTGTTCACTATGTATACAATCAAATCCACTATAGAACCATCCATCTCTATACATGTTCGAATCTAAGATAACAAGTGCCATTATTAAGTTATCTTTATTAACTAATTTTATTATATAATTACCTTCTCCAGTAAGCTCTTTAACCCCTTTATCAAAAATACTATATTTTCCATTAGTAATAATATCACAAATTTCATTTTTATTACCTTTTGATCCCATTTCAATATCATGATTACCAAATAAGAATGCATAAGGAATCTGAAAATCATCCATAAATTTAACTAGCTTTTTAGCCTGTTTAATATTATTTCTAGTACCTGATTTAAATATAAAAGGAAAAATACTATCACCTGTTAATATTATTAAATCAGGTGTAGTTCGGTCTATTAATTTTGTTACAGCGTCCATACCTAATTCATCTTGTTTTTTAGACAAAATGCCAAATCCAAAATGAAGATCAGTTAGTTGTAATATTTTGTACGGTTTATCACCAATATCTATACTAAAATGGCTATCTATATCCCTATAAAACATAGAATTACTATACATACTTTCATCACTCCTTATTCATTTAGGTAATTGCAAAACTAAGAATTTTAATTCTTTATATACAATATGTAAATAGCTTAAGTTAATGGTATCATTGCACCAATTGCACAAATTATAGTGGATATTATCATAATAATTTGAAATGGTAATGTTCCAAATTTACCACAAATTGGACTAGTTCCTGCTTTTCTTCTTGATTTATTATAAGTAAATATAAGCATAACAGCCACAAGTACTACAACTCCCGACATTATTCTTGTTAATATAATAAAACTATTCACTCCAAATATAGCAAATATTAACGAAGGTATAGTGGCTAATAACCAACACACCTTATTATTTATTCCAATTTGTTCATGTACTACATCACGAAGACTTAATGTATTAGACCAGAAAGTCGTTAAAAGTGCAAATAATGAAAATAAACCCGCAATAATAGCTGCCCAACGACCAATACTTTTACCTAATTGAAGATATGCAAGTTCTTGATCCAACTGTCCTTCAACACCTAGCAAAACAGTTGTTGTTACGATTAAAACAAACATGGATGATATAGCAAATCCTAAAAAGATTGAGGTTCTTATTTTCTTTACATTACCTTTTAATCCTTTTACAGATTGAATAACTGCTTGATTTGCAGAAGTTGCAAAAACAACCATACTATATAAAGCTAAAAGATTATTAATATAAATTTTAGATTGTTGAAATGTATTAATTGGTTTTGTAAAAGTTCCGAAACTTATAACTATTACAATTCCTATCAAAAGAATTACAGTATATTTTTGAGCTATTCCCACTGCCTTCATTCCCATAAAAACTACAATTCCAGCTAAAATATAATATATTAACTGAGCTACAGAAAATGGTACATGTAACCAATTCACAATAATCTGTGCTCCACCATTAATGTTTCCACTAACACCAACAACTATTGCTAATCCATATACTGTAAACATAATCCAACTGAATACTTTTTTAGCCTTGCCCTTAAATAATTCACCCTCAAAACTCTTAACAAGTTGAACTCCTCCATTATTATAGGATAATTCAGCAATAATTAAATGTAAGATAACGTTTATAAAATATGCTAATATTACCATAATCACAACATCTTTAAGACTATTTTTTGTTGCTAAAAAAGGAACTGCAATAATACCTGTACCAATACTATGCCCAACAATCATACTTGTTGCTTCAAAAACAGTAAACTCTGCTTCACTATGTATTTTCATCTTAACTCACATTCCTTTCGCTGTACTCAAGACACTTTGTATTTTAATTCATCGCAAGTTTTATTATTATTATTATATTTTATATATTATAATAACATATTTCAACTAAATACCACTTATTGATTATAGCATACACCACTTACTAATTACATTTCAAAATCATTACAATTAATTAAAATATTTCTATATTATATATGTTCCTATCTCATTTGCTTAATTAGTAGAACTTTCTTGTAAGAAGCTAAATAAAAACCCTGATTAATTCCTATCGAACTAATCAGGGCTTTATAGTAATATATGCCTATTTAAATAATGTAAAGTACAAAATAACAACAATACCTAATACAATTCTATACCAACCAAATACTTTAAAGTCATGTTTTTTAATGTATGAAACTAAAAACTTAATTGCAATTACTGATACTACATAAGCTACAATAACTCCTATTATTAATATAGCAAGTTCTGCACTTGTAAATGCAATTCCAAACTTAACAATTTTGAAAAGACTTGCACCAAACATAACAGGTATAGCTAAGAAAAAAGTAAATTCAGCAGCTACAGTTCTTGATGTACCTATTAATATTGCACCTAATATTGTTACTCCTGAACGTGAAGTCCCTGGAATTAACGATAACACTTGAAATAACCCAATAATAAATGCTGTTTGATACGTAATATCTCCTATATTATTAATCTTATTCCTTCTATGCTTATTTCTATTTTCTATAATAATAAACAATATACCATATAGAATTAGAGTAATAGCAACTGTTTGATGATTATAAAATAATTCATCCATTTTATCATCAAAAAGCACTCCTATAATACCCGCTGGAATACAAGCAACAACTATTTTTACCCATAATAACAAAATATCTTTATTAACAGCGTCTTTTCTCTTAGTAAATGAAAACGGAAAAATTTTCTTCCAATATATAACAACAACTGCCATAATAGCACCCAGTTGAATAACTACCCTAAACATTTCTATAAAGCTTTCTGACATATTTAAATGTAAAAATTGTTCAACTAAAATCATATGTCCTGTACTACTAATTGGCAACCACTCTGTAATTCCTTCTACAATACCAATAATAATTACTTTAATTATTTCAATAAAATCCATTTTCCTAAATTTCTCCCTTCACTATCCCTTGCTTTCAGTAATTGCAAAACTATTACCTATAACTTACTCTAATATAATATATTAATATAGTTTTACATAATATTCTATTTTTACAATTATACCTTAAATTATAGTTTATACGCAAGAAAAAACCTATATAATTTTGAAATCATATAGGTTTTTATTATTAGAATTAAACTAAATTATTTTAATACCCAATTCCAGCAGCCATAACATTATCTGGATCAAATGCATGACAAGGTGTTACACCATATACCATACCACAATGAGGGCATTTATCTTCAAAAGTCTCCATTTCAAAAGCATCTCCACATTCTTCACACTCTATAGTAAGTGGCATTGGCATCGGCTGAAGAGAAAATCCCATCATTCTAACCTTATCAACTACTTGCTTTCCATTTTCAAAACTTCCTGAACATCCTTCGTGCATATCTAATTCCTCCCTATTTTTTTAGTAATATTTAGTTTACTGAGTTAGTTATTAATTCACCTTTTCTCAAAGATGTTCTCATTGCCTTAATTACCTTATCCATTTTTTCTAATTCTAGCAACATCTCTTTTTCTTCTTTACCAGTTTTAATAACTTTATGAATTCCACCATTTTTGATAACAATTCTTTTATCTGCCATTAGAGCTAAGCTTGGATCATGTGTTGCCATTAGTACAATCTTTTCTTTACTAACAAGAAGATTAAGTGCTTTTTTTCTATCTATACCTGCATTTTCAATCTCATCTATTAGTACAATAGGAGATGTACTTAAAATAGCTGTATCTGCAATCATTAAAGCTCTTGATTGCCCTCCACTTAGACTAGTAATTGGAGTATCTAGTTCAAATTTCTCTCCAGCCAAATTATTAGCCGCTTCAATTATCTTTTTAATAACTTCTTCTTCATTTTCAACCATTCGGCTCTTTGCATGAAGCTCTAAAAATTCGTTTGCTGTCAAATCCATAACAAAATTCATGTTCTGTGATAATTGAGCTACTAATTTATTTCCTGATGAAAATCTCCATTTTTTATCAGGTTCCTCTCCATTTATGAGGATGCTTCGCCCTGTTGGAGTATCCTTCATAGCTGTCCATTCAATATCTGCCAATAGTCTGCTTTTACCAGACCCAGTAGGTCCTACAATGGAAATAATTTCACTCTTATTAATGGTTATTTCGCCAAATCCTTCATCATTACCTGATTTATCATGTCCTGCAATAATAGTTAGTGAATCTACACTTTTATCTTCTTTAATCCCTAAAAATTCTAGCATTCGATTAATATAAATAATAATATCTTCTATTAATTTTGAAGTATCAATAGCCCACTCTTCTATATCTTCTTCAGTAAAATGTTCAAGATATTCTATAAAAGTATCATCACTATAATCTTCAACATCAAGCTTATTATCAGTAAAAAAAGTTATAATAAATGGATATTTACTTTCCAATTCATTTATTGTTAATTTTTCAAGTTGTTGTCTATTTATCATCTTCATCACCTAATTTCATTTTTCTCACATTACCCATTTGATAATCGGAACCTATTCTAGTTTCTCCTAAGCAATAGGAACAAAGGGCTGAAGGCATTGAAAATCTTAACTTTTTGCCTTTTACTGTTTCAACATCTGTTTTATTATCATATAACAAAGTACTAAGTTCAAAAGCACCTTGTCCAGTAAGCCCATTAATATGCATGGTTATTGCTTTTGGATTTACTGAATTAACCTTCGAAGCAAATACTTCTCTTTCTGCCTGTGATACTATATCTCCTTTTGTTATAACTACAATATCAGCTGATTTCAACATAGGTCCAATCTTTTTAGGTGTATTAATACCACTAAGGTTATCAATAACGCAAATAGCCTTTATATCTTTTATATAAGGGGAACAACGATTACAGAGTCCTGCACTTTCCGTAATAAGTAAATCCAGATTTTGTTTTATTCCCCATTGAACTACTTCTTCAATATTACTAACAAAGTAATGATCAGGACACAAAGAACCTGATAATCCTTTTTTTACTGGTATTCCTGCTTTTTCATATAATACATCATCATCTGTGTAAAGACAGTCAAATTTAACAACTCCCACAGATAGTCCTCTATTTTGTAGAGCATTAATTGTTTTTAATATTACAGAAGTCTTACCAGATGATGGTGGTCCTGAAATAGTAACTAAATTCATAACAATCATCCTTCTTTCTTTATTTAATCTTCTACTGCTTCACTAAATATACTTTCACATTTACTAATTAACTCACCTATATCATTCTTTCTTATATAATCCCATCCAATCCACATATACTTATGATCACTTGAAATCATATTATCAACTCCTGGATTAACACTAGGAAACTTCCCATTATGAGATAGAATTTCCCCTACTTCTTTGGATGCAAAAAAATCTACTACTGGTTTTAATAATTCTTTTTTATTCTTTTTAGTTAGTAAAAATATTGGACTTATTATAGCTCCATCAGATGGCCATATAGCTTCCATTGGGCCTCCTCTTTTTGTCATTTTTGTAAAGAAATAAGGCATAATAGTAACTACTGGCTTATCATATTTTTTTCTATGAGATTGTACCATTTCAGATGGATGCATACTTTTAAGTAAGCACTTACCTAATTTTTTAACTCCTTGTTCACCATATTTTTTATATATATTTAATAATATTGCATTAAATAAATCAAAATCACCTATCGGAAGACTAACACTATTTTCAAATTCAGTACTTAGAATATCTTCCCATGATTTAGGTATTTTTCTACCATTTAATTCTTGCGTATTTATTAAAAATACAGCTGGTACCACACCAATCATAGAATAGTTTTTATTAGGGTCTCTTAAGCATAATTCTTCATTTTCAAAGTCCTTATTATAATGCAAAGTTCCTGTAATATCTTCAAAAACATCTTTTTCAGCCCATTTTCCTATGAGTTTTTTATCAAAAAACAAATCAAATCCAGCCGAGATAAAAATATCAGATATAAGATTTGGGTTTTCAGATTTTTCTAGTGATTCTTTTAACCAATCAACTCCCATAGAAGCTGCTTTTAATTCATAATCAATCGTAACATTGAGTTTTTGTCCAGTTTCATCCATCCATTTATTAAATGCTTCCATGAGTGGCAATCTTACTGGACAAGGAAGTATACCTTCTATTTTAATATCAGCATCATCATTAGCTACTTTTTCAGTTTCATCTATTATAGCTTTATTATGATTAATGGCATCTTCGAGATTTTCAATAAATACATCCACATTAATTTTCTTCATTTTTAGTGCTGTTTCAAGAGTAATTGCCTTTCCAATTAATGCTCTTTGTTTTTCATCTTTCATATTTTCAAACCCAATTGAGATAAATAAATCTATTGTCTCAGGATAATGCTCTGTAATATCATATAATGAGTCTTCTACATTAAAATATTTATTTTTCATATTTAATCATTCCTTTTTATAATCTAATCTAGTATTTCAAAACCAATGATCTTAATATATCTATAATTATACTTTATTTTTTTATTATAACCGTATCCTATGTTACCAATGTAAAATATTTTAAAAAACAAGAGGCTAGTAGAACTTCCTATAAAATAAAAAAAGCCTAAAGCATATTTGCCTTAGACCTATTAATATTATACAACCATTTTTTCAGTTTTGCTGTTATTAAACTCTGATAGTTTACCTTCATATATTATCTCTAATTCATCTAAATTATAAAAATCTACTGTTGAAACTAATGTACTTCTCTTATCAAATAATTTTACTCCACTTATTTCATATACATGGGATACAAAATGCGTACAAACATATCCAAATGGAACTTTTATAGGTATATTTAATAATACTGTTACTATTCCAAATATGTTATAATAGTATCTTCTTCTTCGTGTTTTGAAATAATTAATATTTTTTATTAACTTATTATATTGTTCTTTGGTTATTTCAATTTTACATACTAAGCAAGTAGTATTTTCAAAACGTGCATATGTACCCTTATCAATTTCTTCTCTAACAAAACCTCCGATAAATGGATTACTAGGAAATTTTCTACCAAAACTATACATTTCATTTAGCTCTTTATCAAGTGCTACAGATACATGGTTATATGGTATTTTAGTATAAATTTTAATTAATCTATTTAAGACAGATCCTGTATTTGAAAGCATAATATATGTACTAACTGTGTCGTTTTTCATGTCAAACCTCATTAATTTTGTTGTTATAAGTTCTTAGTACTATTTTACCATACTTCCATAATTATATCATTAGAAAAAATTAAAACTGCCGTCAAAAAACACATTAATAATTATACTTTATTAATTTTTTTATACATCATTCTATAAAATGATTTTACAGTAATCTTTTTAATAATGTTAATTTTAGCATCAATATAATATGTTTTATTATCCCAGCCTTTTTTCTCCCAATATTCTTTATCTGTTTGTATAACCTTTAATGCTAATACTTTAAATACAGCAAAATTCATCAACTGATTTAATGAAGGTTTATATGATTTTTTTGGCATTACTAAATGGTTTATAAAATTCTTATATTCTTTTGGCTTTATTTTTATATCCATAGTAGTTACTTTTCTACTAATATTATCCGTAGGAAATGCCCCCCATAAAATAGATACATTATTCATATATTTTAACGTACTAGAAATACCTGAAGAAGCTGTAGTAACAATATTCATAATCGGAATTCCTATTAGCTCTGGTCTATGTACCCATTTACATGTTCTATCAAAAAAAGTTTTAAGTTTCCCACTTATATTGTTTAAATAAATAGGTGTAGCTATTATAATTCCATCATATTCTTTCATTTTATTCATTATCATACTAACATCATCATTAATATGACACTTATCTCTAATAATACAATTTTCACAACCCATACATTCCCCAATATTATAATCATGTAAATTGATAATATCCATATCTATTCCTATATGGGCAAATTGCTCTTTAATATCTTGTAATATTTTATAAGTATTTTTTTTCCTTTTACTGCTATTAATTCCTAATACTTTTTTATTCATTACAAACTTCCCCTACCATTAATTATTTTATTTATATTATATCTCTTTTTTGATTATTAATATAGGTTATAATAAAAGCGATAGAAACAATTATTACCGATATAATTATATATAGAAAATCAAAATTGCCATTCATTGCTAATTTAGCGTCAAAGTACGCAAAAGGTGTTATATATTTTACAAAATCAATCTTATCAGATATATTTCTTGCCATAGATAAAAAATACATAATTAGTAAAATAGTTGTAGATAATGATGATGCTTTCTTAGCCGATTTCGTCAACGAAGATATTAAAAATCCAATACCTAAGAAAATACATTGAACTATAAATAAAGCAATCATAACTCTTATAATATCACCTGTTATAGATTCCCCCTTATTATAAACGCTAACAAAACTAATAGAAGTAATCCCTATTACAATATTAAATATAACAATGTTAATAAACGCAGCTATTATTTTACTAGTTATAATTTTTGTTCTTGTTATTGGTTTAACCATTAAAAAATCAGCCGTTTTATCTCTTGCTTCTTTTAATATAATAGTTGCTCCCAACATTACTGCATGTATACCTGCCATTAGTACAAAATACATATAAAAAATACTGTAATAGTTTTTTATTTCTGTTAATTTACCTGTACCAAACCCAAAAGCTTTCTGCATAAATTCTGGTAAAGTAGCAAGTAATTCATCAGCCTCTTCTCCCAGAGCTGCAAAGCCTTGATATTTAGCCATCCCCATTGCTATTAAAACAATTATACAACCGCTCCAAATTATTAGTGATTTTCTATTAGCACGTAGCTCTCGCATAACAATATTCATAGCATTTCCTCCTTAAAGATCTCTACCATAATTAAATTTTAGAAACTAGGAATTTAATTCTTTTTATTATCTAATTATGATAATTTCACAATTACCTAATTGAATTTATACTGACGGAATATCTTTTCTTTGATAAATAGCATAGGATAATATAATAAAAATAATAGAAAATATAATGCATACCCAAAAATGCGATCTAGAATATGCTGCATTTTCAGTTATGTATCCACTATCAAAAAATCCAAAAGGTGTTAAGTAACTATATTTTTCATCTTCAATTGTTTGATTAAAAAGATGTAATACATAAAAACCAAATACAATACCCAATGTAATTGGCAATACATTTTTTAACTTCTTAGCGGCTGCTCCTATTAAAGCTCCTAACGCAAATAAAAAAACTTGTATAAAAAACATACTAAATGTTAATAAAAACAAACTATTACTATTATAATTACCATTCTTAAATAACTCTATAGCTATAAAAGATGAAGGAATATAAATAACATTCATAATAATTATATGTGTAAATGCAGATATATATTTTGGAGTCAATATACCTACTCTTTTTAGTGGTTTTACTAATAAAAAATCGGAAGTTTTTTCTCTTGTTTCTTTTGATGTAATATCCACTCCTAATTTCATTGCAAATATTCCACCTATAAGTACAATATATGAAAAAGTAAAACTATAGAAACCTTGAATATTAGCTAAATTCATATCATTTAAACCCATTGCTTTTCTAAATGCCTCTGGAAACTGTTGCATTAGTTTTTCAAATTGTCCTGCTTCAGCTGAAAAAGTTGGAAATAGCGCCAAGTAAAAAAACAAAACTGCTATTATTGAAAAAGACCATATAATAGTTCCCTTTAAATATTTTCTAAATTCATATTTGTAAATATTCATAAGTTAAACCTCCTTCTGATAATAGTACATAAAAATCTCCTCAAGTGTAGGTTCTTCAACAAGAAGGTTTGTTAATTTAATCTCACCTAACTTATTAATAATATTATTAATATCTCCATTATAAATAAAAGTAGCTATATTATCATTTAGTTTTATATCTGTTATACCATTAAAATCAAATATATTTTTTGATAAGACATTATTTGATTCTACACGGAATTTTTTGTAATTATTTTGACGTAATGACTCAATACTTTCTGTCTTTATTATCTTACCTTCTTTTATTATTGAAACTCTATCACACATTTTCTGAACTTCATCAAGTATATGTGATGAAAAAAATATTGTCGAACCTTTTTTATTTTCTTCTCTAATTAAATCAAAAAATTTCTGTTGCATTAAAGGATCAAGTCCTCCAGTTGGTTCATCAAGTATTATTAGTTTTGGTTCATGGAGTAATCCTTGAACAATACCTACTTTTTTCTTATTTCCAAAAGATAAGTCATCAATCTTCTTTTTAAGATCAAGATCCATTATTTCAGCCAATTCATATATTCTATTAGTACAATCTTTATCATAAAAACTTGCTGAATACTTAAGTAAATCTATTACTTTCATGTTATCATAATAGAATACTTCTGAAGGCAGATATCCAATGTTTTTTCTTATATCAGCACCATCTTGAATACAATCTCTTCCAAATATTTTTGCACTTCCACTAGTTGGATAGATTAATGATAATAAAGTTCGAATTGTAGTAGATTTACCCGCTCCATTGGGTCCAATAAAACCAAATATTTCACCTTCCTCAACTTTAAGTGATACATCCTCTATTCCTCTTGATTTACCATAATATTTAGTAAGCTTATCTGTTTCAATTACATGCATATGATAACCTCCTTGATCTTAATCTAAATCTAAATAAACTATAGATTTTCATTTCTAGTTAATATTATGTTCTAAAAACACTTTAATTATTTCGTTGACTACTCTGGTCAATACAATAATTATACCATACAAAATATTAAAAATCAATAAAAACAGCGTCTACTACTAGAGCAAACGCATGAAAATATAAAATGGATGAAGAAAAGATTATTTTATACTTGCTGTCTTTATAACACTTATGCCTCTTTCTTTATACTTTTCATAAATAGTATCTTTCAAATTAGAATCCGTGATTATACAATCTACATCATTTAAATCACATACTTTTAATAACGAAACGACTCCAAATTTACTACTATCTGCTAATAGTATTTTTTGTCTTGACCTTTTAATTAACTTCTTTTGAATGGGAATTGTATCTAATTCAAACTCTGTTGCACCTTCTTTTATGGATACCCCGCTAATACTTATAAAAGCTATATCTATGTGAAATAAATCAATATAATTTTCAACTAATGCACCCTTAAGTGATTTATCTTTTCCATTAACAATTCCACCTAATAAAATAATTGTATAATTTGGCTCATTAATCAATTCTTCTACTACTAATAGCGAATGAGTTAAAATAGTTAATTTATTAAATTTTTTCTTAAGAATCTTTGCTATTTCTAATGTAGTAGTTCCATTATCAAGTGCAATTACTGATCCTTCAGATATAAATTGTATGGCGTTTTTAGCAATCTCAACTTTTTCTTTATTATGAGTCTTTTCTCTCACCGTAAAATCTACTGATTTTGGATTTATCTCATCTAATACCGCTCCACCATGAACTCTATGCAAGAAACCTTCTTTCTCAAGATGCTCTAAATCTCTTCTTACAGTTTCTACGGAAACATTAAAAAGCTTTATCAGATATGAAGATTTTATTGAATTATTTTTTCCCAATAGCTCTAATATAGTTTTATATCTTTCTTCAGCTAACAAACTTCCATCTCCCTTATCAATTTTTTATTTTTTTATTGCTATTCTATCGTATTTTCAACTAATTAGTAAAGTTCCTCTTTAATAATTTGGTAATCTAACAATTGTTCTGATTCCTCTTGTTTCCTCTTTGCTATTTTATCATAATTCCAGCTAAATAGTAATGCCAAGATACCAACCATTGAACAAACTATCCAAAATATCATTACTCCACCCCAGCCAACTCTATCAACTATAGAACCTGTAATAAATGCTGCAAATCCTGCAGCTACATATGAACAAAAATCCAGAAAACCTGCTATAGTAGAAGCTTTGTTATACTTTGCAAAATTCATTGGTATTACCCCAAGTAACAACGTATTTGCACCAAACATCATGGCTGATGATAACCCTAAAAAAACTAACGCAACCACAGTACTTATTGGTCCAAATTTTACAAAACCAAGTATCATACCCATTCCTATTGCAAATAAGATTACAGTCGTTAATTTTTCTTGGTTATTTAATTTTTTGTTTAAATAACCCGCTAACATCATACCAAAAAAATTCATAATTGGAATAAAAATAATAAATTGAGTTGTTTGTTTTATATCTAAATTCTGCGTTTCCATAAATAAACTAGGTGCCCATAGAGCTATACCATCTTTAATAATCCCTTGTACAAAACATGCTATTACGACAAACCATAGTTTTGATTCTACTATTACTTGAAGCAACGTATATTCGCTTTCATTTTTCATATTATATTCCTTTAGTATGGTATTAGGTAATTTTAAATCTACTTCTTTTGGATGATTTCTGAAAAAAAGCAACCATACTATTGAGTAAATAAGTATACAGACCCCTGGTATCCAGAAGGCAAAATTCCATTTTGATCTAGCGATTATTGCTCCTGATAAGCCCCATGCTAATAAATATCCTCCTACCATCGATGTAGATATACCTATGGCAATTTTACTTCTTTTTTCATAATCAAACCAATTAGCTAATGACTTTACCATTGGCCCCCATAATGTTGATTGAGCATAGGCATTAAATATCCATAATACAATCATTATAAAAAATGTATTACAAAACCCAAAGCAAATATTAACAATAGCTGTAATAATTAATCCAAAAAATATGATTTTTCTGGTAGATACTCTATCCCCAATTTGTCCGTTGATTAATTGACCAAATCCATATACCCAAAAAAACAAACTACCTATTAATCCTATTTGTCCCTTCGTCCATCCAAAAGCATCTTGTATCGCAGGCAAAGCAACTGATAGATTAACTCTTCCAAAATAAATACTCGCATATGCTACCCAACATAATAGAAAAATCCTTATCTGCCATTTGTTTATTCTTTTCATTTAACTTTCTCACTTTCAAATTATAGTTTATCATCATCAAACACCACACAAACACTCGAATATACATATTCAAAGATGATTATATCACTTTTTTTATGTTTTTAGAATATATTTTTGTTATTTTGTGTATTTCAGTTGATTCATTAATTAATTTCCACTATTTATACATATTTCCACTAATAATAACACATTTATTGTTGTGTTTACAAATTCAATATGTTATACTTTTTATTAATTAAACTACCTTTATTACACTTATAAAAAAATAAAAGCAAATTATTAATAGGAAGTGAAGCGTATGAACCAAAAGTGCAAAAGAGTTTTTATTATTGGTTTGGATGGGGCAGGAAATACAGTAAAGGATGTAGACACACCAAATATTAACAAACTGTTAGCTAAAGGTACAGTTACTTATGAAGCTCAAACGGCAGTGCCCACAATTAGTGGGGAATGCTGGGGATCTATGTTACATGGTGTGCCTCCTGAAAAACATATGCTTACTAATGAAATAGTTAGTAAACAGACTTATCCAGAAGATTCATTATACCCATCAATATTTAAACTTGCTAGACATGCTTGGCCGGAATGTGAGTTAGCAGGATTTAGCTGTTGGAGCCCAATTAATTCAGGAATTATAGAAGAATCTGCTAAATGCTATTTAAAATCTACAAGTGATGATAACTTAGCACCTATAATTGCTGAATATATATTAACTCATGATCCTAAATTATTATTTGTACAGTTTGATGAAATTGATGCATCGGGTCATAAATATGGGTATAGATCCCCTGAATATTATGATCAAATAAAAAAAACAGATAAGAATGTTGGAATTATTATTGATGCTATTGAAAGAACTGATATGATGAAAGATAGCTTAATTATAATAAGTTCAGACCATGGAGGCGGAGGGGAAAGTATCACTAATCATGGAGCAGATCATCCACTAGACAAAACTATATTTTGGGGCTGTTCGGGACCTGGCATAAAATCAAAAACAGTAATAAAATCCGAAGTACATATTATGGATACAGCCCCAGTTGCAGCTTATGCATTAGGATTAAAAACACCCAAAACATGGGAAGGCAAAGTACCTAATAATCTCTTTGTAGATTAGATAATTATACCCCTTAAACGTCAATTTAAGGGGTATATGTAATTTAGTTATTTAGTTTAAGATTTCTATCAAATTAATTTTTTCTATGTCCATCTCTATTATCTTAGTTACTCTTACTACATCACCAATTTTTATATCACCAACTCCTAAATCTTGTTCTGCATTCTTTATTATTGTACCTTCTTCAATTACAAATGTTTTTTCTGTATTTTCAATATTAATAGTTACAAATTTTTCTGATATTGTCTCAGCTAACGATACAACTACACCTTCCTCTACTAGTACAGTAGGTTGTTTTACTTTTATAGTTATATTTATAACATTAATGTTATCTCCTTCAGTAACTTCTGTTACTTTTACTATATCACCTATTTGAATATCACTTAATTGCAACTCAGTGTCTACATCCTCTTTATTAATAGTTGTATTTTCTACTATTACAAATGTTTTTTCTTGTTCTTCGTCATTGTTTGTAATTAGAATACTAATTTCATGTCCATCTATTTTTTCTACTATTTTACTCACTTTACCTTCATGAATCTGTTGTATTTTTTCAATCTTTTCTTTAATTAACTCAATATATACTACTTTATGATCAAAAAATTCAAGTTGTATTTCATCATTTTCACTAATATCATTTAATGTAATTTCCTTGCCTTCTAAATCATATACTATTACATTTTCACTAAGTAAATATCTTTCTGTTTCATTATCTTTTTTAATTGTAATAATTCCATTATTAATTTGTGAAAATTTACCCATTTCAACCTCATCTTCTTCAGTTTCTACTTTATTATCTAATCTTGAAAAAAGAATAGCCATCTCAGCTCTTGTTAAATTCTTCATTGGATTAAACAATTTATTATAACCTGACATTAACCCTAACTTATTAATATAATAAATATAGCCTTTATTCCCTTCTGGAATAGAAAAATCATCTTCGAAATCTACATTTTCATCATCTTTCTCATCTGCTTCATTACCTAATCCTAATGCTCTAATAATATACTTTGCAACAGCATATCTTTTTACCGGTGCATTTGCATTAAAATCTTCTAGTTCATCTTCTGTAATTATTCCTTTTTCATAAGCTAAAGCAATATATCCAATACCCCAACCAGGTATTTCAATATCATCATCATCAATAGCATCTGGCAAATCATCAATAGCCTTTGCTTCTTTTTCCCAACCCATTATTCTAATAATCATAGTTATAGCTTCTATGTTTTTAGTTGGTTTATTAGGTAAAAATTTACCTTTTCCATCACCAACTATATAATTTTTTACTCCCATACGTTCTATTGCTTTGTTTGCCCAATGTTCTCTTTCAACATCTTCGAATTTCTTAGTATACTTATAATCCCATTTTTTATACTTGTCTACAAATTCCTCGTATTTCTTACTCCAATTAGCTTTTTCCTTTCTGTATTTATCGTAAGAATCTTTTTTTGCCATAGCAACATTTGAAAACACTAATGAAAATACTAACATCATTGCAACCAACTTAATTATTTTAAACTTTTTCATTTAATAATACCTCCTATTTTTTTGATTTTTCATCTGGGTATTATATCTATTCGTACATTTATTTTCCATTTTAGGGGTATTATTTAATTTTTTTATTTTTTTTATTATTAAAGATTTCTTCTTTTTTATTATTGTGATTTTTTAGTTGTCTAATTATGTTTATAAAATCATTTTCTTTAACTTTTCTATCTCTTTCTATTTCCCTTTTTCTAACATCTTGTTTGTTTTTATCATCTTCATCTTCTTTATTAAGTTTTTTGTCTTCTTTATAATATTTTTTTTGCTTTTTAACATCTTTATACTCTCTTTTGTCTTTATAATCATCCTCTTTATCGTCTTCATGTTCATGTTCTTCTTTGTCATCTTTATCATATTTTTCGTCGTTGTAATCTCCATCTTCTATATCGTCGTCTTCGTCTTCTTTGTCTTCCTCGTCGTAATCTCCTTTTTCTTTAACATAGTCTTGTTTAGCTTCATCTTCGTTTTTCCCGTTTTTTTTATTTATTGATCCTTTTCTCTTTACTTTTTGATTTTCTTTTTGTTCTACTTCATCTTCATTTTCTTCATTATCTTCTTCTAGTTTTTTCCCTCTATTTTTTGGTTCTTTATTATTCTTATCTTTTAATTTTTTATTATTTTTATCCTTATCACTTTTATTTTCGTGAGTAGAATCTTCAACTATTTCAATAAGTTCATTTATAGTTTTTTCTTCAAGCTGTTTATCTTCATATGTAACATCGTTTTCTTTTATTTTATTAATCAACGTTGTTTTTCCTAAAGATAAATCATTGTTTTTTGCATTCTTATATTCATCTGTGGTAACTTCTATAGAATAAATTTTTACATTATCTTCACTATTGTTTTTTATATTATTTAGAGTGTCTTCTCCTAATTTATTATAAGTAATCAAGACATTAATTTCTTCATCTTCTTTTTGCGTAGTTTCATTAATTACCTCATTCATAATCAAATCTACCTTCTTATATTTATAATCAATAAGACTGTTTACAATAGATTTTCCATCTTCATTAATGCCATTCACTTCTAGAATTCTATTAAATCTGTTATAAATAATTTCTATACTTGGGTTACTATCCACATTAATATACCCATATGGTGTATAATATGCATATGTACTTACACCAAATCCACTAATCAAAATTACTAACACAATAATTGCAGCTATTCTACGCATATTTTTACTTATTGAGTTATTAATATTTATCTCCATTCCAACATCAACATTATAACTTGAACCTGATATTTTTTTAAATTGTCCATCTTTTGTAATAACAATAATATAATTAGGATTTTTTTCAATAACTACGCCCCGCATATTTTCACCTCACTGATATATATTCTTCTAAAAACGGATAATCACCCATTTTAATAATAAGAAGTGCTATTATATATATTCGACCACGTTCAACTTTTTTTCGGTGTACTTTCATTTTATTTACTATTTCTTGAACTGGTAAACGCTTATTTTTTTTAATATAAGTCAACAAATCTATATTTAAGAAAATATTATTAGCAATTTCTTTGTACAACTTTCTGGTTTTTTTATGTTTTGGAGAAGAATTAACAAGTTTGTCAAAGTCAAGCCCCCACTCTAATAATTCTCTTTTAAAATCCTTAATTTCTAATTGCCTTAATTTATTTTCATTTTCAATTTTATATAAATCTATGCTTTTTTTATCATATAACTCAATTACTTTATCTTTGTCTTCCTTATCGGTTATAATATTTTTATTATTATTCTGTTTCGTTCTAAGATAATCAATTAACCTTCTATGTACTACTATCTTCGCAAACGATAAAAAACTACCTTTATTTTTATCATAATTATCAATTGCCTCATTAAATGCAATTAATCCAATTGAAAGTTCTTCATCAATACCGTATTCTACATAACGACCTATCTTTTTTTGTATTGTCGATGCAACAAATGGTTTATATTTCTCTATAAGTTCATTTCTAATATGTATATTTTCTTTCGCTATTATAATACTTTCATCTAAGGACTTGTCCTTTTCCAATCTTGTCACCTCCTGTCTATTCTATTTTATTATAAGTAATTGCAAAACTACATTCAGTTGATTCTTTAATACAATACGTTGTTTTCCCGCTTCTAATAAGAACTACATATTGTGTATAAAGAATTTTTATCCTAGTTTTGCAATTACCTAATGTCTTTACTTTATAGTATAGGATTATACTCGTTCAAACAATTGGTAATTTTATCCTATAGTTATCTATCCTTACATTTCTTAAACTCAATAATCAATTTATAATCATACCATTTTTGCAAATTATTTATATGTTTTGTTTGTATTTGTTTAAACATTTTTAAATATCGTTTGCGTTTTATAGTTATCCATGCTAAAATAATAGCAACACATAAATAATACGATGAGGTGCTTGAAAAATGGCAAATAATGATTTGTTTTGGAATACAGATAGTAAAGATTTAAAAAAAGGTTATATTTATGATTCAAAAACCCAAGAATACATTTGTATACTTTGTGGCCATAAACTTGAAAAAGGAGTTATCCACAACTACAAAAACCAACTATTAACTTCAGAAAAAAAAATGCAATATCATATTGATGAAGAGCATGGCGGAGTATTTAACTTTTTAATCAATCTTAATAAAAAATATACTGGTCTAACAGATAATCAAAAAGAAGTACTTGAATGTTTTTATAATAATATGAGCGACAAAGAGATTGCAAAAGAGCTTCGCATATCCGATTCAACGATAAGAAATTATAGATTCAAACTACGAGAAAAAGAAAAGCAAGCAATAATTTTTAATATTCTAATGGAATTAGTGAGTAGTAATAATCAAGAATCATCAAAATTAGTAGAACCTCACAAAACAGCGACTATGATTGATGAAAGATATTCAATTACAACAGATGAAAGAAAAAAAATACTACAAACATACTTTACGGAAGAAGGTAAGTTAAAAACCCTTCCTGCAAAAGAAAAAAGGAAAATCATTGTTTTAAGAGAAATTATAAGTAATTTTAAAACTAATACTAAATACACAGAAGTAGAAATTAATAGAATCCTAGAACGAATATATGATGACCATGTTCTTTTACGAAGATACCTTATAGAATATGGATTCTTAGATAGATATAATGATTGTAGTTACTATTGGGTAAAATAGTATTGTAAGCCACATAAAATAATTATATAACACTTAAATACCAATAAATTAAAAAAGAGGGAGAATAGATAATGCCAACCAAGATATTACAAAAATGTGTGCTTTTTAAATCGTTGTCCGAAAGTGCTATAGAATCTATTTTAGAAAATACTTCTTATCAAGTAGTTGATTATACAAAAGATCAGATGCTATATACAGAAGGTGAAGAATGTACTAAAATCGGTATAGTAATAGATGGTATTTTAGAAATAAGAAAAATATATCCTTTAGGAAAAACTGTAGTAGTTACAAGATTAAAAGAAAGTGATATCTTTGGTGAAGTTATCCTATTTTCTAATATGAAAAATTATCCCTCTACATTAGTATCTTGTTCTAGTTTAAAAGTTTTTTATGTATCAAAAAAAGAAATGATAAACATTATGGAACATCACCCAACTATTATGAATAATCTACTAAATATATTATCAAGTAAAATACTAACACTAAATAAAAAACTTAGAAATCTCTCTTATGAAAACTTACGTCAAAAAATATCAGATTTTATTTTAACTGAATATAAAAAGCAGAAAAGTTCTTATATAGAACTAAGTATTTCTAGAAAGGAAATGGCTGAAACATTAGGTGTCACTAGGCCTTCCCTTTCAAGAGAGCTTGCTACAATGAAAGAAGATGGCATTATTGATTACCATAAAAATACTCTAAAAATAAAAGATCTTAAAAAGCTTGAAGATTTTTTATAGATATAAAAAAATACAAAAATAAAGACAGCTACCGAACGCTGTCTTTTAAGGAGAAGGTATTTAAAAAATAAATTTTTGGGGGGTTTATAGGTTTTTATGGGGTTTTCTTACTCTTATAATTATACATGATTTTTCAAATAATGCTGAACAAACATTTACTTTTTTTACGTTTTTTTTTGTGTATAATTTACCGCATTATTTCATTACCATTACTTTCTCTAGCCATTTATACCAATTTTCCAACAAAGCAAACGTTTTTATTTGAACAAACATCATTTTTCACTATTTTTCATCATTATTTTTAGTTAATTTTCCTTCTTTTTTCAATTCATCTTGCGCTATTTTAGTAATTTCTTTTCCACCCATTTCATACCATCTTTTAACAAATTCATCAAATTTATTTAGCTCATATTGTCCATTAATTATTTTATAAGAATATTCCTTATATAGATTATTCATTAATTCCCATTTATCTAAATACTCATCAGGAATATCAAATATAATATCTTCTTTATAATAATTATTTGCAATATCCAAAGATTCTTTTGCTACATTTGATAACAGCGATATTGGTGACTCCCATGAAGGTACATCAAAAAATCTTGAATACCATTCACTACCTTTTTCAGTGCGCATAATTTCTCCGTTAACATCTCTAGTATAATCTTTACCTTCTATACCAAGCCTGTCTAGAAATTGCCCTTTATCAGATGCCATAAATTCAAGGACTTTGAAAGCTAAATCCTTATTATTAGATAACCCAGAAATAGCAAATCCACATTTTTCTCTAGTAATATTCATAGGCTCCAATCCTTGCCTACCATTTCTTCCTTTTGGTGGATTAATCGGGATTAAACAAGTATCAACTCCTGTATTTTTTAACTTATTTTCATATATTTCTATAACTGGTCCTGCCGAACCAATTATCATACCAACTTTACCTGTATATAATTTATATTCCATAGTATCCCATGTTGTTGTAACATAACTTGGATCAAGAATTTTCTTTTCTAATAATTTACGATAGAAAGCTAGTTTTTCTTTTTCATATTTGCTAACTTTCGAATAAATAAATTTATCATTCTCTTTTATCCATGTAGTTTCTAATGAGAACGCTGTATTAAAAATATTATCTAGCCTTGTTGTATCACCTGTTACCGTTATTCCATAAGTATCTTTTTCTCCATTATTATCAAAGTCACTATTTGCAAATGCTTTTAAGACTTTATAATAATCATCTACAGTTTCTGGTATAGATAACCCTAATTTATCTAACCAATCTTTACGAACAACTGCTATTTTAGGTGTATTATATCTAATTCTTAATAGATATGGATATGAAGCAATTCGAGTTTTATTTATAGGTTCCATGGCATTTTGAAAAACATCCGAGTCATTAATATAATCAGTTAAATCTAATAAAATCTCCTGTTTTGAAAACTTTTTATCAATACCATCCCTAAACCAAATAATATCTGGTACTATTCCTCCATCAATTAATTCTTCTAACTTTTTATTGTAATCACCCTCAGGAAGATCTACTAATTCTAGTTTTGCCTCTATTTTATTATTAATTAGCGCCTTATTTATTTTGTTTATATATTCAATATTATCTGGATCAGAAGGAATAAAATCTTTCTGAACCAAAGTTAATGTAATAATATCATCTTTTTTATCTTCAGTATTTTTTTTATAAACTTTTTTTGTATATGTAGACTTATCAATATTTACTGTCTGCCTACTTTGTTTTTTATTTTTCGACGTTTCGTTACTTTTATAAGAACAACTCACTAAGTTTATCGTTACTAAAAAAAAACATAATAATAACCCTATAGTTTTCTTCATATATTACTGCCCTCTTTTCATCTAATGCAATTAGTATATGTAATAATAGGGTTACCTTATATTATTTATTTAATTCAATTTTACTTATAAAAATTTTATTGTTTTTATTGTTGATTATACTTAATCTATTATTTACTAAGTATTGCTTCCATGGCAGGGTCTATTCCTTTAATAAAATCTTTAAAATCATATTTTATCCTAATATCAGGATAAATAGAGTCTTCTTCGTTATTACTGTGTTTAAAATATTTTGTCGAGTATTGAATTGTTAGTCCTGTATTAGGCAAATCAAAAGTCTTTATCTCACCATAATGATTTGGTTTACCTCCTGTAGGTTCACCAATTAATATAGCATTTGTTTTTTGTTTTAGTGCTAGGGAGTTAAGTATAGCAGAAGAATAAGTATGCTTACCAATAACAACAAATAGATTATTTTCTTTATTAATTTTTTTATTTTTTGTAATTGCATTAATTAGAGGTTCAATAACACGAGAATCTCCACCACCATTAAATCTCATGTCGAAAATAAATTTTACTACATTATTTTCTTCTACAAACTTTAATAATTTATTAGTAAAGTCATTAATTGGATTTTCTTTGTTATTTATACAGGCATTGTATTGAAAATAAACTAAGTTATGTTCAGGTAAATATTCAAACCAATAAGGTTGGTTGCCGTTTTTTACATAACTCATATTTATTAAACCACTGTATTTACTTGCAATAGAAAGCCATTTTCTATTTCTTATATTCCGAATTGATACTAGTTTTTTAGATATTTCTTCTCCATCTAGTGTTTCAAAAACAAAATCTCCATTATTAATGTCATCAATAAAACCATATTCAAGAAGAAAATTAGCATTAACTATATAATTTAAAGTACCCATTAATAATTGAACTTCATTATCTCTTGATATCATTTTACCCATTCTCTTTATTACACCATCAATAGGTTCATTCCCTATCTTTATTAGTTTAGTTCCTAATATTTCTTTATATTCATCTATTGTATTAATTACATATAATCCATCTTCAAAAATCATTAGCTTAACTGGAAAGCTCTTTACTTCCATATTTTCTATAACAGCGGTATGTCCATCCCCTATTTTAGCTACTAATTCTTTTATTTTAATTATTTTCCCCATGTCTGTTAAATTTGGCAAGTCATCTATTATTAGTTGTACTTCACTTTCATATTCCTTTTTAGAAATACTATGATACATATTTTTGTGCTTCGAGTTTAATTTCTTGCCAAGATATAATATATCTTCTTTCCATAATCTATTAATTTCGTCAGCACTTTTGTTATCTCGTAACTCTTTATTTTGCAAAATATTTTCTTTATTAGTAGTTGTATTATCATTATTCTTATTATAAACACTAATCATAACTATGGCTATTATAATAACAACAGCAATTAATATATATTTTTTATTGATTTTCATAATTTAATATCTCCTTATAATAAAAATATGTGATGTTGAACTATAAATTTTTATTAATCTATATACAATATATAGATTTTATTATTTATAGTTCTTGCTCACTTAGTGAAAATATTCAATACATTTACTAATTACCCCTCTAAGAAAAGAATTCAAATTTGGTACTTTATTAAAAATATAATCCTTCATACCTGTAGAATCATTAATTATCTTTTTAACAAAATCTCCTTGACCCGTTTCTTTATAAAAACCTACCTTTGCATTGATTTCATTTCCTATTGCAATCTTAGCTTTTGCATATCCACCAGCTGCAAATTCCTTAGCTATAGCCGCCCCCCCTATAGAGATGAAATTTGATACTGCTACTCCTCCAACCGCGAATAAACCTGCTATTGCAACTCCTCCAAAACCAGCTATTAGAGATAGGGTTACCCCTCCAAAACCAAATAATATTGCAAAACTTATTGCTCCCATAGAAAAAACGCCAACAGAAATACAACCAAGGCTAAAAAAACCTACTGATACTGTACCTAATGCTATAAACCCTTTCGCAACACCAAAAGGTTTTTGATTTATATGTACTAATGGTATACCCATGATAGTTCTTTTTGATTTGTATTCATAAGTTGATCTGTTATTTTTTAATTCTATATTAAAACGACTTTTCTTAACTATATATTGATTTATAACACCAGCATCAATATTTTCTGCAAATTCTTCTGCTAATTGATATGGTTCACCTAATAATATATATGGGTCTGATTCATTTAATTCTATAGATTTTTCTTGTAGCATTATATGAAGGTCTCTTTTGATCCTATTTTTATATTTATTACTACAATCTATCATTGTTACAACCTTTTTTACATATTTTTCATGTTCTTTATTCATTGTCATCACCTTCAATTCCAAGAATTTTATTTGTCACAAAAACAAAATTTCCCCATTCTTCTAAATATCGATTAATTTGATCTCTTCCACTTTTAGTTATTTTATAATATTTTCTTGTTACCTTTCTTTTACCTTCTTCATTAAACATATAACTTTCAATAAGTTTATTATCTTCAAGTCTATATAATACAGGATATAGAGATCCTTCTTTTAAAGTATAATAGCCGTTACTAGTATGTTCGAGTTGTTGTATAATTTCATATCCATACATCTCTTTTTTACTTATTAAGCTTAGGATAATAATTTCTAACGTACCTTTTTTAAGTTGTTTTTTTATTCGATCCAAGTAATTCATCCCTTTAAAACTAAGTATTTAGTATCACTAAGTATATAATAATACGAAAGTGTTAAGGCGTCAAGTATATTGTAGTAAAAACAATCAGATTGCGTTATTCCTGTTATCCGCTACATAACTTTTTCAATACGATTTTTTCATATATACTTGCATCAAAAACTTGTGTCTGATAATATTAGTATAGTGTCGGGAACAATAGTGCGTATTTTTGAAAAAACATAAAACTTAAATATATAGCGCAATATTTTTTAACCGTTAATAACATAAACAAATAGGAGTGAGTACTAATGAAGAAGCTAATAACATTACTTTTATGTGGTATTTTTTTAGTAGGTTGTACTACAAATAAATCATTTAATTCATCTACCGAAGATAATCAATCCACCCAAGATTTAGAAAACATAAAAACTGCTAGTAAGTATGACTTTATAGATATTGAAAAAGCTAAAACTGATCTTGAGCTCTTTAAAGAAGAATGTTTGGATGGCCACTATGCTCTGATTAACGAACCAGAAGTTAAAACTGAGTTTATGAACAAATATAATGAAGTTATGACTAAATTAGAAGGCAAAAATGAAATTAAGATCAATACATTATACTTTATGATTCGTGAAATCGCTAATGTACTTAATGACGAACATTTTTTTATAAAAAGTTCAAAAGCTACAAATTATCTACCCGTTAAATTAAAATGGTTACAGGAAGGGTTAGTTGTTGCAGAAAGTGATTGCAAACAATTAGAACCTGGAGATAAAATTACTATGATTGGAAATAAAACGATCGATGAAATTTTTGTAAATATGGACAATGTTATATCTGCTCAGAGTAGTTATTGGGTAAAATTTAGGGCAGCAGATTTCTTAGTAAGAGCATATACATTAGAGTGGTTAGAATGTTTAAATGATACAAATAGTGTTGATTTAATGGTAGAAAAATATGATGGATCACTAGATAATGTTAATGTCAAGCTGACATCCCTATATCTCTATGCCAAAAATAGTTTAAAAAATAGCAAGAAATTAAGTCAGGTTAAAACAAAAACTTTCGCAAACAAAAATATAGCCATTTTTGAATTAAATAAATGTATAATGAGTACATTATATCTAGAAAAGTTAGAAGAATTTTTTGACTATGTTGAAATTAATCATATTGATAATATATTGTTGGATTTAAGAAATAATAACGGTGGCACTTCAATAGTTACTGAAGAGTTTTTGAGTTACGTGAATGTACCAAAAGAATGCGCCAATAGTATTTTTTATTTGACTGAACAAAAACAAAGAAAATTATATAATGGAAATATATATGTAGCTACATCCAATAAAACCTTTAGTTCAGCAGTCTTAGTTACTGGAGAAATGAAGTATAATAAGTTAGCTACTATTATTGGAGAACCAACGGGAGCCCCTTATACTCATTATGGCTATCCAATACCAAAAGATAAAACTTTAAAAAATACAAGATTCAAATATTCCTTCTCAACTTGTAAATTCTTTAAGGACGATGAATATGATGTTGAATATAAAGACTCTATTTATCCTGATATCAACATTCCCCTTATAAGCTTTCACATTATTAATGATATTGATCCTATTGAAGAATGGATTAACAATAATAAGAATTTTGATAAATAATTTTGGCTATTTACTATACAAAATCCCCACCCCAAGCTCGTACGTACGTAAATAGGGGTGGTTTTTTATTTACTTAACCCATATAAAGTTTCTTCCCAGAAAAGGAGTGAGTATTCTTATGAAGAAGCTAATAACATTACTTTTATGTGGTATTTTATTAGTAGGTTGCACTACTAATAAATCATTTAATCTATCTACCGAAGATAATCTACCCACCCAAGATTTAGAAAACAAAAAAACTACTATACTAATAAGTATGACTAAAAGCAATCTTGAGCTCTTTAAACAAGAATGTTTAGATGTCCATATTATTTTTATTATATTGTAATCCATAACTTATATAACTTACATTATTTTTTAGGAAAAGCAACTATTCACTATAAAAATAATACATACATATTGTATTTAAAAAATCAAATTCTAAGTTTTTCATTAACTGGTTGTTATAATTATATAGTTGATTTTGCTCTAAATGTCCTCTGCTCCTTAGAGTAAGTCAAGAAAAGTTTTAACGCTTTTTAGGTATAATAGTTTATACCTGTTCAACGAACAAATTAGTGAATTAAGGAATATATAACCTTTGGCTGTTAGCTTAACACCATAATTATAAAAAATTATCGTTTCTGATTGACAACCTCTAACTTCATACTGTACTACTTATATTATAACACATGGTAATATTATTAAAAAAACTAGTTTTTTAATAATATTTTTACTATACTAGTATTAATATTTCTATATGCAACAAATGGATGCAACAAATGATTACAAAATCAATCCTATCTTAATATCTTGACATTTAATATGTATTAATTGTATAATATTATCCTGAATTTAACACTTGCAAAATAATAAAACCTTGTAAACCCTCTTAATTAAAGGGATACAAGGTTTTTGTTATAGCTATAAAAATGCGTACCATTTTATTTTTTTGTTTGCTTTAATATTTTTTTTATTATTTTTGTA
>JAOASG010000003.1 GCA_025210235.1 Vallitalea sp.
GTTTCTTCTGGAGTATAAGGCTGTTTATCGTATACGTCAGCCTTTAAACTGTTTATTTCTTTTCCATCAATCGTTCCAATAAATCTTTTAATTCCTAGTACGGTAACTTGTTGTTTCATACCATTCATTTTATCAATTCCTCTCATATTTATTTAATTTATTTATATAAAGGAGATAGAGATACTACCCCCGATTTACTGTATATAGTTACTAAACCTACATATCAATTTAGTAGCTTAAGGCAATCATCCAATATCAACGATTTAATATACTCTTTGTTTTCAAGTTTATGATTATCAAGTTCAATTTTGCCCTTTTCAATAATTTCTATAATTTTTAATGCTGATTCATTTCGCTTATCCACTATTTGTAACTCTTGAATTTTGTCTTGGTAATGTTTTATCATGTATTCTATAGCTTCAATTCCATCATCACCAAGCATAATTCTTGCCATTTCATCTTCTAAAAGTTCTTCTGCATTAGTTATCATGTCTTGTAAATCTTTAATTCTTTCATTAACTCCTTGCATTTATTTCTCTCCCTTCAATAGTGGTTATTTCAACTATTATTTGTTACTTTAAATGCTTTTTTAACGTCTTTAGAATAACGTATTTGTTAGAAGTGAGTATTTAGAACTGTTTATTTTATTTATCAGATATGATATAATTAAGACAATAAGTTAAACCGAAACATTAATTTTGTTTAATGTATTGAACTTAATTATATTATAGTCTAATTCATTAAACTTGTCAAGATTTTTTTCTAATAAATTATACTTTTTTTGAGGAGGGTTTAATACATTGAACTCAATAGGGGATAGATTAAACAAATTATTGAAAGACGCAGAAATAAAAGCACCTGAATTAGCTAATAAAATAGGTGTATCAAAAGGAACAATATACAATATAATAAACGGAAAAACTATTCCAAAACAAGATACCATCTCAAATATTGCAAAGGAACTTGATACAACTACTGATTATCTAATTTTTGGAACAAATGAATATAAAGACACAATAGAGCAGCAACTATTAGAAGCATTCAGAGAATTGAATTATGATCATAAAGTTGAGATAGTAGGAGAAACAACTAAACTCTTAATTAAACAACGTTTAGATGAAAAAAAAGACTAGTTATCTAGTCTTTTAATTTGCTTAATTATATTCAAACATTCTTCACGATTCGTAAAATCAATATCTAACAATATCAGCATTTCAAGAATATCTAAAAAAATCCTCATTAAAAATCACCTGTTATATTTAGAGTGTCATAAGATAGCGAACATCTGTTTCCATTATATTATCATATTACAATACATTTTGTCAATATGAATTGCGAACATTTGTTCTATTATTGTTCGGATTTAATTTAGTTAGAAGTTCATAATTCCACATTTTCGTACATAACTAACTTCGGACCGGAGGGTTGTGGGTTCGAGTCCTACCACGTGCGTATGAAAAAAGACAACGATTTTATCAGCTTTGTAGCTATCGTTGTCTTTAACTTTCTTAACTATTATTTCACTTTAGGTAATAAATAATTTATTTTCATATTTATTCTTAATTTATTTTATTAGTATTTTACCATTTTTCTAATATCACCACTAGCCTTATACTAGCCTAGTAGATGGATAGTTATTAAAAAGTAGTGACTTTTAAATTATCCTTAGAAAATCTTAGTGAATGGAAGAATAGTTTCCGTTAAGGAAATTAAATGTTTGACTGCAAGGAGTTTTTAATTTTTAGGAAATTATTCTGGAATGAACTTAGTTTTTCTTAGGATGATTTAACCTGAACGTATTTTTAATAACTATCCATCTACGACCGTCTTGTACAATATATATTAATTTATTATATTATATATTTACAATTCTATATAATTAAACTTAATCCCCAACTCCTCTAATATTTGCCTCTCTCTCTTATGACATGATAATATTATTATCTGCCTATTTAAATTACCTAAGGCTTTTAGTACCATTTTTAA
This sequence comes from Vallitalea sp., assembly GCA_025210235.1. Taxonomy (GTDB): domain Bacteria; phylum Bacillota; class Clostridia; order Lachnospirales; family Vallitaleaceae; genus Vallitalea. The sequence continues at coordinate 1,987 of JAOASG010000003.1, forward strand.
CCTTTCGACATCATATTGAACAAAACAATCATCCAAAATCAATGGAAGTGATATATCTTCTTTTATAATATTAGTAATCCCTAACCTTAATCCAAAATACATTTGGTCAATAGTTCCTTTACTTAATGACTCTATTGAAATCAACTCATGATTTTCAGGTTCATATGTAAGTATTTCCATGTTAGGATTTATCTTAATATCATTATACTTTTCATTAGTGATTTTACTTATAACATCAGATACTTTTTCATTTAATTTTGGTGTAAAGTTATTTTGTATATCTATTGAAATTTCTTCAATAGCTTCCTTCGCCATAGTTAGAGCCTTTATCTTCTTGTCAAATTCCATTTTCTTATTTGATTTAATAGAAATATCTTCTTCAATTTGAATTATCGGTCTAACGTCTTTTTGCAAATTAACTATTTGAGTTTCAAAAGAAGTTATCTCTTTATTAAGATGAAGTATATCATTTATTAATTTATCTTGTTCTATCAATAACTCATCTTTGGATTTGTTGGTAGTTATATTTCTGGAATTATATTTTGTTAACTTTTCTTTTAATCCTTCTAGAGTATTATCTCCTAATAATCTACTTAACATTTCTTTCTTATTATTTATATCGTTTACACTACTATAATATAAATATTTTTTTTCTTTAACTTCTTTTAATTCTTTTTCAGTGTGAGCATTATATTCATCAGTTACTGCTTTAATATACTCATTTAACTTATTCAACTCTTCTTTGATATTTGTAAATTTAATTAATTTTACTTTTTTATATTCCTTTTTTTGTTTTATATTTTTTATAGTATCTTTGAAAATATCGTATTTTTTGTATACTAATTTTATATTATTAATATCTAGTTGAGTTGTTCCTAATAATAAATTAATATAATATTTTAATTTTTCTTCTTTATTATGTACTTCTATCTCTAATTTATCTAATTCAACAGATGCCTTTTCATATTTTTGTTTATTCTCTTCATATATTACTTTCATATGTAGTGTTTTATCTTTTAGATTTCTTAATTCCATATATTCTGTACACTGATATTTTTCAAGTATTTTATTTTGTTCATTTAAAATTTTATTTAGTTTATCTTTATTTATATTGTCTTCTATCTTTGATTTATTAATATCCATTTGTAATTTTTCAATTTGTCTTTTTTTATTTCTATAATTAAATAAAGAATAAATTAATATACACCCAATTACAGCAGATACTACAATTATATTTTTATTTGATATAATGTTAATACCAATAGATATTATAAATACTATTAAATATATTAGTGATATTAGTTTACTCTTTCTATATGTAACTATCAAATCTTGATAATTTTGTTCTTTTAATTGTATATTGCCTGAGTTGATATTTTTTAATTCTTTTAGTTCTTCAGCTAATTTAGTATATTTATATTCATCTTCAATAATACTATTTTCATCTAGCATTTTAGATTTTGTTTTAAGTTCCTCAATATTTACTATCAATTCTTGTAGGTTTTTCTTTTTTTCTTCATAAATACTATATTCACCTAATATATTTTCAATATACTCTACATCTTCATTTTCTAACATTTTAACTTGATTATATTTTAATGTTTCTTCCTCTAAATAATTATCAATCTCAAATAATTCAGCTTTTAATTCCTTATATTGTTGTTTACATAATTCAAATGTATTAAGTTTTTTTATAACTTCATCAATTATTTCAACATCTACATCTTTAAAATGTTCTATACTTTTCAGTTGTGAAGTTTTATCATCTATATATCCCTTTAGATGCAAGCCTTCTTCATATATATTTTTTATCTCTTCTTTATTAAGATATTCGAGTAATTCTTCAATATCATTTTTTGTTTTTTGTAATTTTTTTAATTTATCCGTTATAATACTTAATTGTTCTTGGTTTTCAACAACCTCTTTCCAAACTTTTTCGGCTTCTATTTTTTCTTTTTTTAGTTTTTTTATTTCTTCTGCCAACTTACCATAGGGCGTTGTCTTCTTTCTAGTAGCCGTACCTATTTCATCAAGTTTTTTATTTAATTTATCTGTAACGTTTCTTATCGATATTTCTTCATCCTTACTTTCACCTAGATTAATTAAACTATCTTTTACCTCTTTCACCAAATCATCTGAAGTTCTACAATTTAGCTGACCTATACTGATAGTATTATTAAATGTTGATTTGTTAATTCCCATATGTCTAGAAGCTGGTTGATATAACTTAGTAACACTATCATAATCAAACTGTTCAGATATATTATCTCCAGTATTATCATCAAAAATATCAACTTTATCATTACGTTTCATAAAATTTCTTTCGATGCGATAATTAATACGTTGATGATTATAAACTAGTATCCCTCTATAATTATTACTATTATTCCATGGCAGAAATCTATCATAATCTAACGAAAACTGTTTATTTTTTCGATAAGGTTTATAAAAACCGTAAAACATTCCTTCAATAAATTTATGTATAGTAGACTTTCCCGCCTCATTATCTCCATATATAACATTTATACCATCAGTTAAATCTATCTGTTTATTTTGGTATTTACCAAAACTTATTATATCCAATTTTTCTATATACATATTAGTTCACCTTCTCGCTTAATAAAGCTTCTATTCCTTCGTATAAAGCCAACCTAGATATTTCATCTTCAATATTTTGCTTCTCCATATACTCAATATATTTTCCAATAACGTTATCTCTATTGTCTTCTTTTAATTTACCTAAATCATAATCTGGTGTAGTGTTATCTATTATCTCAGCGTAAATTACACATTCTTCTACTCTATTTTTAATATATTCAAGGTCAAAAATTATATCTCTATCTCTAATACCTTTTAAATTAAATCTATATAAGTTATTAAAATCATATTCACTTAGTATAGTAAGAGTATTATCTATTATATCTTCTATTGTCATATTATTATCTACTTCAATATCTAATATAATAAATTCTCTTTTTGCAAAGGGTAAAAAACTAATATTTAATTTATCTTTACTAATTTCTCCTTCAATTATGCCGTGTTTCCCTGTTTCCCCAAAGTCAAGAGGTTCCGGACTACCTGGATATGCTATGTTAGATTCTATAAAATCATGTTTATGTATATGTCCTAGAGCAACATAATCAAATTCTTTACTTAATAAATTATTTTTATTTATAGGCAAATAATTTGATTTCTGATATATATCTCCATGAGCTAATAATATATTAATTCTATCCGAATCTTCAACCACAATATCTTTTAATAAATTAGCTGTTATTTGTTTTTTATCCCAACTTAATCCGTATATATCAACACCCAGCTCATCAAATGATAGTTTTTCAATATTTGTATCCATTATATAAACATTATTTGCCCAATCTATTAAATTATAATAAGATTTATTATTTATTATTGGATCATGATTACCTGCAATTATAATTACCTTAGTAGAATTAATTTTACTAAAATATTTATTGATATCTTTTAATTCTCCTATTGTAATAAACTGGTCTTCAAATAAATCTCCACTAATAAGTAAAAAATTTGCTTGTGTTTCTTCTGCTCTTGATACTATATTAAAAAAAGTTTCTTTTATTTCATTTCTTCTTTTTTTAGCAAATTCACTACAAAAACTTGCTTTTTTAAATTCCATTCCCATATGAACATCAGCAGTATGAATAAACTTTATCATTGGTATCCCCCCTAATCACCGAAACTTGTTCCCACTAATTTTCCTGTACTAATTAATATATTATTTTTATCAACTAGTTTTAGCTTTCCAGCAACTTCTTCCAAGGGAGTTGCCCATAACTTATTATTTACAATAGAAACTGTCTTTCCATAATCTCTATTTGCAATCATTTCTGCAGCATATGCACCAAGTTTAGTCGCAAGTACTCTATCATAAGGTGATGGTGAACCTCCTCTTTGTTGATGTCCAGGAATTGTTACTCTTGTTTCTAAACCTAATTTTTTATTAATTTCCTCAGCCAATCTATAAGAAACTGAAGGGTATTTCATTTTTTCACGTTGCTTTTTTAACTCCTTTTTCTTTAAAAGAGATTCTTTGGTAGTAATTGCTCCTTCTGAAACTGCAAGAATTGAGAAATCCTTACCCGATGAATGTCTTTTCTCAAGTGATCCTAGAATTTTATCAAGACTATATGGAATTTCAGGTATTAAGATTATATCTGCTCCTCCTGCAATTCCAGCATTTAAAGCTATCCAACCAGCTTTGTGTCCCATAAGCTCCACTAACATAACTCTATCGTGAGAATCTGCAGTTGTATGAATTCGATCAATTACCTCTGTTGCAATGTCAACTGCACTGTGAAAACCAAATGTTACATCTGTTCCCCAAATATCATTATCTATCGTTTTAGGAAGAGCAATAATATTAAGTCCCTCTTCTCTAAGTAAATTAGCATTTTTATGTGTTCCATTACCACCTAGAGTTATTAAACAATCTAAATTTAATTTTTCATAATTATCTACCATACATTTTACTTTATCAATATTATCTTTTTCAATTTTTCTCATCTTTTTAAATGGAGTTCTTGATGTTCCGAGTATAGTTCCTCCTCTAACAAGCAATCCTGAAAATTCAATTGGCATCATTACTTGATAATCATAATGAATTAGTCCTTTAAAACCATCTTTTATTCCAACTATCTCACAATCAAACATTCCATAAGATGCTCTTGCAACTCCTCTTATAGCCGCATTTAGCCCTGGGCAATCTCCTCCACTTGTTAAAATTCCAATTCTCCTCTTCATAAAAAACAACTCCATATTCTAATTAAGTTACAATTTTATTATATCCTAACAAATATATTTACATTCACTGCTTATTTATCTTTTAATTTTTAATTTTGGTTTAACCTTATTTACATATACATGTAGAAAGTAACCTAAAAAATAGTCATATGCTACAAAAAACGCTTCTGCTAACACAATGATATACCAAGTCACAGATATTGGCATTACTATAAATTCTTTCATAATAAAATAGTATATTGTTAGTTCTAAATTAAAAAACACTATCTTTAATATAAACTCAATAATAACAGATAGATTTTTCCTATTAATAAATGACTCAATTAAATATTTAACTATACTATATAGACCAAAAAACCCAATATAAGTTATTATTTGAATTTTATCTGGTACTAATATCCATGCCAATAAACTAGATGCTATATAAAAAGTTACCCCTAAATTTAGCTTAAACTCAATAATAACAATTCCAACAGTAAGCGCTGCCAGTGCATAAATAACCAATGTATTAGTAGTAAAAATAATACTAGATATTAATATAATTTGATTAATAGCTAGCAACATTCCTAAATAAGCTATCTGTTTTGACTTTAACAACATGAAATTAAATCCCCTCCTAAACATTCACAACAACAATCCGCTAATATAAGTTGTGAACAACATCCACAAGTATCATTATTATGACCTCCTCTATTATATTGATATGCTCTTGAATTATATCCATTCTGAACATTTTGAAGTCTTGTTAAATGATTTCTATACTCAATATTATTAGGCTCCATATTTACAGCATTTCTTGCATACTCAATACCTTGATTTGTATATCCAGTACCGATTAAGCATATACTCATTAAATAAAACCATTCAGCATTTCTATCGCTCATATTATTAAGCATATTCATAGCCTCTTGATATCTTCTAACTTGAATATAACTTCTAATGCTTGCATAATCAGAAGATGAGTAATTAGAATTACTATTATTATAGTTCCCATTATTATTCATCAACGTTTCATATGCTTCTTGCACTTCTCTAAATTTTTCTTCCGCCAAATCATTTAAGGGATTATCTGCATATCTATCTGGATGGTACTTTTTAGCTAATTCTCTATATGCTTTCTTTATTTCATCTTTACTTGCTCCTCTTTCTATTCCTAATATTTCATAAGGGTCTCTCATTGTCTTATCCTCCTGTTTATGATTAATTTAATCGTATTTCTAACTTATAATATTAATTCTTTACTTGGTAGCCTTGCATTTTTTACAATCTTCTTGTTCAAATATAATTCTCATTCTATTTTTAATTCCTGAATATATTATATTATCTAGAATAGGTTTTTCTTTTATTAAAGGTAGTTTGTCTAATTCATTATCTAAAAAAGATAAATTAAGATTTAGTAAATTTTTCGCATATTCTTCTACATCGTCTTTCTGTAATAAATTAAAAGGATTATAGCTGTTATTCTTTTTATCTTTTTCTATGTCATCATAGGCATCTAATATATAAATGTATTTTCCTAAATAAAGACCAATGCTATTTAAACATACTTTCCAATGATCTTCTTTGTAAGTCATTAGGTTTCCCATAAGTTTTCCAAAAACATTTGATACTTTTTCAATATCATTACATCTATTTTTTTCAAGAGTTTCTAACTCTTTTATTGATTTTATTATCAATTCATTCTTATCAGGATATTTTTTTCTTGCTTTATTATATGCTTTTTTAAGTAACATCATAATTGAAAGACTTTTTATACTATGCTCATCTTTCCAATCATCTTTTAAGTTATTATATGCTAACATAATATTTAAAGCTGCGGCATAATCACTTACTTCATTATTAATCATTAATTGTTTGTTTTGAGGATGTGCTATGCATCTTTTAGTACAACAATTATTTTCAGGCTCATACAAAGATGTAAGAATTATAATAAGATATGTCATATCATAATTCAATGTAAATCTACTAACATTCCCATAATTATGTTTAAGTGCCATGCACAAACCACAATAATAACCTTTATACGTCATATATTCTCTAACTTTTAATTCTAGTTTATCAATCTGTACATAACCAAACATGATATTTCCTTTCTTATTCTTATTAAATTAAAGTAATTTCAAAACTAAGAATTCTAATTCTTTACATACAATATGTATTTCTTATTGCAGATGTAAATCTAATATATTGAATTAAAGAATCAACTGAATGCAGTCTTGCAATTACTTAATCTTATAAATAAGTAATCCTTAGTTCTGCAACTACCTATCTTATTATTAATAATTGTAAAACTACATTCAGTTGCATATTAAGTATTTTCCATATAATACCGATATACTATATACATAAAAGTCTTTAAAAATCTTAATATTATTAGTATAAAGGATATACTGTAAAACCTCAACACTACAATTATTAAATTTTTGTGTACAAAATCTATGTACTCCTTAAGAGACCAATGAAAAAAATATTATTGATTTTTATATAGGGAAGTTTCTTTAATTTAGCAGATATATTATTTACGTCAAAGCATTATTTTATAAAATATAATTATTATTAATAGATATTTTATATTGTAATTCTTCTTAATCACTGATTATTATTAGGTCAAAATAGCTATTTAATTAGTCTTTTTATGCTACAAAATATAAATATCTGGCTTTTTATTTAAATTATCCCTTGCTTTTTTCTCCAATTATTGTAAAATAGGTGTTGTAGCAGATAAACCTTATACTAAAAATAAAATAAAGTAGGGTGATGAATTATGGCAAATATTGATAGTTTCAAGAAATATACCGTTAACAAGTCGACTCCTATTCCTTTGTATTTTCAATTTAAAAATATTTTAATTGAAATGATGAAGGACGATGTGTTAAAACCAGGTGATATGATTCCTACCGAGTTTGAACTATGTGATATTTATGGTATTAGTAGAACAACAATAAGACAAGCTTTAACTGAATTAGTTAATGAAGGTAAATTTTATCGTGTTAAAGGTAGAGGTACTTTTGTTGCTCAAACCAAAATCAAACATGATTTTACCAAAAAAATGGAGAACTTCGAAAATGAAATGTTAAAACACGGATATGCCCCTAGTACAAAGGTTTTAGATTTTAAGGTAGTCTCCGCTACCCCAGAAGTTTCATCTGCTTTAAATCTCGCACCAAACACAGACGTTATCTATTTAAAACGACTACGACTTGTAAATGATGAACCACTTTTGATTTCTCAAACTTATTTACCTTATTCGTTTTGTAAACATGTACTCGATTGTAATATGAATAAAGAATCTCTATATAGTATACTTTCTGGTAATATTAATACTAAAGTTTATAAAATACAAAAAGACATGGAATCTGTTGTTCCTACAAAAGAAGATTGTGAATTATTAGAAATCAACAAAACGACTGCAATACAATTGTTCCACATAAAAGGCTTCAATAAATTTGAGACTCCAGTTGAATATACTGTCTCAAGGTATAGAGGTGACAAGAATACATTTTTTGTAGAACAATTTATTTAGTCGTAAGACTGCGACCATACAGGCCGCATTTATAATAAAAACCTCAGGATATTTCCTGAGGTTTTTATTAATTATTTAATTACTTTCTGTGAATTATCTTATTTAATATATTCTACTAATAATTTCACTGTATTTAATATTCCCTGAATATGAGTTCTTTCCATACTATGAGACGCATGTACTCCAGGTCCAATAAGCGCACCTCTAATGTTATTACCCCCACGTAATGCAGCTGATACATCTGATGAATATCTAGGGTAAACATCTAAAGAATACCTAATGTTATTTTCTTTTGCTAAGCTAACTAATTTATTAACCATATTATAATCATATGGTCCTGATGCATCTTTTACACATATTGATACATCCATTTCAGTACAGCTTAAGTCATCACCCATTGCACCTAGATCAATCGCTATCATTTCTGTTATATCTTCTGGGATATAAGATGAACCATGTCCTACTTCTTCATATGTAGATAAAAATATTTTTATTGTATTTTTAGGTATAATATTATATTCTTTTATGTATTTCATTAATGCAAATATAACAGCTATTGCAGCTTTATCATCTAAATGTCTAGATTTAATATATCCACTTTTTGTTATTTTAACTCTAGGATCAAAAGCAATATAATTACCAACTTCTATTCCTAATTTTTCTACATCTTCTTTAGATGTAACTAATTCATCTATTCTTACTTCCATATTTTCTTCACTTCTTTTTTGGTCATACGCAGCATCACTATATACATGGACAGATGGTTTTGTTGTAAGAATAGTGCCTTCATATACTTCATTATTTCTTGTAAATATTTTACAATACTCCCCTTCTATACTATTTAGCATATATCCACCAATTCTTGCTAAACGAATAGTTCCATTATCTTTGATTGACCTTACCATAGCCCCTAATGTATCTACATGGGCTGAAATACCAAAAACTTCTTCATTCTTACCTTGAATTGTTATCATACCACAACCTTTATTGGTGAACTCCATCTTATAACCCATCTTCTGAGCTTCTTTTTCAACTAAGGCCATGATATTATGACAAAACCCACTAGGACTTTCAGTATTTAGTATTTTTTCAATAAAACTAAGTATATACTCTTGGTATTGTTCCATTTTATTTCATCTCCTAATTATTATAAATCATTTATTTAAATTATATTAGTATATTATTATAGTACTAATTATAATTTTTGAGTTAGTTAGAATTTACAATATTAACATCCATATGTGGATATGGTATTGATACATTCTCTTCATCAAACTTAATTTTCATTTGCTCAATTAAATCATATTTTACTTGCAAATAATCTTTTGTATTACACCATACTAAAACAGCAAAATTAACTGAACTATCTCCATGTTCACTTATATTAATATAAGGTTCTTTTTCCTTGATTATTAGTGGGTGTTTATCAATAACCTGTCTTATGACTTTCTTAACTCTAGCAGTCTCTTCTTCATAAGCAACTCCAAATGTTAAATCTACTCTACGAATATCCATTGTAGAATGATTGGTAATACTACTGTTGGATAGATTTCCATTAGGTATAGTAATTACTTTATTATCTCTTGTTCTAAGTGTTGTATAAAAAACTTGTATATCTTCTACTATCCCTTCGTGTCCAAATGCATTTTCTTCAATAAAATCCCCTATTTTAAATGGTCTTAACAAGAGTATTAATATTCCTCCGGTTAGGTTTGCTAGACTACCTTGTAAAGCCATACCAATACCAATACCAGTAGCTCCTAAGACTGCAATTAGTGAAGTAGATTTAATCTCTAGATTCTCCATTATAATGATACCAAGTAATATTTTAAGTATTAAACTTGATGCCGATAATAAAAATTTAGCTAATGATACGTCAACTTTTGATCGCTCAAAAAATTTCTCTAATAATTTAATTAAATACTTTATAACTTTTAATCCAACAAATAATATAATTAAACTAAGTAATATTTTTAATCCATATCTTACTATTAACTCTACTGCTCTAACTTTAATATTATCAAGTGCTTTTATAATTGTATTCATGTAAGTTACTCCTCTCTGTTCTATTCATTTTGAAGTAATATTAGTGGTGATATGTCTGTCCATTTTTTTATGGCAATGTCTTTAGTATAAACTTTATCTAAATATGAATATCGTATGGAAAATACATATTCTTCATCGTTTGTAAGTTTAACAGAAATGTACTTACCATCAAATGAACAATATTTAATTCCAACCTCTTTTTTATCAGGAATTATACCTCTATACTCTAATTGGTCCAATACAGCAAATTTATCGGCTTTTGAAAGTTTATATGCTTTATCATAAATATAATTATCTGTAATAGTTTTTATATTAAATCCCTTGTACTTGGTACTAAAGCTATATAAATCTATTATATTAGCATCTATAATTTCCCATTTATCTTTCTTTTCTAATGCAAATCTTTCATAATCTTGATAGTTACTAGCATTAGATGCTATTACATAAGCATATTTCCCATCAGTATTCATATATCTGATAAATACCTCATCAGAAAAGTAATCGGCGATTAATTCTTTAATTTCTTTGTTATATTGAACACTATTTTTTAATGGCTGATTAAATTCATATTTAGAATAATCATAACTATTAATAAAACTATAGTTATTATTATCTACGATAGCATATTGCTTATCATCTATTCTATAGGCAATCATAAAATTTTTATTTTCATAGTTATACAAAAAATTCATTTTGCTATATATATCTTGTGGAATACTGAGTTTATACTTCTCAACAATATTTTCTATCGTTATTTCTTTATTATCCTCTATACTATAAGGATTATTTAAGAAAATGATATATTTATCTTGCGGAAGTTCTTTCACTTGTTTTATTAATGTAGTACAATGAGTTTCTATCTTGCTAAGTACAAGTTTATTTTTCTCGTTTATAACGTCTTCTTTGTTAAAATGAGTAATATATTTTCCATAAACATTTAATATAGCATCAATATTATATTCCTCTGATAAAATCAATATATTTTTTATTAATTTTTCATCCGAAAGTAGTACATCTGATAGTATTTTTTCAATATCACTTTTTATAATAGTATTCTTATCTATGAATAAAACTGTCTTTTTTTCAATATCTCCATCAATTTTTTTATATATTCCATATAATTCATCGCTTTTTTCTTTACTTAATAGACTAAATACTTCATTTATTTTTTTTTCATCAACAGTTAAAACTACTACTGCTTTATTCTCTTTTAATATTATATCTTTAATATTAGTTATCTCAGGAATTTTAAAATCATCTAAACTAATTGTTAATATATCCTTATCTTCAATCAATGTATTTATAAGTTTCTTTTCATAGTTATTAGTTAATGATAATATTTTTTTATCCCTTAATTTAAAATTCTTAAAAGAAATTATTAAATCCCTTTTATTTATTTCTAACTTGATATCCATTGCTATTGGTATGTTAATACCATACATAGTCATATTAATATATGCTTTTTTTTCTTTTGTATTAATATAACCATCTTTGACTGTATAACCTTTTTTAAAGTGTGTTTTCTTTATTTGTTCATTGAATGCCGTAGTAATAACATCACTAGGTATCTCAATAAATATGTTATTTTCTTCAATATTAATTATTGGGTTTATATTTTTATTCTTATAATAATCATTAAACTTAATTTCACTAAATGAATATTTAAATTGTGAGTTATGCAAATATATTAATATAATAGCAATAAATAAAATAATAAGTTCAACTATTGCTAAAGTTATTTTTAGGTATTTTTTGTATTTAATATCTTTCATAGTTATAGCAATATCATCCATAGTATTTGTATCGCTCTTTGCCTTATTTTTTTTCATCTATTTATCTCTGTAGAAAACTCTAACAAAGTAACTCCTTTCTAGCTTAGTTTCGCAATTAGTTATTTTAATCTAAACTTGTTAACTGAATAGATATGTTTGTACAAATATATTATATAATTAGTAATCTTATAAAACAAGTATATTAACCACGTTATTTATTATAATTATTGACAATAAATATAATAATTTTTCACAACTAAAAAGTAGTTACTACATAAGAGAAGTATTTATAAATTTTCCCTATAATTTAAGTTTTCTGCAGATATGGTATAGAGTAATAATTCTTAATTACAGATCATAAATATTTCTTGTAAGGCAAAAAAGCCTTTAAAAGGCTTTTTTATATATCACAATTATTCACAGTTCTTGGGAATGACACTACGTCCCTAATATTACCCATACCAGTAATATACATTATAACTCTTTCAAATCCTAATCCAAAACCAGAATGGGTTGTTCCTCCATATTTTCTAATATCTAGATACCACCAGTAATCTTCTTCATTTAGTCCTAATTCTTTCATTCTATCAATCAACTTATCATAATTTTCTTCTCTTTGACTTCCACCTATAATTTCACCAACACCAGGCACTAATAAATCCATAGCAGCTACTGTTTTATTATCATCATTTAATTTCATATAGAATGCTTTAATATCTTTTGGATAATCAGTTACAAATACTGGTTTTTTATATACTTTTTCAGTAATATATCTTTCATGCTCTGTTTGTAAATCTTGTCCCCATTCAACAGGATATTCAAATTTTTCTCCACTTTCTTGAAGAAGCTCAATTGCATGTGTATATGTTATTCTTTCAAATTTATTATTCAAAACGTTATTAAGTCTATCTAATAATCCTTTATCTATAAATTTATTAAAAAATTCCATTTCTTCTGGAGCTTTTTCTCTAACATAGCTTATAATAAATTTTATCATTTCTTCCGCTAGATCCATATCATCAACTAAATCAGCAAATGCCATCTCAGGTTCTATCATCCAAAACTCTGCTGCATGCCTTGGTGTATTAGAATTTTCTGCTCTAAAAGTTGGTCCAAATGTATATACATTTCTAAATGCCATAGCATATGTTTCCACATTAAGTTGTCCACTAACTGTAAGATTAGTCTCTTTTCCAAAAAAATCTTTAGAAAAATCAGGTTTTCCATCTTCTAACTTAGGAAGGTTTTCAAAATCTAGAGTACTTACTCTAAACATTTCTCCCGCTCCTTCACAATCGCTTCCTGTAAGAATTGGTGTATGAACATAAACAAATCCTTTATCTATAAAAAATTGATGAATAGCATGTGCCACAAGTGAACGAACTCTAAATACTGCTGAGAAAGTGTTTGTTCTTGGTCTTAAATGAGATATAGTTCTAAGATACTCGAAACTATGACGTTTTTTTTGTAATGGATATTCAGGTGATGAGTTTCCTTCTATTTTTACATTTGATGCTTGAATTTCAAATGGTTGTTTTGCTCCTGATGTTTCAATAAACTTACCTTTAACTATAATAGATGCCCCAACATTTAGCTTAGATAACTCTGCAAAATTTTCTAAATTACTATCAATAACTACTTGCATATTATCAAAGAATGTTCCGTCATTAAGAACAATAAATCCAAAAGCTTTTGATGCTCTAACACTTCTAATCCAACCTGCAATTGTAATTTCTTTGTCCACATATTCTTTAGTATTTCTAAATAATTCTTTTACTGTTATATAATTCATGATTAATCTCCTTCCTTTAACTCCTATTTGGTATTATACCATAGTCTTTTGTTTTTTTTACAATATAAATCAATATTTTTTCAACATATTTATAAACTATGAATTTATATTAAAATCCTTGTTATATCCTAACTTGATTAAGTCATAAAAAATCTATAATATCTCCATAGTCTTCTTTATTTATTGTGGAATATTCCCAACATATATATCATTTTTTATATTCAGAAACTCTATAGAATATTTTCACATTTTATTAACAAATGATTATCACATATTTGACAAGATTATTAATATCTTATAGTATATATTTATGTGGAATAAATTAAACGTGGGAAAGTTGAGTTAATTATTTATGTTACAAAATATTACATGTTGCAAAAAAAATATTCTTAGTATGGAGGGATTGGATTGAAAGTTATTGAAGTTAACAACTTAGTCAAGAAATACGGTAATTTGACAGCAGTAGATAATATATCATTTTCAGTAAATCAAGGATGTATATGCGGAATACTTGGACCTAATGGATCAGGTAAAACTACTACTATAAAAAGTATATGTAATTTAATAATTCCAGACAAAGGATCAATAAAAATATTTGGTAAAAATAATACAAAATCAATGAATCTACTATCAGCTATATTTGATGGCACTAGAAACCTATATTGGAGACTGACCCCAAAAGAAAATTTAAGATATTTTGCAGGTATAAGAGGTTTAGGTGGAAAAAAAATAGAAAATAAAATAGATGAATTATTAGATCAATTCAATTTAACTGATAAAAAAAATACTATGGTTAATGAATTATCAAGAGGAATGCGCCAAAAAGTCGCTATTGCTATGGCATTAATATGTGATACTGATATTATCTTACTAGATGAACCGACATTAGGATTAGATGTTCAAAGTTATATGGATATAAAAAATATATTATTAGATATAACAACAAACATGAATAAAACTATTTTATTAAGCACTCACGCAATGGATTTAGTTGAAGAAGTATGTGATGATGTCGTAATTTTAAATCAAGGTAAAATAGTAGTAAATGATTCTGTCGGGAATTTAATGGGTATGGTTAAGAGAAAGACATATGAAGTTAATTTATTACATACTCTATCTGATGAAAATATAGAATATATAATAAATTCACATCTCGGATGTTATGTTATGGAAGACAAATCCTCCATAGAAGTAGATATTATAGATTCCAAGGAAATTTATAATCTAATAGATGTATTAAAGCAACAAAATATATTTATTAAAGAAATAAAACAAAAAGAAATTAATTTTCAAAGATTATATTTAAATTTTACTCAGTAATTAAGAAACTATTCACTGTTGATTCTTTAAATCTAAAAGGGGGAAAATTTATTATGAAGATATATTATATATTTAAAGTGACAATTGAGAAAATAATAAAACAATTAATAAGATATAGATTTGATACTATTTCTCAACTAGCAGGTTTATATTTATTGTTTATGGTAATGTTTTATGGTATGAAATTATTCGGTACGACTTGGAATGTAAGTCCTTTAAGATTAGGTAATTCACTACAAAGTTTTATAATTGGATATTTTCTTTGGACAATTATAATGATGGCTTATTCAGATATTGCCTATGGTATTACAAATGATGCTAGTAGAGGAACACTTGAACAACTAAATATGACAAATATCGGATTAAAAACTATAATAATAATTAGAAGTATATGCAATATAATTATACGATTATTATTTAGCTTAATAATACTGTATATAATTATGGATACAACAAATTATTGGCTTGATTTAAATCTTGGTCAAGTATTAATTGTCGTGCTTTTAGGTATATTCAGTATATTAGGTCTAGGCTTAATATTAGGTGGGCTAGCCCTTATTTTTAAGAGAATAGCTTCTTTATTAAATATAGTTCAATACATTCTAATTGCATTAGTTATACCAGAACTATACTCTGATTATATATTTGCTCCAATACTTCCTTTTGTTCCAGCTATTAACAAAGTATATGACATAGTATTAGGCGGAGAATCTATTTGGAACTCCCCTATTCAAGATTATTTAGTAATTATACTAAATTCCGTTGTTTATTTTATTATCGGGTTAGTAATCTTTGATAAGTGTGCTAAAGTAGCTAAACAAAAAGGATTATTAGGTCAATACTAATAAAGCTTTTTAATTAAATTTCCCCTACTACTGAATATAAATTCATGTGCGAACTCTATTTAATTGTGCTATACTTAGTAACATAAATTAATATGAACAATATAAGTTCAGTAATAGAAATGGAGGAATTTAATAATGGATTCAAGAATTGTAAAATTAGCTAAAATTCTTGTAAATTATTCTTGTAAAGTAAAAAAAGGAGATAAAGTTCTAATTAACCATATTGGACCTGCTACTACTCCTCTTGCTAAACAATTAATAAAAGAAGTATATGAAGTTGGTGGAATCCCATTTGTAAATTATGAAGACGAAATGATAAAAAGAGAACTTCTTTTAAACTGTACAAAAGAACAAATTGAGTTAATAGCAAAAAAAGATGCAACTCTTATGAAAGAAATGGATTGTTATATTGGCATAAGAGCATCTGATAACATAAATGAACTAAGTGATGTTCCTACAGAAAATAGAAAACTATATGAGCAATATCATTTTGCTCCAGTTCATCATAAAATCCGTGTTCCAAAAACACGTTGGGTAGTTATGAGATATCCTAACAACGCTATGGCTCAACTAGCTAATACTAGTCTAGAAAACTTTGAAGACTTTTATTTTGATGTGTGTACACTTGATTATGGAAAAATGTCAGAAGCAATGGATAATCTTGTTGACCTTATGGAAAAAACAGACAAAGTAAGAATAGTAGGTGAAGGTACAGATTTATCCTTCTCTATTAAAGGGCTTCCTGCTATTAAATGTGATGGTCAACTTAACATTCCAGATGGCGAAGTATATACTGCACCTGTTAAAGATTCTGTAAATGGTAAAATAAGTTATAATACACCTGCTGTATATCTTGGATATACTTATGAAAATATTACTTTTGAGTTTGAAAATGGAAAAATAGTTAATGCTACTGCTAATAATACTGAAAAAATTAATGATGTTCTTAATACAGATGAAGGAGCAAGATATATTGGAGAATTTGCAATAGGTGTTAATCCATATATCCTTAATCCATTAAAAGATACATTATTTGATGAAAAAATAATGGGTAGTATTCATTTTACTCCTGGTAATTCATATGATAATTGTGACAATGGCAACCATTCTTCTATTCACTGGGATTTAGTTTACATTCAGACACCTGAATTTGGTGGAGGAGAAATATATTTTGATGATGTACTCATCAGAAAAGATGGTAAATTTATTATCAAAGAACTTGAGTGTCTTAATCCAGAAAATTTAAAATAAGTTAAAGTTGGGAGGTAATTTCGTTATTTACCTCCTTTAAATTTAATGTTTATCTATATATTTATTTCCACCGTTTTAGTGCTATAAAATATCATTCATTATTTTTATAGCTTCATCTACTTATAAACTTTGCAACATTTTTTGCAGTTTATTTTTTAGTGTATCTTTTATATATACTGGCTCTAAAATTTTAATATCAGCCCCAAAGGATATTATATAGTTATATAATCCTTCATCTTCTGTCGACTGAAAAATCACTTCATAAGAACCATCCTTATTCTGTTTAATATTATTAAACTCTTCATATACTCTATGCTTTAAATTAGGCGATATTATTACTTTTAAAGTAACTGTGTTAGTTGTCTTAAAAGATAAATCAAGATTGCTTATGTTGTAATCTTCTCTTTGAAAAATATAATTTGTAACTTTGATATTCTTTATTCTATATATCTTAAAAACTCTATAATCCTTTCTTAATAAACAATACCCTATTAGATACCAACTTTTTTCTTTAAAAACTAATTTTAATGGGTTAACAGTTCTTATTGATTTGTTACCATATAAATTAGTATATTCTAAGATAATACTTTTATTATTGGTTAAAGCATATTTTAAATCTTCAAATTTATTTTTTTCATCTTTAGAACTTCCCCAATATGAAAAATCAACTTCAATCCAGTTATCATTGCTCTTATTAAATAATGTTTTTAATTTTAAAAGAGCACTATCTACATCTTCATATTTTGTAGTTTTCATAATTTCTAAACCAAAAAGAACCTTATTTTGTTCTTCTTCTGATAATAATGACTTATCTACTTTAAAACTATCAAGTAATCCTATTCCCCCACCCTTTCCCTTACTAGTATAAATAGGGACTCCTGCCATAGACAAACTTTCAATATCTCTATATATTGTTCTGGTTGACACCTCAAATAATTCAGATAGCTCTTTAGCTGTTACTTTTTCTTTGTTTAGTAATATATATACCATTTGAAACAACCTATAAACTTGCATCAATATCACCACCTATAACTATTATATCATATATTAAAAACGACTAAGTCACAAAAAAAAATCTACCTAAATGGTAGACTAAGCATTAGCTTCTGCTATAAAAATTAAAAGTAAAACCCCTGTAAGCACTATCCAAAATACGCGCTCTTTGTTGTTTTCATTAAGCCATTTATTAGCATTTCCATCTTTGCAACGTGATCTTCCCATACACGTTCCCCCAATACTAATATGTCTTATATATATTATGTTATCATATTATTCGACTAAAATCAAGCAAAATTCCTTTTGTATATATAAAAATGTTTTTTCATTAATAATAAGCAAAATATATTTTGCTTCCCCTTTATTTTATCTCAACATTTTTAAATCTAAAATGCCCTATAATCATATCTTTTCTGCTCCAAATAATAAGTTTATCTTCTTCCCTTGGAAAATCATATGAATTATGAATAATATAAGGTATACCATCTTTTCTTCTTTTATCTGATATTATTGCAATATGATAAGGATGAGCTAATACTACTATATCCCCACCTTGCCACTCCTTTAGAATATCTATATCATAAGGTACAATATCTGTCGTAAGATTTGTCATATACTTTTTCAAAAAAACCAATTGATTTCTTACTCTTCTAAAATCAATATTACTATCAATTTTATCTATTCTTGGATAATCATTCACGTTTAAAATTATGTCTTTATCCATATTATTTTTTAATGAATAACCTGCATTTTGAAAAGCTCTCCATATTACATCTGTACAAACTCCCTCACCTTCTGGGGGATATCCTCCTGAATAGTATTCGCTTTTATATCTAGTATGATTTTTTATTTCTTCTCTAGCGCCTTCCAAAATATCTTTTTGATCATTTATACCATCACTATCTAAATCATTTGTACAAACTAGTGTTTCTACCTTAATGCTAGGTCTAAATGTATAAAATACATCATTGTGTTTTATTACATTAAATACTCCTAACGAAATAGTTAAAATAAGCACTAAAAATATTATTAATTTTAATTTCTTTCCCATCATCTTATCCTCTTTAATCTTATTTATACATTTAATTACATAACTCTCTTCCATCATACCTTGTATATGCATAATTAGATTTTCCTATAAAATAAGAAATCCTCTCAAGGTTTGATGTATTAATATAATTAGTATACCCTATATCATTCATAAAATATAGTAATTACTGTTTTTGTCATTTCCATATAATCAAAATATATGATAAAATCATATTTATTCAAGCATTCAATTTTTTAAGGAGGTTTTCCCATGAAGAAAGTATTGCTAACAGGCTTCAATCCCTTTGGAGGAGAAAAAATAAATCCCGCTCTCGAAGCTGTTAAATTGATCAAAGACGATATTTGTGGCTATAAAATTGTGAAATTAGAAATTCCAACTGTTTTTAAAAAATCTATAGACACTTTGAAATCTGCTATTATAAATGAAAATCCAGATATAGTAATTTGTATTGGTCAAGCTGGCGGAAGATATGAAATTTCTGTTGAAAGAGTCGCAATCAATTTAGATTCTGCTAGAATACCAGATAATGAAGGAAATAAACCAATAGATATCCCAATATTTGAAGACGGGCAAAATGCCTATTTTTCTAATTTACCTATTAATGCAATGGTAAAAAAAATGTTAGACAATGATATTCCCTCATCAATTTCAAATACAGCTGGTACATTTGTTTGCAATCATATTATGTATGGATTACTATACCTCATAGAAAAAGAATTCCCTAATATAAAAGGTGGATTTATACATGTACCATTTCTTCCAAAACAAGTAATAGGCAGAAGTAATATGCCTTATATGTCATTAGAAACTATAATAAAAGGATTAGAACATTGTATTGAAACAGCTATTAAATATAATACAGATATTTGCTATTCTTTAGGGAAGACTTGCTAATTGATACTTAATTTAATAATAAAAAAAAGAAAAAGTCTACTAAAATAGTAGACTTATAAAAATGATTGAAAAATAAAAATCAAAATTAAAACTCCGAGTAATATGCCCCAAAATCTGCCTTCTTTCTTGTCATTATCAAGCAACTCATTAGTATAACGTAATTTTCCCATACACGTTCCCCCAATACTAATATGTCTGATTAATTTACAAAAAGCAAATTGCTTAGCTTTCTGAAAAATAATCATCTGCTTTATATATAATATGTTACCATATTATTCGACCAATTTCAAGTAAATTTGGCTAATAATTACAAAAATCTATACACGACGTCTTTGTACAGTTTAAATTATTATGACCCAATCTATTCATATATTAATATAGCTTGTCTCCCTATACTCTCCCATCCAGCTTTAAAATCACTAATTAATTTTTTAGTAAGTTTATTTTTTGATGGATCATTAAAATAAATATATTTGTCATCAAACCCTACAACAAGTACAGAGTGCTCTGTATACGTTGCTTCTATTATACCACTAGGCGTATTCCATTGTTGTATAGATGATTTTGGTACTTTTTTATATATATTAGGAGATATTACCCAAACAGGTTTTCCTATACCTACATAATATAGAACATGTTCAAAATTACAACCAGATATATTAAGAATATTTCCCGGTAAATAGTTTTCTGCTAATTTCGCTATAGGTTCATTATACACTCCATATCCTTTATTAGTAGCTTTCTCCATATCCCCAACAAATCCTTCATGCGCATTCCCAAAATTTATCATCCCATCAATTATTTTATATGGTGTTTCATCTTTACCAATTTCATTAGCTAATTGTAATTTGTCTAATCTATAGGGTAGATAATAATTAAGTAACATAGTAAGACTAGTAACTTCACAACCTCTTATAAGTTCAGGTTTTTGAGGTATTACTGGTATCCCCTTTATCATTGCATAATCAATTTTTTTATTCTTATAAACTATCTTGTTTTTATTATTAGAAAGTGCTTTTATCACAAAATCAATACTATTTGGGTATTCCAATGCATCTGAAATACTGTCATATAAGCCTATTATTTTCCCCTTACTTATAACTTTATAAATTTCTCTATAATTATTATCTTTAAATTCAATATCTTTATTAGTTTTATTTATTCTTTTAATATTATATGTACTTATATCATTATCATTAATATTTAAATTACTATTTTTTATATTATTATTTTCTTTATTATTTAATATCACAGTATCATATCCATATGGCAATTTAACTCTATCTATCTTATATAAGTTGTCTTCTTCTAATGTGTTAATAACAAATTCTTCTTCTTTTAGCAATTTAATATTAACTTTTGAATATCTAGCATTAGAGTTTAAATACTTTTCTACTTTAACAGATGATACTTTAATACCTTGTTCATATAAATTAATATTTTTATAATAGTTACCCTTTTTAGGAATATATTCCTTAATTACTTTTCCTTCTGAATTTAATACTTGTATTTTTGAATATAAATATGTAACGTCACCATCTAATTCCTCTATTGTTTGTTTTAGATCATAATATGCAATAATAAAATAATCTTTCAAACTCCCTATTATAGTAGAGTTATATTTCTCATCTCTAATTTCTAACTTATTAATTTTATTCTCACTAATAATTACTCCATTAACATCTTTATTCTTATTTTTTTTAGTATCCCAAAACATTGCTTTTTTATCTTTAGAAATATATATTTTCTTTTTATCTATCGGTAGTGAATTAATTATATTCGTATAATCTCCATTTATGAAGTCAAATTTATATAAACTACCTTTTAACATAAGATACATATATTGATTGCTTTCTGGTACATACATATAATCACTTAAGTAATAATCTAACTCACTAAACTCGTAAGGCAAATGAATAAATCCTATATTTTTATTTTCCTTATTAATATAATTGAATTGGTATAATGAAACTCCATTACTTCCTTGATTATCTTGTATATTCATATATCCATAAACACTATACGTAATATTGCCATCATTATCTAAATTTATTATTTTTATGTTATGTGCATTATAGTTATCTACAATATAATCACTGTCTAATTTATCAAAACCGAATATTTTGAGTACCCTATTATTAGTTTTATCAAATAACCATAATTGCTTATTTCTAACAAAAGATAGAAATCTTTTATTATTTGATTGTTTTTGCTCTAGAATAAATTTTTCAGAACCTGAACCCATATTTATGAAATTATTTTCTTCATTATAAAAAACATCTCTTTTAGTAGTACCCACTCTTTCAAATGAATCAATTGAAGCTTGATTATTTCCTCTAAAAATATATCTCTCTGTAAAATCCCAATAATCAAATTCATGATTATGCCTAACAGCAATAGTATAAGTCATTTCTACTTCATATCGATTATCCATATTATTAATATTTGTTATTTTTATAATAGGCTCGTTCATTTTTATAATATCTTTATTAAAATTCCATATAATATTATTCATACTTGATAAATTATTAACTTGGCTAAAAGTATCTTGTTTATTAGTCCCACTACCTTTAATTAGTTTATTAATTGTATTGGTATCTTTGTTAAACGTAGCTTTGTGAAAATCATTTGTAATCTTATTTATATCATCAATAATATCATTGTTATCATAATAAAAATGCTGATAATAATTAAAAGTAGTTCCTCCTTTTTTGTTATACGTAATATTTAATATATATGGAAACTCTGATTTTTCCATAGTAGGTATTAAAATTTTAGCTACTATATATTCATCTTTTATAGAAATATTACTTTTACTAATTGTGCTACTCTTTATTATATGTCCATCTATAGGATTAATTATTTGGTACGAAATATTGCTAAATTCTATATAGTTCATAATATAAATTTCTACAATTTCATCTGCACTATAATTAGTATAACTATCTCCTGTTAAACTACTAATTTTAGATTTATAGGGATACATTACATTATATAATATACCATTTTTATAGTTACTCATAATTGGATAATTATCTAAACCCTTTGATACAGTTGGTAATATGTCAATTTCTTTTGCACCAATAAATTTAAATGCAACCAACATTGATAATAAAATAGTAAGTAATATTAGTTTAAATCCTATTTTTTTCACGGTTTCACATCCTTGTTATATGTAAAGCTTATAGGTAATTGCAAAACTAAGGATTTTAATTCTTCACATACAATATGTAGTTCTGGAATTCAACATATTGTATTAAAAAATCAACTGAATGTAGTTTTACAATTACTCATATGTAATATGTAGTGGTTAGTTACTTACATTTTATCATATTTCTATATGTTGGAACAATAAATTTATATAAGATTCAGCCGTTTAAACATGGACGTTTAATCTGCTGCCCGTAATATTACCCTATCCTATATACGCACAAGCCAAAATTTCTTAGCAGAGATAAGCATGTAAAAAGAGAATCTAAAAAGATATTCTCTTTTTACATTCTCCTTAATTTATATAGAAATCCTCATCAATAATTTTAAACCAATCGTTTTTATTTTTTTTCTTTGATTTAATTTTAGTTTTATGTGTAAACTCTTTGATTTCTCGTGTTTTCCCCCTAATTTTATTATTATGTCTTATTGTCCTTTGTTCTTTATCTAGCTCTTTTACAACCTCTTTTCTATGCATCCCTTGCTTTCCTCCATAATAATTAATTCTTTAGGTAATTGCAGAACTCATTAATAACGTTTATCTATAAAATCCCCCCAATAATTATAGTTTTTTATTAATGTATTTATTAAGGTTAGTAATTTTATCTTCACATAACAAGAGCCTCTTATCTAAATTATCGACTTTTTGTTGTAATTTCTTTATTATTGCATCTCTTTTGATTGCATCTTCAGCACTACTAATAACTTCAATATTTTTTATACCAAAATATTGCAGACATCCCATAAGTATTTTATTAGATACCTCTTCTATAAAATCTTCATCTCTCATCCAATTTAACTTCTTTTTTAAATCCATAAAACTTGCATCAATAAGTACAGTTATCATATCTGCATTTTTTAATATGT
This sequence comes from Vallitalea sp., assembly GCA_025210235.1. Classification (GTDB taxonomy): domain Bacteria; phylum Bacillota; class Clostridia; order Lachnospirales; family Vallitaleaceae; genus Vallitalea. The sequence goes on from JAOASG010000003.1 coordinate 26,330, forward strand.
AATTATTTGATGGTTTTACAAACCCCATAAAATCCCTTAAATGATTATTAATTAAACTTGCTAAATTTTCACTTTGTGAACTACTATTTAAATAATATGTTGTAAGGTGATTATCAGAATCATCCCAGGTACATGCTTTAGGGTCATATTGTAATGCTATGTACAATGATAATTTTTCTTTAAGAATATTTTCATATTTTTTGTTATAACTTGAAAAATTTACGTTTGCTCTATTTATCCTTGTTTGAAGAGAAATATCATACTCCTCCGTAGCAACATTTAAAACTATAAATCCCAAATTATTAGCTTTTTCTATAAATTTTTCTATTATCTTTTTATTATAATCTCTCCTAATAATAAAATTCTCTTTTTTTACCATAGGTAATAACATTCCATCTGAAGCATAAATATTTTCATTATATCCACCATCAACAATTAACAAAGGAATGTATCCTAACTTATCCTTTAATTTCATACTAAAACCATCCAACTATTCTTATTACTAGTATATGCAGTAATATAGGATTATACATATAATTATTATATTATTTTCCCCTTTATCTTATTGCTTCAAATTGCGCCATATAAAGATTATAATAAACACCTTTTCTGTCCATTAATTTATTATGATTCCCACTCTCCAAAATATTACGATTATCTACCACAAAAATCCTATCTGCTTTTTGTATTGTTGATAATCTATGAGCTATAATAAAAGATGTTCTATTCTTTAATAATTCATCAATCCCATTTTGAACTAATCGTTCAGTATGTGTATCAATACTAGATGTAGCTTCATCTAATATAAGAATTTTGGGTTTTGAGAGAAGAGTTCTAGCAAAAGCAATTAATTGTCTTTGTCCCACTGATAGCTTTGTACCCCTTTCATTGACTTTTGTGTCATATTTATTCTCTAATCTCATAATAAATTCATGTGCATGAACTGATTTAGCTGCCTCTATTATTTCTTCATCAGTTGCATCTAACTTACCATAACGAATATTGTCTTTTATTGTTCCAGTAAATAGAAAAGTATCCTGTGTCATAATACCCATCTGACTTCTTAGACTTTCAATAGTTACATCTTTTATATCTATTCCATCAATTTTAATATCACCTTGATTAATATCGTAAAATCTACTTATTAAATTAACAATAGTTGTTTTTCCCGCTCCTGTAGGTCCAACTAAAGCAATTGTTTCACCTTTTTTGATATTAAAACTTACATCTTCAATAACTTTTACATTATCCTCATACCCAAAACTAACGTTATTAAATTCAACCTCTCCCTCAATAGTTGGCATTATTTTAGCTTGACTTATATCTTTAATATCTGGCTCAGTATCTAATATCTCAAAAATCCTCTCTGCTCCAGCAATATTTGTAATTAGTTGATTATAAAAATTACTTAAATTCATAATAGGTTGCCAAAACATTCCAATATATGATGTAAAAGCAATAAGTGTTCCAATTTTTATTTCATTATTTATAGACATTCTAACACCTAAAATAAATACCATAGCGGTACCAATTCCCCATGAAATCTCAACCATAGGCCAAAAAAGGTCATTCAATTTAACTGCATTTATAAATGATTTACGATGATCTTTTAATAATTCTTTAAATGTTTTACTAGTATATTTTTCTGCTGTGAAGCTTTGAACAACCCTTATACCTGAAAAATCTTCATGTGTATAAGCATTCATATTAGAGTTCTTTTTCCTAAATACTTGCCATCGTTTATGTGCTCTTACTTCAACAAAATACATACCAAGAATTAAAAATGGTAATAAGGTCAACGCTCCTAGTGCAAGTTTTACATTCAAAACAAACATAATTATTAATACAATTATTATCGTTGTAAAATCAGGTATTAACGAAATTACACTATTAGTTAATACATTCTTTAACGAATTAACATCTCCTATAACCCTAGCTAATACTTTACCTACTGGTCGATTATCAAAAAAATTAAAGGAAAGTTTTTGCAAATGTTCATACAGTTCTTGCCGTATTTCCATCAAAACTTTATTTGATACCTTCGACATAATTACTATTCTTTTTTTCATACAATATCTACTAATTAAATTAATAATTAAAGCTATAATTCCTATTACGTAAAGTCCTGATTTATCAGACTTTTTTACATAATCATCAATAGCAATTTTAATTAATATCGGATTAATTACATTAACTGCAATAATAATACTCATAATAAATAAAACTAATATTACTTCTTTTTTATACTTCTTCATATAAGAAAACAATCTAATAATTGTTACTTTTTTAAGTACATTTTTTGACTGTTCATCTTCTTTAAAATTGTTAACTGCCATTGTTACACCTCCAAATGTTTACGTCTATATCTATCTATTAGACTGCAAATCCTTCATATTGCTCATTAAATGTATTATAGTAACGTCCTTTCAAGTCCATAAGTGTAGTATGGTCTCCTCGCTCTACTATTTTCCCATTTTCTAAAATAATTATTTCATCAGCATTTTTAACTGCAGAAATTCTATGACCGATGATAATTTTACTTGTTTTATTCCTTTTTTCTATTGCCTTTTGAATACAATGCTCAGTTTTCATGTCAAGCGCAGATGTGGAATCATCAAAGACAATAACTTTACATTCTTTTGCCAGTGCTCTTGCAATACTAATTCTTTGTTTTTGTCCACCAGATAATCCAATCCCTCTTTCTCCTATTACTGTTTCATAGTTTTTTCCCATATTATTTATAAATTCATGAGCTTGAGCACTCTGTGCAGAATTAACAATAATATCGTTAGTAACTAGATCATCAGATCCAAAAGTTATATTTTCTTTAATTGTATCTGAAAATAAAAACACATCTTGCATAACCATTGAAATATTTTCTCGTAAATTAGTCAATTCAATCTCTTGTATATTTTTATTATCTAAATATATTTCACCTTTAGTTACATCATAAAATCTAACTAATAAATTAACTATTGAAGTTTTTCCTGAACCTGTTTCTCCCATAATCGCTAAAGTTTTTCCTGGTTCTATTTTAAAATTAATATCTTCTAATATTTTTGTTCCTTCTAACTCTAATGAAACATGATTAAACTCAACTTTACCTTTTGGCTCATCTAAAGTGATAGGATTATTTGTATTCTTTATTTCAGGAACTTCAATAAATACCTTATTTACTTTTTTAGCTGAAGCTTTTGCTTCTGCCATTAAGTTACTAAGCCAACCAAACAATCTCATAGGCCATACTACCATATACATATAACCTGTAAACTTAACTAAAGTTCCTATTGTTAGCTCTTGATCAATTACTAGCGAACCCCCAAAAACTATTACCAATACAGGTAATAAACTTGTAATCATTTCTATACTAGGAAAAAATTTCGCCCAAATCTTTGCTTGTTGAATATTTAATTTATAATAACCTTCATTATGTTTTAAAAACTTAGTTGTTTCATATTTTTCTCTCGCAAAAGCTTTAACTAGCCTTATCCCAGCAATGTTTTCTTGGGCAGTTGTATTTAAAGTTGCATTTTGCTCACTAATTTTTTCATATGTATTTCCAATTTTCTTTTCTAATGTTATAGCCATATAAGCTATAATTGGCATTGTTATGACCGCTATAAGAGCTAATTTAAAACTAATAGTAAACATCATAACTGTAGCTATCACAAAATAAATAGACATTTCTATTACCAACATAACTCCAAAGCTAATACCTTCCCATATTTTATCAGCATCATCTTTTATTCTTGACATTAATTCTCCTGTGTTTTTTCTATGAAAAAATCCAAAAGATAAACTTTGTATATGGTCAAATAAATCTTGCCTTAAATCACATACAATCTTTGAACCTACAATGTCAAATAGCATTTCTTTAATATAACCAAGTATCGCTCTACCTAGAGTAATAGAAACAAGTGCTATAATTAGCCCTCTAAATATTTCAATTTGTCCTTCTAATATAACATCATCAACAATTTTACCTGTTATTATAGGTGTGAATAAATCAAGTATTATACTTCCAAGTAATGCAATTATTCCAACCAAGTACATATACCAATATTTTTTCATATAACTTATAATTCTTTTCATAATCTTTCCTCCATATTACCTCAGAGAAGTTACTATTAACTAATTTTAATCACAAAAAATATCTTTTTAACTATCTAATAGTTTAAGACTTTCTTGTAAAAACAAAAAAACCAAGGGCATGTTATCCCATGGTTTAAATATATCAAAATATAAAAATATATTAAAATAGCCACGGGCAAGCAACCCGTGGCTCAATTAGTTAATTTATAGAAACTTAATCTGAGGCAGGGTCTTCTTGTATTGATTGTTATTAATTTTTGTAATTTGAACTAATCTTTTCTTATTATTTAATATATTATTAAACATAACTCTACCTCCTTTTTTAATTTATTATGCAATTGCAAAACTCATTTTTTTACATAGTATTAAAAATCAAAATAATTTTGTTTATAATTACTTATGTGTTAAATAATAATAAGTCTTTAATAGTATTACACAAACCTTTTATATTTGTCAATCTTTTTTTGAAAACTTTTAAATTTGTAAAATAAATGTAATATTATTATATGTCTTATTTTTATAATTATGCATCTCTTTCACTAATTTAGTTGAACTTTCTTATACAGCAAAAAAGCACCTACTAGAGGCGCTCTTCTTAGAAATTTAATTATCTTTTTGTTTATCATCTGATGAGCTGTCTTTTGTTTCATCGCTTTTTTTGTCATCTGATGAATCTTTTGCAGAATTATCACTTGCTTTATCATCTTCAGAAGTATCTTTATCATCTTCTTTTGTTTTATCGTCTGCTGTTGTATCTTCTATTACTTCATTTCTTGATTGTCTTACTTCAACATCTTTCCATACTTCTTCTTTAACTTCAAATTTATAATCTTTTTTCAATTCTTCAAATCTTTTAGTAAATTCTTCTCTTTTAATTGTTTCTTTTATTCCTTCTTCTTCTTCTGGAGTTGGTTCAATTATTTCTTCTAATTTTATTATGTGGTATCCGAATTGTGTTTCTACTAAATCACTTATTTCACCTTGTTTTAAATTGAATGCTGCATCTTTAAATTCTTGGATAAAACTATCTTGTCTTCCAAATGTGTACTCTCCACCATTTTCTTTTGATCCTAAATCCTCAGTATATTCTTTTGCTAAAGTGGCAAAATCTTCTCCAGCTTTTGCTTTATCTAAAATTTCCTGTGCTTTTTCTTTTTGTTTTGCTTTTTTATCATCTGAAATTGGTTGATTATTATCATCTAAAGTTTTAAATAATATATGTCTTACTCTTACTTTATTACCCATTTCCGCTATTTTTTCTTGATCTATTTCATAATCTTTCAATTCATCATTTAATAATGCTTGTTCCATTGATTGTCTTTCCATTAAGGTCTTAACTAACTCTAAAGTAATTTCATCTTCATCATTAATAGCTTTTTTCAATTGTTCAAAAATATCTGTTGCTGTTTTTTCATTTTTAGTTATTTCTTCTTCTGTTATTGTAATACCTCTTTCTTTTGAAATTAAAGACGCTATATTGGATGTTTCTACAGCCATCATGGCATTTTCTTTTACTATATCAACCATTTTTTTGCCTTCAACCTCTTGATCCCAAATATTTGGTCCATAAATCATTTCAAATTGTGCTTCCATTAATCTTAAAAATAAGTTAGCTTCTCCTAAAGTAATCTTATGATCCTCATTTATAGTTGCTACAATTGTTTTATTATCTTGATTTGTTGCGTTATCCTTATTATTATCTTTATCATCTTTCTTACCACACCCGACAGCAACAGCCATTACCATAGTAAGAATCATAAATATAGAAATAATTTTTTTTAACTTGTTCATTATTGACACTCCTTCGTTTTTCTTTAGTAAATAAAAATATATTATATATTTTAATCTCTAAGCTTTTATATTTTATATGATTTTTATAATAAAATCAAATTAAATCATGAAGAAAATAATTTTTTTTCTTTCAAAAACTTTCTTTTATCTTCATTTTTTCTTTCAAGTATTAATAGTTCAACCTCTTTTGTCTGACTAATAACATTACTTTCGATGTCTTTTCTAAGTAATCTATGAAGTTTACTTCTCATAGTTTCCCCTAAAACTAATCTAGTAATTCCCATTCCTTTGACAAAATCAATAATTTTATTTGGAACATCTTCGCCACTCAAGAAATGAACTTCTCCACCTAACTGTTTTCCATATTCAAAAAGCTCCTCTAATAAATTTATTGAATCTTCATGTTCAAATATATTCATACCTTTTTCAACATGTAAAATATGAAGTTCTCCATTTATTTCATTAGCTATCTCTGCACCTTTTCTAATTAATCTTTTTGAGTTTTTTTGAATTGTTATACATACTAATACTTTTTGAATGTCTTGCCCCATGCACAAGCCTCCTTAGGAAACGTTAAATATACAACGTTTCTTCGTTACTATTAAGGTTACCATACTCATTTCCCTCTAAGTACAATGTCATTATAGCATGTTATATCATCTTAATCTACATCTTTAAAAAAACTTCAATAATTGTTCACAAATTATTCATTTACTCTTTATCTTTTAAGGCATCAAATAATAATAATAATAATAATTTATTTTTTTAATTATATGCTTATTAGTATAAGCTTCTATCTTTTTATAAATAGTTTTATTATTAATTGATAACTTTTATTTATATTCAATGTTGTCTTTTCTTATTTATTATATTATTAATATCTTTAATATTATTTAATGTTATATTTATTTTTGTTAAAACAAACTATATATTGCTTACAATCTAATATTTAAATTATTATTCTTTTTTTGTATTTTATATTTTTATTATTTATATTAAAATATATAAATTTAAATAACATATTGACATTTTTATTTTTTTAATATAATATTTTTGTTAATGAGAGGATGACATTTTCATGAAAATATTTAAGTTTACATTTAAAAAGATAGAATTATTCATCATATTAATTATTTTAATTTTTTTTATATTATCAAGCATAAAAGAAATTGTAATTTCTTCACTAATACTCCCAATAGTCTATATTATATATTGTATAATAGCAGTCTTATGTTATTTATTTATACACAAAAGACACCATAACTATTTTAATAATCAATGGTATAGTATTTTATTTGTACTAATTACAGGGATGCTAATAAGACTACTTTGTTTGTATTTTTTAGGAATTGAACAAAAAGGTGATTATCGTATATATTTAAGTACAGCTTCTAAATTAGCTTTAGGACAAAATTTTAATAATTTCTATTATGGTATTTTCCCTCATGCTATTCATTATCCTTTATTCATTAGTAAGTTCTTTAAAATATTTGGTACTTCCTATAAATTAGTAAGCATTCTTAATATTATTTTTAGTATGCTAGAAATTATATGTATATATCTAATTCTTAATAAAATTATTATAAAAAATAGCATCCTAGCAACTTTATTTGTAATATTGAATCCATCTTCCATTCTTTTAATTTTATTTACAGGAGGAGAATCAATATATAGTTCTCTTATATTTATTTGCTTTTTAATTATTTTAAATATATATAATAAAAAGTCAATTGATAAAAACAATACTATTTTATACATAATTCTTGGTTTGTTTATATCTATAGCTAATTTTTTTAGACCAACTGCCATTATACTTATCATAGCAATTATATTAAGTGAAATATTAATCGGCAAAAAATTTAATAAAATAATTTTACTAAGAGTAATGACAATAACGCTTACATTTATACTAACTAATTTTATTTTTCAAACTTTAACAACAAATGTTACAGGATACAATCCTCCCAAGAAAAGTTTTGGGTGGAATCTATATGTTGGAGGAAACTATAGTAGTAAAGGAACTTGGAACCCTCAAGATGGAGATTTATTTAAAGAAATACTTACTAAAAATATGTCCCCATCTGAAATACAAACATATTTTTGCGATTTAGCTCATAATAGATATAAGAATCTAATTGCTAATAAAAAAATTATTCGTCATTTTATGAATAAAACATATATATGGAGTAGAGAATCTAGTATACCAACATTATTAGAAACGTCTCAAACGGCAAATACAAGGTATAAGCATACTGATACCATTCCTGTCATGACATTAATTTGCTTTATATATCAAAATATAGTATTCTTATTAATGGTAGTATCATTAGTTATTACTAAAAAAGAGGATTTCTTTTATAGAATAATTAGTTTATATATAATTGGCTCAATATGTTTATTTATGATTATTGAAACAGCAACAAGATATAAATTTGCATATTACTCAATAATACCTACAATTACAATAATTGGTTTTTTTAATTACTTTAACTCCCGAAACAAAGAGGCTACATCTCATTATTCCTTCCAAAAAATATTGTCTCAATAGGAATTTCTTTTGCAAAAAAATTCGTGAAGTTTATAAGTCAATAAAAAATATTACTTAGGAAAGAGTTTAGATAAATGATGAAAGATAAAATAAAAAAGATAGTCAACTATGAAACAATGCTTTATATTTTTTTTGGAATATTAACTACAGCAGTTAATTTTATAGTTTATACAATATGTACTAATTACTTAGGAATTCATTATTTAGGAAGTAATACTTTAGCTTTTATTTTAGCTGTAATATTTGCTTTTATAACTAATAAAATATTTGTGTTCAAAAGTCATGATTATAAATTTAAAGTATTAATGTTTGAATTTATATCATTCCTAGGTGCAAGAATTGTATCTTTTGGAATGGATACTTTAATTATGTTTGTGTTTGTAGATCTTTTTATGATTAATGATTTAATCGTTAAGATACTTTCTAATGTTTTAGTAGTTATATTAAATTATTTTTTTAGCAAGTTTATTGTTTTTAAAAAGAAAGAGGTTAACGTATGAAAAAATTATATCTAGTTATACCATGTTATAATGAAGAAGCTGTATTACAAGAAACAGCCACTCAGTTATTAAATAAGTTTAACAATTTAGTTAGTGAAGGTAAAATCAACGAAGATAGCAAAATAGTCTTTGTCGATGATGGTTCCAAAGATAAAACTTGGGAAATGATTGGGGAACTTAATAAATCAACTAAATATATTAGAGGAATAAAGCTATCTAGAAATAAAGGTCATCAAAATGCTCTACTTGCTGGTTTAATGACTGTAAAAGAAGAAGCAGATATGGTTATTTCTTTAGACGCAGATCTTCAAGATGATATAAATGCAATTGATGAAATGATTGATAAATATTATGAGGGCTGTGATATAGTCTATGGTGTTAGAAGTCAAAGAGATAAAGATAGTTTTTTCAAGAAACATACTGCTGAAGGATTTTATAAGCTAATAGAAAAATTAGGTGTAGAAATTGTTTATAATCATGCTGATTATAGATTAATGAGCAAACGTGCGTTAGATGAATTAGAAGGATTTAGAGAAGTAAACTTATTCTTAAGAGGTATTATACCTTTAATAGGATTTAAAACAGGAGTAGTAACATATAAAAGAAATGAGCGATTTGCTGGAGAATCTAAATATCCCCTAAAGAAAATGTTAGCTTTTGCTTTAGAAGGTATTACATCTTTTAGTATAAAACCTATTAGATTTATTACAGTAATTGGTGGGTCAATTTTTGCAATCAGTATAGTATTTTTAATTTATTTTCTTATCCGCCATTTTAATGGATATACAGTAAAAGGTTGGACCTCAACAATTGTGTCAGTATGGGCATTAGGAGGATTTCAGCTACTAGCTATCGGAGTAATTGGAGAATATATCGGCAAGATATATCTCGAAACAAAAGATAGACCTAAATACATCATAGATCAATATATTAAATAGATTGATCCATCAAAAGATCAATTATTCGCTATTTAATGAGCCTAGCGTAGGTGGTATAGGATAATATGGAGCAGCGAGCCATGGACGGCGAGTTCAGCAGATTAAACATGGACGTTTAATCTGCTGACGGAATATTATCCTATACCATCTACGCGGAATTACAGAAATATTTGAACTTTATTTATTATCCTTATTATGTCCTAATATTCTTCCATACATTGCTGATTTACTATCATGTCTATACTTCATTGGAAATAATTTACACATTCTGTCCATTAGTTCTGTATAAAATAATTCCTCAGAATGTTCACTACTAAATTCATTATCTTTTCGTTTGAACCAAGATATATATCTTTTTTCTTCGGATGATTTTAATTCTGTTTCAATTTCCTTAATGTCTTTGTATTGTCCAGAATTTAATATTTTTTCAATACTACTTTCTAAAGCAAAAACATCGGAATCTTTGCATTTCATGACCTATCACTCCTCATAAGATTAGTTTCAAAAAAGTTACCGTTATATAAATTTATTATATTATTCCCTAATTAATTCATATTTATTACAGAGGACATTAGGTCCAATAATTCTATTCAAAAAAATCAGGATATCTATAATAGTATGGCTGATAGCAACATATTGGTTTATTAAAACATCTTCTTCTAAACCTCTTACATCTTCTTCCATACATTTCATTAATTAGCATAACTTGAATAGTATTTCTTAACCATTTATTTGGTTTTCTACTATAACCACATCTCCTATTTGAAGATTCAATACTATCTTTATTAATATCTTTCGTTTCAACTGCTTCTTTAAATTCTTCAATATCAATAGTATCATCTTTTTCTACTTTTTCATATATTTTATCAGTTACCATTTCTACCATTTCTTTTTCTAAGTAGTCATCATACATATAACTACCACTGTAATCCATCTTGTCGCATTCTTCTTCAATATAATATTGCAACTTTTTACATATTTCTGGATATAAAAGTCTCATTTTCTTTTTATCCATTTCATCCATTCCATTATAATCTTCTTCTGGCATCTGTATAGGAACTTGCATATTAGGATTCATATACATATTTGGATCAAATCTCTCATTCATATTATCTTGCATATATCCTTTATTATTATATCTGTTTTCATCATATATACTTCTCCTATATCCATAGTTACCATATCCAAAACTATCTCTATCAGCATTTGAATAACGATTATAATAAATTTGGTAAGGGTCTTTATATTTATCCATTTAAAATCCTCCAATTTATATGTCAATATAAATATATGCATTTATAATGGATTGGTTCTTATTTTTTTATTTAATTTAATAATCAATTGTGATTACTGGAATAGCCACATATAAATATGTTATATTTTCTATTTCATTATATGTTAACGCTAAATCCATGTTTATTTTTTCACCTTCAGTAATTACATGTTCATTGATATAATTCGAATACCCATATACACTATAAATGTCTTCTGTCTTATAGCTATCTTTTATCTCACACTTCATTTCTTTGGTAATTTCTTTAATTATTTCATTTGCTTTAGCTTGATCAATTTTTCCTTTATGTTTACTTGTAATAGTTAGATTATCTCTTGAATATATATTCATATTCTTATATATATCTTTTATTTTATCCCTATAATAAATTATACTATTACACCTATCCCTTAAAATAATATTTACTATAATATAGTTTTCAACTTTCAAACTATTATTAGGTACTTTTTCAATTACTTCTACAACTTTTATATTAGTATCCGCAAGTTCTGTTTTCTTTTCAACGGTATATACTTTTTTATTATCCTCACAAATAAAATCGGTTTTATATTCTGGATCTAATCCTAACGCAACTGCTATTTTTAAGCCTAATATTTTCATTTCTGTTTCAGACATATAGCTTTTGCTATATTCTCCCCATACATTAAGATCTGTTTCACATAAAGTAAAATCAGATTCATTAAACGTTGTTAGTAATTTTTCTTCACCATTTATAACAGTTCTTTCTATTCTATTTGTTGCTAACAAACAACAAATAATAAGTATACCGCACAATATTTTTTTTAACATAATAAAAATCCCCCAATCATACCTTTTCTATTAAAAGTATGAACCCTAGGGGGATAATTTATTCACTATATATTTTTTTATAATCTATAACTTTTACTATTCAATTAAATCAAGCCCTTTCGTACAACGGAAGTTCAACTCTAATCTCAAGAAACCCATCCTGTGATGATGAGCCTGTACTGCCACCCATCTGCTCAGCTAGAATCCTTACAATAGATAGCCCTAGCCCCGTTGTTTCACCTGTCTGTGTATTATATAAACTGTATGTTAATTTAACCTTTTTGTTAAGCTTAAATTATATTCTTTACCAAATCTTTTATTACCTTTTTAATTTTAACATACAGTTAAAATCCCCCTAGCATTAATTAATTAACACTCGGAGGATATTACTCACTATATTATAAATTTATCTATAGTGTAAATATAAAACCCAATATAATATATTCTTAATTTACCGTATAATGCGTTTGCAATATTCTTGATAAAATAGTCGCACACTGCTGTCTAGTAGCCTTTAAATTAGGATTATATGGATTATAAAAGCTATCTATCTTTCTTACAATACCTGCTTTCGCAACATTTATATAATTATTATTACTCCAATGATCTTTTGTTGGTTTTATATAGCTATTAGATTGATTATGAAAAGAAAATGTTCTATCAACAATTGCTAAAACTTCTCCAATAGTTATTTCCCCAAAAGGATTACTAAGTCCATTGCCATTTCCTGCAACTACCCCTTTATTAGCTAATGTCATAATATATTTTTTACCCCAAAAATCATCTTTAACATCTTTAAATATTGATTTAGAAACTGTGTCTATCTCATATCCTGCTGTTGCTACTAACATAGCAAAAAATTCTGCTCTTTTAACTTTATTATTCGGCCTAAAAGAGTTATCATTATAACCATTTATAAATCCTCTATCATATAAGTTAAGTATATCATATCTATTATTTAACTCTTGTGGTAAATCTGTTAATATATCTTTATCTACTTGTTGTTCCTTTAAATTAATTCTAACTGGAAAATTAATTCCCCTTATTACTCTTTTATTAAATCCATTAGGTATATTATCACCTACACGATATGTTACTTCTAAAATATTATCCTTAGTTAAATAATAACTAGTTATTTGTATTATTTTATTATTATCATCTTTATTCCAACTAAGTGTTATTTCTCCACTATCATTTGATAATTGGTTAAAACTATAAATAACCCTGCTTGCAGCAGATGCCATAGATGTATTAATGATAAGACTACCTATAATAATCCCAATCAATATATATTTTTTCATTAATATTCCCTTCCCTCGTCTATTATTTAGCTGTTAATTACTCAAACTTCGCACTTCGTAAATACGTTTCAGCTTCTAAGTGCGAAGTTTGAATTAACTATTCTATCTTAGACCATATTTGAAACATTTCTCCATATTTCATATTATCTTTAGCTCGTATATTATCTACATTATTTAATAAACCAAGTTTCACAGCCTTTGCAATACTCTCTTTATAGGAATTATTAATATCTGAATCAGACTTCAGCTTATTCAGTAAACTATAATCATATTTTATACTTTTATCATTCATTATTTCATAAGTTCTTACAAACATATGAATCCCAGCTTGTCTTGAAAGAGTAGAGTTATTTATTGTACCTGCTTTATTTATACCTGAATTTGTTAAATGTCGTAATGTATTTTTATCTATATGCTTTGATAAATCAATTGTTCTTTCTTTTGTAAGTATACCATACATAATATTAAGCATTTGATTTTCTGTAATGGTGTTATCTGGATTATACTTATCTAATCCCTTTATTTTATATTTCCCAGTTATTTTTTTTCTTGCATTGTCTGACCAATGTGTTGGAATAGTCGGCACTACTAAATTTTGTTGTTTTTTCTTATCCGTTATGTATAATCCAACTACTCCTAAAGATCCCGTTGAAAAATTAACCTTTCCTGAATAAGTATTATATTCACCATCTATCTCTTGCCACTTATTATACTTTGTATCTTTTTTAAAGGTAATTATTTCTTTGCCATATAGTTCATATCTTGGTTTTGCTTTAACATTAACATTTATTTGTTTGTCCGTATTATTTATTTCTTTTGTACCTTTTCTTGTATTTACATAAACCCCTAATTTCTGTGGTATACCCACAGGAACTAATGCATTTTCTGGCATAAGTTCTTCAATATAATAGTTGTTAAATTGATTTATTTTTACACTTATAGATGGTGCTTCTCCATATTGCGTAACATTTTTATTAATAGTACTTTTTAATGCTTCATAAGGAATTTCCATTGTAATATCTCCAGCCGTTATAGCCATTGATACTTTATGGCTATCAAATGCCTCAATAATAGAGTAAGGTATTATAACTTTCCTCTTGGTAACTGGATAATCTTTATATTTAGAGATATCTATATTATATATATAAGTGTTATGTTTAATGAGATTCATGATGAGTCTTTGATCCACATTGTTATCTGAAAGATTATTTGAACCTTTTTCATCACTTCTAAACCTATATGTTAACTCTTTATTTTCTTTATCATATACTAACTCATAATCTTTACTTGGTAATATTTCTAGTTCAGGATCAGGATTTCCATCGTACTCTGATGATGAGTACTTTGTAAGAATTCTTATTGGATTTGAGTAGGTACTTGAATCTTTTACAATTAATTGCCCTTCCTCTTTTCCAGTAACTGTTATTCTTGTCTTCATTCTAACATAATAAAATCTATTACTAATAAGTTTATTAACTTTAACTAAAGACTTTTCCAATATCTCTACATTATCAGGCTTAATATCCCCTTCTCCTCCTGCTGACTCTATATAAATAGGATCAATAAACAAAGGATTATCTGCAACTTCCATTAAATATGAGAATTTTTTTTGTGTATTTGATTTATCATCTTTACTATCTTTATCATCTACATTCAGAATCCATTCTATAGAAATATAATCCTCAGTTACGTTCTCTTTATATTTATGTTTTTTCATAGAATCCTTTGATGCAAGACCTATTCCTTTTGGTGGTAACGGATTAGCAATATCTTTTGTCGTACCTATTGCAACATTACTCCAAGGAGATATATGATTATTTGCTGGTTGTTTACTTCTTATCCAAAAATAATATTGAGTATTTGGAAATAAATCATCCACAGTTACCTCATAATAAGCTCCATCTGTTGGATATAACGGATCTTTTGGATCAGATGGCAATTTGAAGTTCCAAACTTCAGCTGTATCTACATCTTCTGTTAGAGAATATCTAATTTCATAGTTAAATTTAGTGTTATACTTCCATGTTAATGTCATAGTAGTATCTGTATAATCATTAATATATAAATTAGGAACCGTAGGATCTGGTATAACTGTAGACTCCTCTGGCTTAGTAGCTACTATAATTGGTGTAGGATAATGCGCATGTAATATGTTACCATTCTTTAATTCTCTAAAAGGATATAACATAAACAAATATAATGTATTCGGTAATAAAGCATCTTGTTTATAATATAAATATGTTTCATTATCTACATCTTTGGTAACATTAATATTTTGCCAACCTATGTTATTTATATTATTTTTATCATCGCTAATTAGTTTATTATAATAATCTACAAAGGTATAATTAGGATTTGATTTTTTTTGTACATTAATTTCTTTCTGAACATCCTTATATGGAATTTTATAAAATTTATATTTAACATCAGAAACTCCAAACTGGTCCGCTCCTAAATCTACCTTTCTACTTATTAAATCAAAATCAGCATATTTATTATTATCTATATTTTTTACATAATTAATTAATCTAGTTTTCTCATTTTCATCCTCATATATCTTGAAATGTTCTCCTCCTTCAACATATTTTGTATATATCTTAGCAGTACCATTGTCATTAACTACCCACACTTGATGCACCCATTGTGCAAGCTCGCTATATTTGGTAGTATCCTTTGCAATAACTTCCCACCATTTTTCTTTCCATATAATAGATATATCTGTAGTTGTTGTATCTTTGTCTTTGACTTTTAATGGTGGTTTAACAACTGAGGGAGGTTCGAATGAATCACCATTATATCCATAATAAAGTGATACTATAGTTGGCTCAGAAATGATTTCTTCACTACCCCACTTTTTCTTAGCAACTATTTTTATATAATATAAATTACCTGGAGTTATTTTTTGTAATTGTGTTTCACCTTTTTCATAATAAAATCCTAAATCACATTTAAATCCAATAATTTCATCAGTTGTTTTACTTTTAATAATATTATTAGGTGTTAATTTATCATATTTTTTGTTATCTATTATTCTTGTTGCTCCTGCTAATGATTCTATATCTTTTGTTACGTATATATCATAATACACGTCTGTATCTGTAATATTTTGTCCATACGTTGGTGAATCTATTAATACATCTTTTCTTCTAAATGCATTCCATACAAAATTTATTGTATTATTTGATTCCATTATACTAAAAGTTCGCTTAGCCTCAAGTAAGTTACTTATGTTGTCATTATATGAATCTCCATCAACTAAATATTTTCCCTCTAATTCTGCTTTTATCTCATTTATTGGTTTTATTTTTAAATCATTTAATATTGATTTTGTCATTAATTTTGGTACTTTAGGTTTTGTAGGTTTTACTCTTAATGCATTAGGTACAAAAGGAACTTTTTTAGATTCAGGTTTTATTGGAATTTTATTATCGTCACCTGCAACTTTATAAGTTAATTGTAATTGATATTTAACTGGTTTGCTAGGTCTTCTTACACGATAATACTCCATTGTAGCCGCATCTTTATTAAAAATAGCAATATTGCTTGGTGAATCATTAATATACTCTACTAATTTAGCCTCAACTAATTCATATTCACTTTGATCTTGTCCTACTTTAAAACTTGCAGGTATTTTCCATTCCAATCTAACATATTCTCCATCTTCAAGTACTTTTAAGTTAATATTAGTTGAGCATGTCCAGATATAAGGATAATTGACATTTTTAACTATTGGGTTACCTTCAAAATATTGTGTTACAGGTTCTACCATTACTGAATATATTTGTCCTGGATATACATTTTGATCAATAGTAAAAGAAAGTCTATTTCTTTTCTTTTCAGTATCATAAAAGCTTTTGACATTTGATGATTGTCTAGTTAAGTTATTAATTTCTCCTTCTTTATTATTAATAAGCTCTTGTTTTGTTTTGTTTGAATAATCCCCTACTGCATATACAATTCTATATTCAAAGTCACTAATTCCTAGATCATCAAAAACAACATCAATACTATTATCACCTGGCTTTAATTCTACATTTAAGTCTGTAATAGCATATACTTTCTTAGGTGCACCACTTGTTGGGGCAAGAACTCGTCTATCTTCTCCACCAATATTTTCTATATGATAATGATATGGCTCAATAAAAACTTCATATAATGATCCTGTATTTAAAATGAGTTTATCATGAACCTTAATACTTTTTTTATTAAATATATCTGTTTTGCCTTTTATCTCAATTTTTTTTGTATCATTAAATGTTCTGTTTTTGACACTTAAAAAATAACCATCTGGCGTATGATAATTTGAATCAGAAGGACTTCCTGCCCAGCTATCAGGTTCTTCCCATCCTACAGTCATTGTAGGTCGTATAATGGGATTTCCAGTTATCATATCTTGTCCAACAATATAAAATACCTCATCTACCGTTATATTCTTAACTTGAATTTGAACATTTGCTATAATTGGTTGTACTAACATAGCTACAACAATGATTATACATATTAGTCTTTTTTTCATTAATTTCCCTCCTACCAATCAATATATTCTTTAAGGAATTGCAAAACTATATTACAATTACTCATTATTATTGATTCGCGTTAACATATCTAAAACTGTTTTTGTAACCACTGTATCGTTAGGTAACAATCTACCTTCAGCTAGTGTTATTACATCAAGATTGACTCCTTTTATTATAATATCTCTGTATTCTTCATTTACATTATTTATATCTTCTACAATATTATAATCATTAATTTTTATACTATCTAAATTAACATTATTTTTAATTGAATATGCTTGCATAAATATGTACATAGCTTCGTCTTTTGTCATATGACCATATTTATTAGTAACAGGAATAATAATACCTCTATCTTCTAACCACTTTTCATTATCATACCCTTTTCTAGCTCCTAATACACGAGCCGTTGCTGCTATTATCTGATAATTATACACATTATTATTCAAATCACTTAATTCTCCACCTGTAAAAATATCGGTTAAATTATATTCTGTTATTAATTCAGTAACATTTTCATTATATATTTCATCTAACTTTTTATATATATTGGATTTTGGTGCAAATATATATGCTCCAACTTCTTGCGTATCAATATTATATGAATTAGCATAACTATTACTATTTACTTTTTTAAAAGAATTGCCTTCTCTTTTATATCCTTGTAACGTATCATTCATAGCGTCTATGTTAAACCCAATATTAACTGAATTATCTAAATTAGCAACATTTTTATAATTATTATCCATATGACTTTTTATTATATTTTTGATATTAATTTTTTGGGCTTCTTCCACTAATTTTAATGTATCAGTTACTATTTTTAGTAATCTTGAATCACTAATATCATTAGTTAATTCTTTTTCTAATTCATTTATAAGATAACTTTTCTTTTTTTGTACTTCATTATTAAATGCCTGTAGTATTAGTCTTTCAAAATCTTCTTCCGAAATATTACTACCTACAATATTAAGGTCAAAATCTAGTAGATTAGTTAATGGTAATCTTCCTTCTATCTTATCATTATACTTACCTACATTTAAATCTAATCGTATATAGTAATCTTTCGTTGAATTACTATAGTTATTAATTTCTTCTATTTTTTCTATAATTTCAGTAGTTTTATCTTTTGACAATGTATATGGCCTTATACCCAAATCACCATCTGGAAATTTAACCATTATTGTTATTTCATTATCATTTGCAGTTTCTATCATCTCAGCTGGTAAATAATATTGTTGAATACCTTTTTTTGCATTAACTAAGTTATATTTTCCAACAGTCACATATTTTAATTCGCTAATATTATGATTTTTTCTGTATTTAATTACTTGTTTGTAATCCATTTCAACATTCCAATAAGACGTTTTAGTAAGTTCTTTTGCTTTATCCTCATAATATTTAATATATTTTAGATATTTGTTTTCCTTATCATAGTCCTCTTGATCAAACTCTGTACGAGTACTTACCCTATTAGAAAAGCTAGATCTAGGATAAACATTTTCACCATTAGGTAATGTTTCTTGTGGTTTTGTTTTATCTAAAATCCTCACTTTTATACTATATGTTTTACCAGGTTTTAATCCACTTATTCTATAGTACACTCTTATATAACCATCATTTGCACCTTCGACTTTTTCTAAATAATAATTATTATATTTTGTACTTGAATAATCTTGATCTTTATCTCCCTTAACAAATATTTCTATACCATAGTTACCAGTTGATATATAATCTGTTGGAACAGCAGCATCAAATCTAATTATTGCTTCTCTCTTAGAATCATAAGAATATGTAGGATTATGATCTACTATTAAATTAATCGGTCTTTTAATGGATGAAGTTGTCAAAGAGTCAGCTATCCAAGCTGAAGCCGCCTTAGGAATTTCTGATTTAATCCTAATTGTACGTACATAATAGTAATATACTTTGTTAGGTAAATTATTATTATCAATAATAGTAACCTTATCGTTCGCTACTTTAAAAGTTTGAGTAGCATTAATCCATGTCTTAGTAGCTTTATCATAATATTTTAATAAATATTTTTTATCTTTAACATATAATCTCCAACCTTCAACCTCCGTATTACTTAAAAGACTTGAGTCGAAAATTTCTTGTAACATCTTTCCACTTCCTAAAGAATCAGGTAATAATTTATTCTCAAGACTAATTAACTCAAATCCATACTCATCCTCTTTTAACTCAATTTCCTCTGGAATTTCCCAAGTAATTTCTCCCGCAATTAAATTATCATCTAAATAATTAGCTTCCATATTTTTAGGAGCAATAGGTATTAATTCTCCTTCGCCAGGATTTGAAGGAACAACCGGTGATGTAGCACTTAACATACTAGATGGTTCTGAACGCCTATTTTCTACCCCAGTATTTATGTCAGATGCATTAGAAATATCTAGTTTAGTTACAATTCTTATATAGTAATTTGTGTTTGGATCAAGATTTAAAAGCTTTAATTCTTTAAATCCAGCATCAGATGGCTTTGTGCTTATATCATAATATAATATATTATTTCCTCTTAAGTACTCTACTTCTGCTTTAGTTATATCAATATCTTCTCCCGTATCACTAATTTTATATAATCCATTTTTATTTTTTCTAGCTTCATCACTTACAGTATCTTCTAAATCCAATATTTTTTTTATGTTAGCATCATCATCTGAAGTCATTAATGAATCTAGACTATGTATCTTTTGCTTATCTTCTGAGATGAAAATTCTATAATTAATATTATTTATAACTTTATTAATAGGGTTAATCATATAATTATTGTAATTATTAATATCTACAAGCTTATACTTAATATTCATACCTACTCTAGGATTTTCTTCAGTTGTAATTCTTGGTGTATAATTAATATTTTCAGCTATTGGAATATCATATCTAAGCATACTAAGTGATATACTGTCTGCTATTGAACGATCACTTTCTCCTACTCCTCCATCAGCCTCCTTTATAACATAAACCGATCTCATTCTCATAAAATTAATTCCTGGAAATATATAATCATATTCATCTGAACTATCTAATGCTTTTTTGTAAGGTTCTCCTTTGTTAGATGTATCTTTTATTACAGGCTTTGACCATCCATTAGTATCTTTTAAAACTATATTTTTTAATTCAAATAAATTATCTCTAGAATTGTATCCTGATACAAAATTACCTTTATCTAATGTAGTTGCTAGTGGCATACCTGTATCTACTTCTTGAACTTTAATTTGTTTAGTAGAATCCATAAATACTTTAAACACCTTCGTTATAGTATATTGGTTACTACTATCTTCTAAAGGAATATCATTAAATAATATTTCATAGTATATAGCACTATTACTTTTTGACAACATATTTTTCAACAAATCTTTGTCTGGTGCATGCCAAGTTAAGTCAAATTGTACCTTTGTGGGTATATTAGAACTATCCTCTTTAGGTGGAACAACTGCTAAGTTTTTAATTTCTTTAACCCTTGGTACTGGAGGTGGTACATCTTTATCATCATCCGGTATATATTTTATTGTTTGAGACCTAAGAGATTCACCTGCAAATTGAACTCCAACTTGATAAAACTCTTTTGCACTACCATTTTCAAATGGAACAGGTATATATATATTCATGTCCGAATATTCTTGTTTGTGATAATGTTTTAACCAAATATCACCTTTGCCATAATTTGAATTATATGTTTTGCTATGGTATATAGTATATTCAAGGTCATCTGCATTACTACCTGCATAAGGTACTATATCCAAGTAGGCATCACCCATACTAGCCCTTTTAACAATATATTCTAAATATGTATATGCATATTTATTTTCAGGTTCATATCTACAAAATTTATATGTAGGACTTTCTTGCAAACTTATAGCAGCTGTGTATACTCTACTTGCTCCTAATTTATCCCATTGAAGAAAATCAGTGTCAGCTCTATCAAGTCCAGAACGGTCTTTTACTAATTCAATTGTATATGTCCCTGTATCATTTGCGTTATTGTAATTATATTTATACTCAGCATTATTATTGCTATCTGTTGATTCTGGTTTTGTTGTGAATTTACCATTTGTACTATCAAGTTTTATTGCAATATCAGTATTATCACCTTTACCACTGATATCTCTTAATTCTAATACCGCCTCTATTAAATTATCATCTGCCTTTTTTAGCTGATTATTTGTAGCCGTTTCATATTTAAGCTTATCTGTCGCATCGTTAAATACTTTTGGTCTATTAAACGTTATTCTAAGCCCTGGCTTACTACCTGGTCTTATATTTGACTTAGGACTTTCTACAGTCTTGATATCTTCATTACCAGAACTTCCTTTAATCCAATGAGTTGGAGTTATTTCAAAATTATCAAAGGCTCTAAGTAATTCGATTTTATCTGTTGTTCCGTCTGGAATAGTTAGTTTAAAAGGTAAAATATTACCTTTTTTTATATCTTTAATGAAGTAATTCATCGTTTTTGTCTGCATATCCCATCTAAATCTTACATCTAATGTATTAATTAAAAAAGATGCTCCTGGATATTTGGAACTTGCACCTCTTTGAATTGTATATTCAAGAGTTTTTTCACTATTTATTAATCCACTTTTATCAGTTATAGTTTCTAATTGTGGGACCAATAATTTATAGTTCATCATAGCAAATGACTTGTCAAACTCATCTTCCGTTATATTTGTTTCACGACCAGCATCACCAACGCTTTTTGATGTATCAATTTTTATCATTCTATATTTAACAATTACCTTATCAACTTGATGTTCAAAAGTTACTTCGGTTTTTATTGTATCTTTTAAATAATATTCCAACTTATAACTACCGTAATTTTCTAATTTCCAGCTAATAAGCGCTTCATCATCTCCTGCTTTATTACTAATTATTCTAAGTAAATTATCCATTGTATCATTTTTATTCCACTCAAATTCAAGATCTGAAGCTGCGTTAACTGTAGTGCATAATATATTAGTACCAAATACGATAGTATAAGCTACAAGACATATTATCCACATTATTTTTCTTTTTGTCATTATCTATCCCCCCAAATATTTAGTTAATGTATATAACATTAAAAAGGTATATAGCATATAATATATACCTTTCGACAATTCACGTTGTCAAAAAAATAATCTTTCAATTATATATCGGCAATAATAAACCTAATATTCACAGAAAATGAAAAAAAGAGTAGGAAAGACCTACTCTTTTTTTTATAGGAATGTTTTACATTCTATTTTTATTGTAATCGTTTAAGGATATTAGCCTTTGTTATTCCTCACTAGGGTTATGATATTTTACCACCTGAAGTCTTACAATAGATCTAGCCAATGCAGATTTTGCTCTTATTTCACTAAGTTCAGCTTTTTCCGCTTCTAATCTTCTCTCAGCTCTTATCTTTGCTTCTTCAGCTCTCTTCTCATCAATTTCATGAGGCCATTCTGCTGCATCAGTAAGAATTGTTACTCGCTCTGGAGTTATCTCAACAAATCCTTTATGAACTGCAGCTTGCTCTTCTTTTGAATTGTTTTTTATAACCATCAATCCACTAACAATAGGAGTTGTTAAGGGTATATGGTTAGCATATATCCCTATATCACCTTCACTGGTTTTAAATTCAACACTATCTACGTTATCCTCATAGAATATTCTTTCTGGTGTAACAACTTGTAATAAAAATTTATTATCCGCCATTTAATCACCTACTATACTCTGCTTAAAACATCATCAATATTACCTGCCATTAAGAATGCATTTTCAGGAATATTGTCATGTTTACCATCAAGGATTTCTTTAAATCCCTGAATTGTATCTTTTAATGGCACATATTTACCTTCTTTTCCAGTAAAGTTTTCTGCCACAAAGAATGGTTGTGATAAGAAATATTGTATCTTTCTAGCTCTTGCTACAATCATCTTATCATTCTCTGATAATTCGTCCATTCCTAGGATTGCGATAATATCTTGTAACTCTTTATATCTTTGTAATATTTGCTGTACACCCATTGCTACTTCATAATGCTCATTTCCTACTATCATAGGAGATAAAATTCTTGATGTAGAATCAAGTGGGTCAACCGCTGGATAAATACCACGCTCAACAATAGCACGTGATAAAACTGTTTTTGCATCAAGATGGGCAAAAGTAGTAGCTGGAGCTGGGTCAGTTAAGTCATCCGCTGGTACATAAACTGCTTGTACAGATGTAATAGAACCACTCTTAGTTGATGTAATTCTTTCCTGTAAAGCACCCATCTCTGTAGCTAGTGTTGGCTGATAACCAACGGCACTAGGGACACGTCCAAGAAGTGCTGATACTTCTGATCCTGCTTGAGTAAAACGGAAAATATTATCAATAAATAATAATACGTCCCTTCCGCCTTCATCACGGAAATACTCAGCCATAGTAAGTCCAGTAAGACCTACACGCATTCTTGCTCCAGGTGGCTCATTCATTTGACCGAATACCATTGTAGTTTTATTAAGAACTCCAGACTCAGCCATTTCATGATACAAGTCATTTCCTTCTCTTGTTCTTTCTCCAACACCTGTGAATACTGAATATCCACCATGTTCTGTGGCAATATTACGAATTAACTCTTGAATAAGTACTGTTTTACCTACTCCTGCTCCTCCAAAAAGACCAACTTTTCCACCTTTTTGGTAAGGGCATAATAAATCGATTACTTTTATACCTGTTTCTAGTATCTCTGTATCTGTTACTTGTTCCTCAAATTTTGGTGCTTGTCTATGAATAGGCCAACTATGTTTTGTGTTTGGAGCTGGCTTATTATCAATAGCATCTCCAGTAACATTAAATATTCTACCTAATGTTTTTTCACCTACTGGTACTGTAATTGGTTTTCCAGTATCTTCTGCTTCCATTCCTCTTGATAAACCATCTGTAGCACCCATTGCTATACATCTTACTATATCATCTCCCAGATGTTGTGCAACCTCAACTACAAGTTCAGATCCATCAGCTTTCTTTATGATAATTGCGTTGTAAAGAGCTGGAAGGTTATCACTAAATTTTATATCCAAAACGGCACCAATTATTTGAGTGATTTTACCGATTTTGCCTGCCATTTATTCTTTCACTCCTTTACTTAAGCGCTTCTGCTCCACCAACGATTTCTGATAATTCTTGAGTTATAGATGCTTGTCTAGCTCTATTATACTCAAGTGATAAATGATCAATCATTTCTGTGGCATTATTTGTAGCTGAGTCCATGGCAGTCATTCTTGCTCCATGTTCACTTGCTACAGATTCTCTAAGCGCTCCAAAAATTATACTATTAATATATTTTGGAATTACTTGTTCAAGTACCTCTTCTGCTGACGGTTCATATGTCATCATATCACTACTTTTCTCGCTCTTCCCTTGAAAATCTTTTGTATCTACAGGTAATACTTTTAAAAGTTTTGCTTCTTGATTAAGTGCAGAAACAAAAGAAGTGTATGCTACATAAACCTCATCAATAATACCTTCTTTATACATTTCTAATAGTCTCTCACCAATTACTACTGCATCTTTATAAATTGGTTGTTCAACTACATCATTATATTGTTTTATGACATCATAGCCGCTTCTTTTAAAATTATCAGCACCTCTTTTTCCTACTGCAACTATTTTGGAATTATTTGGTACTGAATTCTTCATTACTAGCTTAACAACATTTGAGTTGTATCCACCTGCAAGACCTTTATTAGAAGTAATTACAATATATCCTTTATTCTTAACTTCTCTCTTAATCAAATAAGGATGGCTAACAGTATTACTTTTATCTAATATTGAACCAATTGTTTCTTGCATTTTATCAAAAAAAGGTCTTGATTTAGAAGCATTAGTTTTAGCCTTTTGAAGTTTTGATGTTGCAACTAATTTCATTGCTTTTGTAATCTTCTGTGTACTTTGTATACTGTTTTTCCTTCTCTTAATATCTCTCATGGATGCCATGGAATTACACCTCTTTACTTAGGTTTTTATATCCACTTTTAAATTCTTCAATTACTGAAGCAATCTTTCCACTTAGTTCGTCATCCAAACCATTTTTAGCTATTATATCTTTATTTAATTCTGGATATTTTGTTTCAATAAACTCAATTAGATTTTGTTCAAAATCTAATATACTATCTACAGGAATGTCCATTAAATACTTTTTAGTAGCAGCAAATAAAATAATAACTTGATGAGCCACTGTCATAGGTTGATATTGTGCTTGCTTTAACACTTCGATAATTCTTTCACCTTGATCTAGTCTTTCTTTAGTTTCTTTATCTAAATCAGAGCCAAACTGT
This sequence comes from Vallitalea sp., assembly GCA_025210235.1. Lineage (GTDB taxonomy): Bacteria > Bacillota > Clostridia > Lachnospirales > Vallitaleaceae > Vallitalea. The sequence continues at coordinate 52,403 of JAOASG010000003.1, forward strand.
GCAAACGCTGCAAGTTCTCTATATTGTGCTAACTCAACACGTATTGGTCCAGCAATCTTTTTCATAGCTTTTATCTGTGCTGCACCACCAACTCTTGATACAGATAATCCTGGGTTAATAGCTGGACGAACTCCTGCATTAAATAATTCTGTCTCAAGATATATTTGTCCATCAGTTATAGAAATAACATTTGTTGGTACATAAGCGGAGATGTCTCCAGCTTGTGTTTCAATGATTGGAAGGGCAGTAATTGATCCTCCACCATATTCATCTGATAATTTTGCAGCTCTTTCCAACAATCTTGAATGAAGGTAGAATACGTCTCCTGGATAAGCTTCACGTCCTGGTGGTCTTCTAAGAAGCAATGACAGTGCACGATAGGCTACCGCATGCTTGGATAAATCATCATATATGATAAGGACATCTTTACCATTTTCCATCCATTCTTCACCAATTGAAACTCCTGCATATGGAGCAATATATTGTAATGGCGCAAGTTCTGAAGCTGTTGCTGCTACAACAGTAGAATAATCCATAGCTCCATTTTCTTCTAATGTTTTAACAATACCAGCTACAGTAGAAGCCTTTTGTCCAATTGCTACATATATACATATTACATCTTGTCCCTTTTGATTAATAATTGTATCAATAGCTATTGCTGTTTTTCCTGTTTGTCTATCTCCGATAATTAATTCACGTTGTCCTCTTCCAATAGGAACCATTGAATCAATTGCTTTAATTCCTGTTTGTAATGGTGTATCAACCGATTTTCTGGTAATTACACCAGAAGCTACCCTCTCTATTTTACGGTATTTATCCGTATTTATTGGGCCCTTTCCATCAATTGGTTGACCTAATGCATTAACAACACGTCCAATAAGTGCGTCTCCAACAGGGACTTCTGCAACTCTACCTGTTGCCTTTACTACGTCACCTTCACTAATATTTTTATCAGAACCCATTAAAACTGCTCCAACATTATCTTGTTCTAGATTAAGTACCATTCCATATACTTCTCCTGGAAATTCTAATAACTCACCAGACATAGCTTTTTCAAGGCCATGAATACGAGCAATACCATCTGCAACTTGGATTACAGTTCCAACGTCACTTACTTCTAATTCTGTGTTATATCTTTTAATTTGTTCTTTAATAACTGAACTTATTTCCTCTGGTCTTAAATTCATGGTAAGGTTCCACCGCCTTTCTGTAATAAAATGTGTTTTACCCTAACTGAATAGCAAATAACTCTTTTGAAATAGCATTCATTTTTCCTTTAATACTATTATCAATAATTCTATCTCCTATTCTAATAACTAAACCGCCTATTAAGCTCTTATCTACACTTGTTTCAAGTATAATTTTTCTTTTTGTTGTTTGTTCAAGTTTATTCTTAATACTTTCTTTTTGTTGTTTTGATAGTTCTGTTGCAGAAGCCACATAAGCTTTTGCAATTCCTTTTAAATTATCGATTTCTTCAAGACAATACTGAATAATATCTAATAAATCATTAGCTCTTCCTTTTTTAATAGCAATTACTAAAAGACCTAACACTTCGTTAGATATTTTGCCTTTAAAAGTATTTTCAACTAAACTTATCTTATTATCCACAACTACTTTAGGATGATTTAAAATCCTAATAAACTCTTTTTCATTCATAAAGATTTCTTTTATGAATTTTAATTGGTCTCCTATAAGCTCAACTTGATTTGTTTCAACGGCAAGCTCAAATAGAGCTGTTCCATACCTCTTAGCTACTAACTCAACCATGTTTCTTCACCTATTGATTCTAAAGTTTCATCTAATAATTTATCACTTGTACTTTTATCAATAGATGATGCTACAAATTTGCTTGCCAAAATCTTAGCAACTTCTATTATTTCATTCTTTATTTCATCTTTAGCTTTTTCTTTTTCTCTTTCAATTTCTAAATTAGCTCTTGAAATTAGTCTAGCTGCTTCATCATCAGCACTTTTAATTATTTCACTCTCTTTTAATAACGCTTTCTTTCTAGCATTATCGAGGATTTCATCAGCTTCTTTATTTATATTAGCTAATTTTTCTTTGTATTCTTTTTCAAGCTCAGTTGCTTTTTTCTTTTCATCTTTAATGAAACTATACTCTTTAGCTATTCCATCTTTTCTTTTCTGTAAAAGTTCTCGCACTGGATTAAGTAGTAATTTGCTTAATATATAAAATAAAAGAAGTACACTTATACCATGAAAAAGAGTTTGTGCTAACATTTGAGCATCAAAATTAATAATCCAGCTTTCAATTAAGTACATAAGGTTATCTTTCCTCCTTTCATTTAGGAAATTCTACATTTAAATAACGTAAACTTTCCTAATAAAGCAATTACAAAACTACATTTTTTAGTTTTGAAATTACTTATCAAGTGAAAGGGTATTCATTATCCCTTCCACTTCTATTTAGCCAATTAAACTCATATATTTGTTAATTAGTGGATTAGCGAATAATAGTATAATCGCTACGATTAATCCATAAATACCTGTTGTTTCTGCAACTGCTGCACCTAATAACATTGTTCTTAAAATATCTGATTGAGCACCTGGTTGTCTTCCAACAGCTTCTGCACCTTTACCAGCTGCAAAACCTTGTCCTATACCAGGTCCTATACCTGCTATCATTGCTAAACCTGCTCCTATTGCTGAACATGCTAAAATTAACGCTTTTCCATCTACTTGTTCCATTATAACAACCTCCTATAATAATTAAATTTATTTATTTAAAAACATTAACAAATAATAAAACTAATGCAATAATCAGTGCATATATACCTGTTGTTTGAGCTACTGCTTGACCCAACAACATCGTTCTTACAATTTGACTTTGTAACTTAGGCCGCTTACCTACTGCTTCAGCACTCTTTCCAGCCGCATATCCTTGCCCAATTCCAGGTCCAATACCTGCTATCATTGCAAGTCCTGCACCAATTGCACTACATGCTAAAACTATTCCAATTCCGTCTTTTGATACTAGAGGATTAGCAAATAACATAATAATTGCGATTACTAAAGCAAATATTCCAGATGTCTCAGCAACTGCAGAACCGAGTAACATAACAACTGTAGCAGGTCTTCCACCTTCTGGATTATTTCCAGCAGCTTCCGCTGCCTTACCTGCAGCAAATCCTTGTCCTATACCAGGACCAATTCCTGCTATCATTGCAGTCCCTGCACCGATTGCTGAAAAAGCTAAAATCAATGCTCTTTTATCAACATGCTCAATCCAACCAAACAAAAAATCAAGTATACCACTCATGACCTCACCTCACTTACTTGTTTATTCCATAGCACTTGATACAAAAGTCATACTTAACATTACAAAAATAAATGCTTGTAACACACCTGCAAAAACATCAAAATATCCATGTAATGCTGCTGGTATACCTATTAGTGCATACCAAGGTAAATTATAATATAAAGTCATGATAATAGTACCACCTAATATATTTCCGAACAAACGAAAACTAAGTGAAACTGGATTAGCAAGTTCACCAATAATATTAAGAGGAGTCATTGGCCATAAAGGTTCTGTTAATCCTTTAGCCCATTTACCGACACCTTTTACTTTAATACCATAACCTTGAATCATAAAAAATGTTATCATGGCTAATGCAAATGTTACTGATGCATCAGCTGTAGGTGGTCTTAAAAACCCAAAGCCAAATGTACCATTATTGAAATTAGGACCTACTAACAAACCAGATAAATTACTCACTAGAATAAATATAAACATGCATCCATAAAATGATGCAAATTTTCTTCCACTTTCACCCATAGTAGTAACCGTAAAATTATCTAAAGTTTCTACAATCCATTCAATAACGTTTTGCGCACCTGCTGGAATTTTCTTGGGATTCATTATTTTCTTTCTTATTATTAATGCAATAATAATAAGAACAATCCCAATAAGCCATACATTAACCATTGATTCTGTAATGTATAAGTTAAAACCAAATAAATTAATGGTTTTAACATGATGAATTCCAATATCCATTATTGAACTCTCCTTTCCGCATAGGAAACGTTAAAAATCAGACTCTTCTTCATCATCTTCCCATTCTAAAAATTCGATAGAGCCATCTTTAGGAGTAGGTTTTTCAATGTATCCTTGCCAATACGCTGCTAATTTTACGGATACAAGGGAAATAATTACCCCTACTAAATTAATCGTTGTCTCTAATGCTCCAACTATTAATACCAAAATAGTTAATAAATATCTTAAGAAATAATGAAAGCTAGCATATTTTTTAGCCGCTGCTGGAGGTTTATTTATTGCTTTCTTAAACGTAACTTCCATTAGTTTTAGTTTAAGTATTGAAAAAATCCCTCCAAGAACTAATCCTTTACCATATGCATAAATATCTTCAACAAAAAATAGCCCCACTAAAAAAGAAAAACCTACTATAAGTATAATTTTAAATGCTAATGGGATAAATATTGATTCTTCAGATTTCATATTAGGAGTCCTTCTTTCTCTTTTTAGCACTTTTCATTGAAATAACATATAAATTACGAAAAGCAGAAAGCATACCTAGTATGGTAAAAATAATAAGGAATAATACTTTAGTATCAAATAAATTGTCTAAATAATTTCCAAATAAAATACAACCAATTATAGGTATAGCCATTAAGAAACCTATTTGACTTATTAAAGATAAGCTTTTCATTATATGGGGATTAAACTTCATAAGTTTCTCCTTCTTAATAAAATATTATACCCATGATTTTGGCATATGTCTACAGTATTAAGTATTTTTTTACAGTTTTCAAATAAATCTAACTATGCTAACGGTAAACATATATATCTATAATAAACTATTTACGATAATATCAACTATTCTACTTGATGCATTTCCATCTCCATAAGGATTAACAGCATTTGCCATCTTATTATATTGATTAGCATCTTCGATTAATGATTTTGTTAATTCATAAATAGTATTTTCTTCTACTCCAGCAAGTCTTAACGTACCTGCTTCTATCCCTTCTGGTCTTTCTGTTACATTCCTTAGTACTAAAACTGGTTTACCCATTGAAGGAACTTCTTCTTGTAACCCTCCAGAATCAGTTAATACTAAATAAGACTTATTTAATAAGTTATGCATATCTTGCATTTCAAGCGGATCTAATAAATGTATTCTTTCTTGTTCTCCTAGAATTTTAAAGGCAACATTTCTGACTGCAGGATTTAAGTGAACTGCATAAACAACTTCTACATCTTTATACTCTTCTACAATTCTCTTAACTGCCTTGCAAATATTTTCTAAAGGCTCACCAAGATTTTCTCTTCTATGAGCTGTCATAGTAATTATCTTTTTATTATTATAGTCTAAATTATTTAATTTATTTTCTTTAAATATATAATTTTCTTTAATTGTTGTTTTAAGTGAATCAATTACTGTATTTCCAGTAATAAAAATATCCTTTTCATCAACACCTTCTTTTAATAGATGCTCTCTTGCAGTAATTGTTGGAGCAAAATGTAAATCTGTTAAACATCCTGTTAACTTCCTATTCATCTCTTCTGGAAAAGGTTCATATTTATTATAAGTTCTAAGACCTGCTTCTACATGACCAACTTTTACCTTATTATAAAATGCAGCTAATGAACCTGCAAAAGTAGTTGTTGTATCACCATGTACAAGTACAATATCAGGATTCTCTTTCTTTATTACATTACTAATTCCTTCTAATGCTCTTGTAGTTATTTGTGAAAGAGTTTGTTTTTCTTTCATAATATCTAAATCATAATCTGGAGTTAAATTAAATACTTTTAATACCTGATCCAACATTTCTCTATGCTGAGCAGTAACACATACAATGCTTTCCACATATTCTGACTTTTCTAATTCCTTAACTACTGGTGCCATTTTAATTGCTTCTGGACGTGTACCAAAAATACTCATAACTTTTATTTTGGCCATTACATAACCTCCTGTTTTATTACACTAAATCTTCAAAGGTTTTTGTCGAAAATTTAACATTTTTAAAAACACATTTTATATTATACAACTATTTATCGTTAGATGCAAAATTTTTTATACAAATTTTATATTATCAACAAGTATTCAACTGTTTAAACATGGACGTTTTATCTGCTGGGGTAATATTATCCTATACCATATAAAATCAAGCTTAAATATTTTCGTGGTAAGTTTTTATATTTGTTACCCTTCTAAGTATGTGTTATAATCTTATAAAATAGTAGAATAAAAAACAGGAGTGATTATATGAATAGAATTATTAGTAAGTTAAATATTAACGAGAACGTAACATTAATAACATTAACAAACATTCCTATTAATAATAAAAATATTGCCGAGATTTTCACTTCTTTAGCTGAAGCTAATATTAATGTTGACATGATTAGTCAAACATCTCCCTTAAAAGGCAAAATTAATATATCCTTTACTTTAGAAGATGATGTATTGTTTAATGCAATACAAACATTAAAATCTTATAAAAAAGATATCCCTAACTTACGCATAGATGTTAATTCAAATAATACTAAACTATCATTATATGACGAAGATATAAACCTCAAACCTGGTATTGCTGCAAAAACTATGTCTATATTATCACAAGCTGATATAGATATCAAAATGATTACAACATCAGAAGTTGATATTTCTTATTTAATATATGCATCTGATCAAGAAAAAGCAATAAGAGTACTTAATGATATTATAAAAAAATAAAACTAAAGCTATCTCTTTTAGTTACATAATTTGAGATAGCTTTAATTATATTATTATTATTTTATTAGGAAATATATTTATTTTTTCTTTATTTTTGTTAAAATAAAATCAAATATCCATACAATAGCTATTAACCCAATAATTATAACCGCAAATTTTATATCATTCATTGCTATTAGTATTCCTGCAATACCAAATCCACCACTAATTCCATATAAAGTTAGAACTGCTTTTTTATGGCTATATCCTTTATCCATTAGTCGATGATGCAAGTGACCTCTATCTGCTTCCCAAACAGGCCTACCATTAGCAACTCTTCTAAGTATCGCAAAAGATGTATCAAATATTGGTAGCCCCAATATTAATACTGCCACAATAATTGTTATAGCAGTATATCCTTTTATAAGTCCTTGTATAGATATTACGGATAATGTAAATCCTAAAAATGTTGACCCTGTAGACCCCATAAAAATAGTTGCAGGATTAAAATTATGCGGAAGAAATCCTAAACAAGCCCCCGCTAGAGCCCCCGTTAACAAAACAGCAGTTGGTTCCCCATATAATATTGATACAAACATTAAGCAAAGAGCTGCTATAGAAGATACTCCTGTAGCTAATCCATCTAAACCATCTATAAAATTAACTGCATTAGTTATCCCTATTATCCAAATAATTGTTATAATATCACTAAAAGAACCCAATAATATAACACCGCCAGGTGCCCAAGGCCAAGTTATTGCTTTAATTGTCGTACCTGTAAAAATTACAATTAAAGCTGCAAACACTTGAAAAAATAATCTTGATTTAGCTGACAAATCATAAATATCATCTAATAAACCTACAATTGTAATTACTATACCACCACATATTAATCCAACTAAATGTACAAATTCTAAATTTTTTATAGAGGGTGCAAAAATCGCAACTGTTATTAAAAATCCTAAAACAATGGAAATCCCACCTGCTAAAGGCATCGGTTTATTATGCATCCCTCTTTCTTTTGGCATATCAATAGCACCTATTTTAAAAGCTAACTTTTTACTTAGTGGCGTAGTTATACATGCTATCAAGAATGAAACTCCGAACGCAATAATATATATTAAGTTACTATTAATATTTTCTAAAATATTAGGCATTTTTTATTCATCTCCCCTTATCCTTTTACCCTTCAAACCTATCTACAGTAATACCTGCTTCTTTTAATAGTTCCATGGAAAGTTCATCTGGATAAGTACCTTTAAAAACAACTCTTTTTATGCCTGCATTAATTATTAATTTAGAGCAAATAACACATGGTTGATCTGTAACATATATTGTTCCTCCATCAATTGAAACTCCATGCATAGCAGCTTGTACTATAGCATTTTGTTCTGCGTGAGAAGCTCTACACAATTCATGCCTCTGCCCAGATGGAATATTTAATTTTTCTCTTAAACACCCTATTTCTTCGCAATGCTTACATCCTGATGGTGCACCATTATATCCAGTAGTTAATATTCTCCTATCTTTTACAATTACTGCTCCAACTTTCCTTCTAAGACAAGTTGATCTTCCCTTAATTATTTCAACTATATCCATAAAATATTCATCCCAAGATGGTCTCATACATGTTCCCCCGTTATATTTAATCTATTTCAATTTTATTTATTCTTTTTATATGTCTTTCATCACCAGAAAAATCAGTATTTAAGAAATTATCTACAATCATTAAAGCAAGTTCTGGCCCAACTATCCTTCCTCCAAGAGCAAGAACATTAGCATCATTATGTTCTCTTGTTGCTTTTGCAGAAAAACAATCGTGGCATAAAGCTGCTCGAATCCCTTTTACTTTATTAGCAGCTATTGAAATACCTATACCCGTACCACATATTAAAATTCCCTTTTGACATTCTTTATTAACCACTGCATTACACACTTTTTTTGCATAATCAGGATAATCATGTGAACTTTCATCATAACATCCATAATCTTTATATTGTATTTGATTATTATCTAAGTATTTAATTATTTCTTGTTTTAATTGGTATCCACCATGGTCACTTCCAATTCCAATCATTTTGTTTTCTCCTTATTATTTATTTTTTAGTTAAGTAATTACATAACTAGATTCGGCTTATTCTTTAATATATTACAATATTTTTTTAGTTAATTTATTAATTAATAAACTTATCTCATTTGCACATTCCATATATACATCTTTACTACAACCGTAAGGATCTTTAACATCTCCTAGTTCATCTAAGTACTCTTTTAATGTCGCTACATTATCTTTTATATTGGGATACGTAACTAAAATATAGTTTTTATGGCTTTCTGTCATTGTTAAGACTAATGTGTCTTTGTCAACTTCATCTTCAGTAAATGATATAGCAATATGATTTTTTATATTTGGATACTTGTTTTTTACAATATCAACTGTATATTCATTAGCAGGTGAAGGAAAGCTTACAAGAATACCTCTAGAAATAACCTCAATATTTATATTGTTTTCACTAAAACTTTTAATTGCTAAAGCTTCTGCTATAGGACTTCTGCAAGTATTTCCTGTACAAACAAAAATTATTCTTTTCATTTAATTAACACCCTTAAATATTTATTTAACATATAATTTATATTAAGAATTATTTGATTTTCTAATCAATATTTATAATTTTATTACCAGCTGCTTTTAACAACCTATTCATAGTAGCTGAACCAATGTCTTTATTAGAAAAAGCTTCACAATATATACTTTCAACTTTCTTATTGTCAAATTCCCTTAACACTCTAAATAAATTAGATGCTATTTCGTCAGGTTTGTTCTCATCTCCAATTACAATAACATCATCGCAATAATACATCTCTTTAGTTTGTTTAGTGGCTATAACTCCTACTTTGTTACCTTTTTCTTGTTCTGTTTTAATTAATTCATTAATATGAACTATAACTTTATTACTTGCTCCACTAAAAACAAATAAATTTGCATTTGGAGCATAATGTCTATATTTCATTCCTGGTGATTTTGGAATTAAATTTTTATTTGATTTTTTAATAGCTGGGTCAACAAAAACTTTACCTACTACTTGTTCCAACATTTCTTTAGTTATTCCGCCAGGTCTTAGTATTGTTGGTATAGTGTCTGTTACATCTAATACTGTGGATTCAAGACCAATCTCACAATATCCCCCATCAATAATCATATCAACCTTTCCATTTAAATCATTTATTACATGTTCAGCCATTGTAGGACTCGGACGTCCTGATATATTGGCACTTGGGGCAGCAATTGGTAAATCTGCCTCTTTAATAATACTTCTTGCAATTGTATGTGAAGGCATACGAATAGCTACAGTATTAAGACCACCTGTAATATTATCTGGAATTATATCTCTTTTCTCAAATATTAATGTTAAAGGCCCTGGCCAAAATTCATCCATTAATTTTTCAGCAGTATAATTTATTTTTTTAGCATATTTTTGCACATCTTGTTTACTAGATACATGCACAATTAAAGGATTATCAGAAGGTCTTCCTTTTGCTTCATATATTTTATTTATTGCGTTAACATCTAATGAATTAGCTCCAATTCCATAAACTGTTTCGGTGGGAAATGCAACTAACCCACCTTCTTTTAAAATATTTCCTGCTTGCTTAATTATATTATTATCAATATTATTAATGTCTACTCTTTTAATTATTGTCTCCATATAATATCTCCATGTATATTTAATATCATCTTAACTATTATACCACATATTTCTTAAATTGAAAGATTAAGTGTATTTATAAGCTATTTTATAGAAAAGTGAATTATATTATCTTTTTTATTTTTATTTATTTCATACAATACCTTTAATCCAATTATTGTTATTAAAATTCCAAAAAATATAACACTTACTAGATTAGTATCTGTTAAGCTTAAATTTTTAACATTAGAAATTATAGTACTTAATGAATTAATTACAATGTGTAATAAAATTGAGCTATACAAACTTCCAGTCCAAATAACAACATATCCAAAAATAATTCCTATAACAAATGCATATATTCCTTGCACTAAATTCATATGTCCGACACCAAATAATATAGCTTGTATTATTACCGCACCCAAAACGCCAAATCCAGTCCTTAATTTTCCTAATATTATCCCTCTATAAAAGATCTCTTCACATATAGGTATTAAAATACCAACACATATTAAAGTAATATAAAACTTATTACTAACAATCTTTTGTATAATTTCACCGTACTGTGGAATTAATTGTTCTATTTTAATTAACGATAATATACTATTTATTGTTATATTAATCCCTATCCCACAGATAAAACATAAGCATATATTTTTCAAAGATATCTTTTTATTAAGTTTATTTTCTTTTACAAAACTTTTTTTACTTATAACAAAAAACAAAAAGAAAATACTTAACGTAACAACCCAACCTATTATAATAATTAATAAAGAATATTTTTCTGTAAATGTTACTAGCCCCTGTTGTTCAAATATATTCATTCCTGTTTTAATAGTATGATATATTCCTACTAAAAAAGTTACCATTACTTGTAGTATAATAGAAATAATCACAAAAATAATACTATGAAATAAAACTTTACTTTTTTTCATTCTTGCACCCCTTACTGATTTAAAGGATTGTCTTAAAATATTATAAGACAACCCCATACTATTATTCTTCAGTTGAAAACTTCATAATACCAATGTAGATAGCCCATGCAATCTTATCTTGATAATCTTCTTTTGACAATAATTCAGCCTCTTCATAATTTGATAAAAAACCACATTCAACTATAACACTAGGTATTTTTGTTTGTTTCAAAACAAAATAAGAATTACTATCTTTTACCTGACGGTTGTTTTCTTTATCTACAAATGTTTTAATACCTTGTTGTATACACCCTGCTAATTTCTTACCTTCCTCTGATTTAGCAAAATAAAACACTTGCGCCCCTTTATATTTTTCTTGCGGAAAACTATTTTGATGAATGCTTACCATTATATCTGCTCCACATGTATTAATTATTTCCTTTCTTCTATTCATATCATCTCGTTTTTTATTTTTACTATATTCGTTATAAAGACCAACATCATCTTCTCTAGTCATAACAACTTCTGCTCCGCTATATTCTAGGTAAGCTTTTAATTTTTTTGCTATCGCCAAATTAATATCTTTTTCAAGTTTCCCATTTACTCCAACTTTTCCTGGATCAAAGCCTCCATGCCCTGCATCAACAACTATCTTAAATTCTTTATTATTACTAGAAAACACATTAATAACTCTATTAGCATATAATATAGTCACTATTAAAAATATTAATATAATTAGTGATACAAACCATATTAGAACATGAGATTTTTTTATAATTATGATCATATATCCACCAAGAGTTTTTTTATAATATATTAATTAAGACATCCTTATTATGCATATATAATTAATTTCATACTACTTTTTTAAATAATTATATAAAACATCCCAAACTTCTTTCTTTTGAAGACCTATCTTCCAGCCTGCTACCCCCATTAAATCATATTTTTTCATAAGTTTAACCTTTTCTTCAATAGATTGTTCTTCCTCTAACCATATCTTATATGTAACATTACCTTTTTTATAATCCCCATAAAACTGTTTTACATCATCATTCCATATTATTTCTGCATTATTCTCATCAAGTTTCATCTTAGCTCTTTCCATACTATATGCTACTGATGAAACTTTTAATTTCCCATCAATTGTTTCTTCTTTCCATAGACGTGTGTAATAAGGTAATCCTAATATTACTTTCTCTTTTGGTACTTCCTTAAGTGTATTAACGATTCCTTTTTCTACAAATCCAATGGAAGCTACTGAACCACTTTCTGGTGATGTTGACCAATGCTCATCATAAGCCATTATTATTAAGTAATCTATAACTTTGCCTAATTCTGTTCTATTGTAATGTGCAGTCCAGGCTGAGGGTACATACATATCCACTGAAACAATAACGTCTTGCGCTTTTAAGTATGGCGTTAACTCTCTTATAAACTGAACATAATACTTACCATCTTCTTTAGCTACATTCTCAAAGTCAACATTTATTCCATCTAAATTATATATTGATGTTAGTGCTAATATTTGTTTAATAACTTTTTCTCTTTTTTCTGTGCTGCTTAATACTTCATGAGTGATTTTTTTATTAAACCTATTACTAAATAATGCCCATACTTGATACCCTTTTGATTTAGCATAATTGACATATTCTTTACTTGCAATATTACTAATATCTCCTTCAGTATTCTTAATAGAAAACCAAGTTGGAGATATAACATCTAATCCCTCAACATTTTCAAGAACATTTTTAAGCTTATTATTAGCAGTAATATTTGTTACTTGATGCCAAGCAATATTAATCTTACCTTTGATATTTTTTTTAGTATTATAACTATTACTTTCTTCTTTCTTAATTATATTAGGAAAGATATCTTTAATTACCCCCAAATCACTTCTTCTTATATATCCAATTAATCCATTTTTACTTCTTGCTTTTACCCATCCCTCAGGAGAAGCTTGTCCATATATTCTCAACTCTTCATTTAAAAGTAATTTTTGTTCTACTTTACTTTTATCACTTGCGCTTACCCTCAAATAAGCTTTCTTTTTCTTAACATTAGAAGTTCTATACCTTTTATTAATATCGTCAAAGATTAGTAATTTAAAATCTTCATTATATTCAAATTTAACTTTAGTAAAGCCTAAAATAATATTCATTGGAATATATACCATATCCGTATCGAACGTCATAATTGGCATATCAAGTTGTAGCGGTTCACTATTCACGAAATATGTAAGTTCTTCATTTTTCATTCTAATAACTTTATTATTAGTTGTATATGTTAACGTTTTTTCCTTCTTGTCCCAATGATAATAAGGATCTATATATGTATTTACGAAATCAATGGGTAGATATATTTCATCATTTACCTTTTTAGGTGGATAATTTCCTTTAATGTATTTATCTTCAATAATAATAGAAATTTTCTCTTTCTCATAATCTGGTATTATTTCTTCAATTCTAGCTTTTTCATAGTTTGGTAATAATTCTACTATGTATTGATAACCGAATATACCCGCTAAAATTAGAATAAAAAAAACAATAATAAAAGCAACTATTCTTTTCATTATCTATCACTCCTTGCCGCTTATTATAACATAAAATTCGTATTAATATAACATAAGTCGACAAAAAATGATTTATGAAAATTTTTCATAGTTATTTTTTACTATTGAGAGATTATTAACTGTTATTTTTTTTTATTCTTTAACATACCCTGTTGAATCAATAAAAAAATTCCCATAAATAAAAATATATCTCCAATGCTTATAATTTTAGGCAATGGATATGGTCTCATTATTGGAATAATATCCGTTAATAAATATGCTTTTGTCATAGTATTTCCAAATGTATGCCCCAAATCTAAAGAGCATTGTAAACCTTTTGGCACAAATACTGGCATTTGTCCGTTATTTAATGCTATAGGTATTAGATTAAGTATTGTCCCTATACATAATAGTTTCATTGATAATAATTTATAATTAATAATTAAAGGTATAAGTAAAATAATATAAGATAAAATATGTACATTATAAAAATAATTTTGGTTCAAGTTAATAATTGTTCCATTTAAACGAATTGCTATGATTTGTAATAGTTGACTGAAAATAATTAAGTACCATAACTTTATCTGTAAATTCTCAAAATTAATAAATCTACCCTTTCTAATATATCCAATAATTATTGCTATAACTATACCTTCAACAATCATATTTTCATCCTCTTAAATAATTATTCTATCTCTTTCTGATATTAAATTTAATTTAAAAAATTCTTCCACTAAACTAGGATTAAACTGAGAACCTTTATTTTCTTGTAATTGTTCTAATGCCTCATATATTCCCATAGCTTTTCTATATGGCCTGTCAGTTGTCATAGCATCAAAGCTATCTGCTATAGCTAGAATTGATGACTCAAAAGGTATCTCATCTCCTTTAAGTCCTTCAGGATACCCTGTTCCATCATACCTTTCATGGTGATATTTAATTATAGTCGATATTTCTTTTAAAGAATCTACATTACCTAAAATTCTTGCACCCATAACAGGATGCTCTTTTATAATAATATATTCTTCGTTAGTTAATTTACCTTGTTTATTTAGAATAGTATCGGGTATTCCTATTTTCCCTATATCATGCAACAATGCTGCTGTCCGAATTTTTTCTACTTCTTTTTTCTTCATACCTGTAGATTTTGCAAGCTTTACGGCATAATCTTCCACTCGACTAGCATGTCCACCTGTATATGCATCCTTCACTTCTAGTGCATCATTTAAAGCATGAATTGTCTCCATAGACTTAGCCTGAGAATCAAAATATAATTTAAATGAATATCTTGCTACCAATAAAGGCACAAAAAACAAAACAACTACACCTTTCCCGTATTTCAAATCTGCCAAAGCCATTATTATTGCGAATGACCCAATCCCTAATAAACTTGGAACGATACCTTTAATATTATTTAAAAAAGTCTCTAATATATTACTCCCATTCATTAAATTTATCATAATAGCAACTAAAAAAGAGTTTAAAACCTCACATATTAAAAATAAAAATAAAACTGCTGGTATTAATTCTAATAAAGAAATTCCTTTTGTATAACCAAGTACCCCATAAAGTATTTCCCCGGCAATACCCATTACAACTATTACCTGAGAAATATTAAATACTGTTCTTGTTATTTGTGTATTAAATACATGTCTTCTTTCTCCTTCTATCAAAGGCATTCTAAATAAAAATCCTATTCCTGCAACAATAGCCCCTACAAGTGGGCCACATGTAATCATAGATGTAACCGTCACCGCAAGCCCAACTGATACAGCTACCCCCGATGGAAATGAAATCAAAAAAGTCTCTGTTATTGAAGCTAAAAAACTCCAAAAAATTATATTTTTAAAGGATCCTATTTCATACTTATTATAAAGGAAATATAAAACTGAAATTGCTAATATACTCATTATTATAATATATATTAACATACTTTTTTTTATTTTCATTCTTATTCCTCCACGAATCTTCAATTCACGTATTTTTGAGTTGTGCCTATGAAACATTCACCTTTTTTATTTCTTACTCACTACTTATTAATATTCATATATATAAAAAGTCGACTAATTAATCATTTATATCCTACCAAACGCTTATCCAAGCACCTGCTGATAAAACTAATGATAATAAGCTTACTAATGCTACAATAATTTTTTTCATAAATATAGCCTCCTTTTATACATCTCTGCTAAATCCGCTATAATAGCAGGCTATATCCTCTCCGCTAATCTAAGTTATTATATGTAACGTAGAAATTTAAATTAGTCGACCTCTTATAACTAAATTAACTGCACTAAGTTTCTGTTTATTGAATCCATAGTAGCTCTTGCAAGCGCTACCTTTAAGTCATTACCTATCTTAGCTGTTCCAGTATAAATTTGTTCTCTTCCTTTATAATGAGATGAGATACTTACAACCATTACATCTATGTTAGAAAGACTTACTTTCCTAGCATCTTCAAACACAAATACATCTTCTACTTCACAAAATAATTCAACTGCTTTTAATACTGCATTCCCTAAAATTCTATTAAGATTACTTGATGTATTTATACCAGACATACTACTTTCATATGTTTGTCCCGCTTTTTCAAGAACAACCTTTACTTCAATATTAGACCCTTCTTCATTATACTCAATACTTTTAAATTTTAATCTTTGACTAGTATCATATTGCATAGAATCATTTTTTATTTGGGCAATACTTACTTTTTTATAGTCAATAGATATATTGAATTCAGACCTAAGAATTGCTTCAATATCCCTTAAAATCTGTTTAGGATTTCTTCTTAGATCAGATACCATATAGATTTCTTCTATATCTTCATCTTCGTTTATTATTATCTTACAACTTTGAATAGATCTAATCTTTTTTAGATAACTTTCTATTAATTCTATATCCATTATGGTATCAACCCCCAATTAAATAATTCTTCTATCACTATATTAAATTATATATTATTCTTCCAACAATTTCAATAAATATAATGTTCTATAGTATAAATATACTTTTTCGCCAATATTGATTTTAATCTTTATTTTCTCAAAAATCACCTAAGAAACAGCTATTTTTCTATTTTAAAACCAGATTGTTTCTTAAATTTATAATAATTAAAGATTTTATAGAGTTCATCATTAGTAATCTTTTCAATATCCATATCATTGTTCGTTATTTTTTTTACAGATATATTTTTGTTTACTCTATTATACTTATCAAAATAACTCATACACACTATACTATATTCTTTTTCTTGATAAATAATCTCTATACCTCTTAAAAAATTGTTATTATCTATACATATAAATATAGGAATTATAAACTCATTATTATTTAAAAGCTGAATTAATTTATTGCTATATTGTGTATCTCCATGCTCCATATTTCCATTAATCATTTGTACCAAATCTGTGTTATTTAATTTAATAGAAAATTTATTGGTTATCATCTTTTTATCTAAATTATTATATGTTATATTAATTGCTTCTTTGCCTTCCCATACAATTTTATCATCTAGTTTATAAATAAGGTCTTGTAAATTAATCAATATATTTTTATTTTTGTTTTTAACATTATAGTAATAATTATTATCTTGTTCATTCAAGTCTAGAATAATTTTATTATTTTTTATGTATATACTGCCTATTTGTTTATCTATATTAAGTGTTTCTGAGTTTAGATTAATATCTAATTTTATTGTATCGTCGGAATTTATTATTATACCGTTATATACAAGGTTTATATCATTTTCCATTAATTTATTTTCTTTTGCCTGAATATTAATTCTTCCATATAGCTTATAATTACCATCTTTTAATTTGTCTAATGCTAATTGTATTTTTTGTGCTTTACTTTTATTAAGCGTACTAAAAGAAAAATTAGCTACTATAATTATTAAAATAAATAAACCACCTATCAAAAATAGTGGTAATTGTTGTTTAAGGAAATTTATATTAGTTGTTTTTTTTGATTTATTTGTTTTATTTATCAACATTTTACTATACCTCTTATTTGTTTTGTTTATTACTAAAAATACTTAAACTTCGCACCTATAAGTTTTAGAATTCTTTTTAAGGTACTAAGTTTAAGTTACTCTACAATAAATACAAATTCACAATTAGAAATAGAAATATTCGTTTCCGTATCTATTTGGTATTGTTGATTGCTAATTAATCTTTCCTTATTAATATATGTACCATTTTTAGAATTCAAGTCCATAATATAATAATTATTATCTTTGTTGAATATTTTGCAATGTATTCTACTAATAGAACTATTATCTATTATATAATCTACATGGCTTTCTAATTTACCTATTATAAAAGGATTATTAGAAATACTAACTTTCTCTGTTTTATCTTGTTTATTTAATAAATAAGGTTTTTTATCACTATTTAATCTGCTTTTATAATCTTGTAATAATTGAGTTTCTTCATAACTTACATTAGTAATATTATCTATAGTTTCTTTTTGTTTTAATGTGGCTTCTAAATAAATTTCTCCTGCTCCTTCTTTTAAAACTAAATCATTATTATGTACTTGTGTATAATAATTGTCTCTGTTAGATATATTTTCACTGTTTATAATATCAACATCAGCGTTATTATGAGAAGGTTTCTTATCTTTTTCTTTATTAATATTATTTGAACAATTAATTTTCATATAATCATATGTTTTTTTAGAAGTATATATATTAATTGACAATAATACAATAATTGAAGCTAATAAAGATTCAATTTTTAGATTTCCTGTAATATCTGAATATAAAATTTTAGATTTTAATAATCTTAAAAATAAAACTAAAGTAAGAATTTGTATACATCCTATAATTAAATAATATAAATATTTGTTAATATTCTTATCTATATTTTTTTTATTTATATTACCTTTCTTATATTTATTAAAAGAACAGTAAATTTTTTTAAATATGTTTTTATTTATCTTGTTTTTAGTACTATTTCTTTCTTCTTCATTTATTACTCCTTTCTCTTTTTCTAAAATTTTAGCTTCACTTTCTTTTTTATTAAATTCAATAAGTTGGGATATGATGTCATAATTTTTTTCTTCCTTACTTTTCTTCTCTTTTTCATTATCTGTTATATTTTTTCCATTTTTATCATGCTTAATGTTATCATCTTTAATAATATCTTGTAAAACCTTCAAATTAAAATCTGGTTGTTTACTTGCAGTTATTAACTTATGCATTATCATAACTGCATCAATGTCATCTTGGTCTACTTTATCTACAAAATACTCAATAAGATTAGCTATATCTTTAATAATTTCATGGTCTATATTATCACTATCAAAAGGTAAGTATATAAAGTTAGGTAAAAATTGATCTGGTTTAATATATATCAAATTAGGATCCATTATTATTTTGTAACAACTTAGATAGTATCTTTTACAGTCTTTAGTAATAGTTAATAAGTGTAAAAAGAAACTTCTTACTTCAATATAACTTAATTTTTTTCGTTCTAGAATTTCTACCAATTTTTGTTTAGAAGTAATATTGTAGTAAATATCTATTTCTTTATTCAATGTTGTTATATTCATATTTAAAAGTAGGTCTATTGAATTCCTTCTAAGCATTTCAACTTCATATTCCCGAATAACTGTTAAATCGTCTACTTTTATAACAAGATAACTATTTATTACATCTCTTTCATAAAAAATATTTAATGTTTGTTCCATAGTTATACTCCCTAAACACTTTCATATTCATTATTAATTTTTTTAAAAATATCCTCTATTAACTTCTCTACTTTATCTCTAAATAAAATAACTACCCCTACAATAACTATAATAATAAGAGCTATTTCTACAACCCCCATACCATCTTCTTCTTTCCAAAATCTTTTTATATGATCTAACATACTCTTAACCTCCTTATTTTTATCTTATTTATAAGAAATTGCAAAAATTTCTTTAGTAAACTATGTTGAATTCTTGTAATATGATCTACATATTGTATGTAAAAAATTAAAATTCTTAGTTTTACAATTACATAATTATATTTAAGGAATTGTAAATCAACGTATAGTTAATACATATTAAATGTATTTATATTCCTAGAGACATAAAAGCAGGCATCATCACTATTAATATTATAATAATTAACATAATCCCCATTGGAATTAATAGCTTTGAACTAGCTTTTTCTCCAGCTTTTTTTGCTATATTTTTTCTTACATCCCAAGCTTCACTAGCCTGTGCTTGAAGAGCTATTACTAAAGTATCATTTCCTTTTCTTATATTTTGAATAATTACAGAAGTAAACCTCATCATTTCTGGTATTTTACACCTTTTCCCAAAATCTTCATATGCCTTAATTTCTGATATTCCATTATTAATATTCTGTAACGTTTCTAACATCTCTTCATATAAAAATTGTTTTTTCCCCTCTTGAGTATTTAAATAATCGTAATAATCATTGCCAATCTTTGCCCAAGCACGATTTAATGTCATTCCAGCATTTAGTAACAGAGTTAGTTTTATAATAAAATCCGGAAAACACTGTCTTATCTGCTTACTTCGTTCCTGAACCTTTCTTTTAATTTCATAGTCCTTTAATATCATTAAAATTCTAGCTATTATTAATCCAACTATTAAAAACTTAAAAGTAATATTATCATCAGATTCTAAAAACCATTTTATCTTTACATCATGTCCTTCTAATTTTGTAGGTAACTTAACATAATCTGATTTGTCCATTAACTTATCCTTTGATAACTGTTTTATTAATAATTGTTCAATTAATTCTAGTTGTTCCTCTTTTGATAATTCTTTAGGATATACTTTTATTTGTATTGCTTTTTCAATAGATTCTCCTGCATATGTAAGTTTTGCAATTATATTAGTTTCGTTACCACCTTCTTTTATATTACTATAATTTAATTCGCCATTTCTCTCTACATATGAGCTATTAACATCCCAATTTATTTTTATATTGGACTCTGGATACATGTTTATTAAATTCAATCTTTTGTTGACAATTTTTAAGTTTACATTTTTCCCTAGTATTAAATGAGGTAATGTATTTGCCGCTTCTTGTAATATTTTTTTAGCTTGTTCTTTATTTGGATTCTTCTCAGGTATTATTACTTTTATTGTTTTAACTTGTTCCTCTCCTTCAATTTCAATTTCTGCTTGAAGGTCATATGTAGCATTTCCTTTACCTAGAGGTGGTTTATTAATTGTATTGTTATTAATTTTTCTAGAATCTCCTTGGATACTCAGTACCATTGTAATAAACAATACTCCTATTAATGTGATTATTCCTATGGAAATTTTCTCTGCCTCATGCATTCTAAATCTAAAGTTATAATCTTTTTTTCCATATATTAGTAAAATACTATCTCTAACGTTGCTATTTTCCCTTAATCTCTTTTTTAATAATTTATCATTTAAATAAAGAGAAGTTGGTATTAGATCTTTTAACTTATATTCTTTTTTATTTATATATTTCATTTCTTCCTCATACATATTTTTTGTAAGAAAAAAGAGTATCCCTATCATAATAATAAACAGGAAACATATAATTCCTAATATCATTAAAACTACACCTCTATATCCATAATTTTTTCGCCTATTTTATAACTAATAACAAATAGTATAAGGCATATAGTCATAAGTATTCTCCCTCTTATAGTTGAATACATCACATCTAAATATGTTGGCGAAGAAATTTGTAAATAAATAATAATTCCTGGAACTAATAAACTTAATATCTTCTGTTCAAATTTTTTATTAGAGATTAATACTTCTATTTCATTTTGTATTTCCATCTTCTCACTTATTACAGTAGAAGTATATTTTATTATTCTAATAATATTTCCCCCTGTTCTTTTTGCAGTAATAAATACATTAGCAAAATTAGTTATGTCATCTATTGATGCTCTTTTTGCAAAATCTAGTATTGCTTCCTCAATAGTTTCATTCATCTCTATTTTTCTAACAATATATTCAAATTCTAGCACTATATATGTATTAGGGTTAGGATATAAAATTCTTAAATCATTTAAAGAATCTTTAAAAGAACTTTCAATGGATTTTCCCGCTGACATTGAAGAAGATAACGCATAAATAGCTTCTTTAAATTGAAATTTTAATTCATGCTTTCTTTTTTTTATTAAATTAGCTTTTTTATAATTGGGATATAATAATCCTAGAAGAGAAAATATACTTGCAAATATATGGTTATTATAAAATAATATACATAGTATATAAATAACAAGCATAGCTATTAAAGAGTATTTAATTCTTTCTAATATACTAATGTTATATTCATTATAATTAATTAATTTATTATTATTTCTCATATTATATCTCCAATTTCTACTCCTGCCATAGTAAACTTATCTCTATGTATTAATTTATTATTAGTTCTTTTTAACTCACCCACTACTCTTTTATCTTTCTCATAAGTTGTTTCTTCAAATTTATATAGAGGATTCAATGCAATGTGTCCTTGGTTATAACAATCTATTTCAACAATTTCAAGAACTCTTCTTGACTTATCTCTTAATCTTCCTAAGTGAATCATAATATCTATGGCTGAGGCAATTTGTTGTCTAATAGCTTCTAAAGGAATATATGCTCCTGTTAATATCATTGTCTCAAGTCTAGATAGCATATCTCTTGTTGAATTAGCATGTCCTGTTGATAAAGATCCATCATGACCTGTATTCATTGCCTGTAACATATCAATAGCCTCTGCTCCTCTAACTTCACCAACAACAATTCTATCAGGTCTCATTCTTAAAGATGTTTTTATTAAATCTCTAATATTTACCATACCTTTGCCTTCAACGTTTTTATTTCTTGTTTCTAATCTGACAACATTCTTAACTGATCTAATTTGTAATTCTGCAGAATCTTCTATAGTAATTATCCGTTCATCACTAGGTATAAAATTTGATAATACATTTAAAAATGTAGTTTTCCCCGAGCCAGTACCCCCACAAATAAAAATATTATATTTTGCTTTAACCATTTTTTTCAAAAGTTCTCCAACCTCTTTTGATAAACTACCCCATTCAATTAATTGCTCTATACTAATTGGTTTTTCAGGAAATTTTCTAATAGTAATAATAGGCCCATTTAGTGCAATAGGTGGTAAAACTATATTTATTCTAGAACCATCTGAAAGACGAGCATCTACTATAGGAGATGCTTCGTTAACAACTCTATTAACTTTTGAGACTATTTGTTGAATAACATCCTCTAATTTCAATGTACTCTCAAATGAACTATTAATTTTACTTATTCTTCCATTTTGCTCAATAAAGATATTGTCTTTTCCATTGATCATTATTTCTGTAATAGTTTTATCTTCTAGTAGAGGTTGAAGAATATCAAGGCGTCTTATAGAATTAAAAAGCTTATCACCTAATTCATATCTTTTATTAACACTCAAGTATTCTTTTTTTGATTCTTCTCTAATAACTTCATCAATAATTTCTTTTATGTATTGGTCTGTAGGATCTTTTTTAAGATCTATTCTATCTCTTACAATATTTTTTAGACCATCTACCCTATCCTCAATCACTTAAATTCCTCTTTTCTATTAACCATCTTTTATATAATCTTTTATAGCATTACTAAAGCTTCCTTTAAGATTTAGAGTAGTTTTGGCATTAATGTTTATATTCAAGTTCTCATCATATGGAATATAATAATTGATTTTCTTTCCTATTATACATTTATCTTCTAATATCTCATTTTTATCATTTATATTATTAAATAGTATATCTACATTATTACTTAAATCTTCTATTCCCAATATATCTAAGTTTTTATATAATTGATTTATTTTAATCTGAGCCATTTTATCGTTATTTATTAACATTATAACTTTATCACATTCTTTTAGAATTTTTATATTCTTTTCATTTACCGAAGAATTAAAATCCAAAATAATTTTTTCATAATCAGAATTGTTTCTGATATATTCTAGTAGCTCTATCCATTCATTAATAGAAATTTCTTGTATATCCATATAACAAGATACAGGGCAAAAATAATTCATACCTGAGTATTTATCAACATTTTTTAATCCTTCTATTTTCATTATTAAGTTCTTATTTTTTTGTTTTAAATGATATAATAAATCAGAAAAGTTATTAGAAAAGTCACAATCTAGTAATGATATGTATGAAGATAATTCTTCTAGACTTATAAATAATGTTTTATAACCATTAAGTGCATATTGTTTACCTATTTCAACGGCAACTGTAGTTTTCCCAATTCCTCCTATTGGTGAATAAACCCCTATAATTGTTGAATTAATATTATTATTATTAATGACTATTTCATCTCTACAATATTTAGAAAAAATATTAATTAATTCTCGTGCAATTTTATCTCCTGGTTGATATTTATTAATGTATGGATAACTTAGTAAAGATTCTGGAATTCTATCAGGAGTATTTATTATCGTAACTTGAACATTAGATAAGTTGATATTCTCTGTTAACAACTCTGGTGAAATCAACAAAATATCAGTTTTTTCAGTTTTTAGATATTCTTGAAGTAATTGTTTTTCAGTAAAAGAAATAATATTATAATCAGTCTCTTCCCACGTAGATAAATATTGTGAAATTGCATTTGTATAGCCTTTATCACAATCTGCAATCAAAACATTAAATTTGACCATTGTAATATTTAACCAAGCCTTAGCCTAGTTGCTCCTTTTATTAAATTTTTGTATAAGTAATTGAAATCTTTAGCATTCCAATTGCCTAAATTAGTGATTATTATCTATAGTATTTTCAGATCAGCTATTATCTGATATATTGTTCCTATACTTATTGCATATGATAACCTTATTATTTTATTTTTATCTCCTTTATTCAATTCATCATATATTCCTACTTCTTTATTTATAATAATATTATGTATAAAATTAAAAAAATGTTTTATTCTAATAAATAAATTTCTATTTATTATCATCTTTATTATAGACATTATTGTGGCTGAAATAAGTATATAAATAGAAGCTTGTACAATAAAATTTATTCCAAGTAAACTTGATATGACAGCAATTAACTTTATATCCCCAGCCCCTATTGTTCTTAGCATAAATAAGATAAATAAAATAATTATAGGTAGAATTAATCCTATAAACCAATTAATTAATCCTATATAACCTGATTCTATATAATTTAATACTAGTCCAATACAAGAAAATAGAATAATTACTGAATTATATATTGTATATTTTTTTGTATCTGTATATAAAACAAATATTAATAATATACATACCGTTACATATTTAATTATAGGAACCATAAGAATTAATTCCTTCCATATTGTATTTATTAAGTAATTGCAAAACTACATTCAGTTGGTTCTTTAATGCACTATGTTGAATTCACGCTTATAATAAAAACTACATGTTGTTTGTAAAGAATTAAAATCCTTAGTTTTGCAATTACCTATGTATTTATAATAAGATGCATTACACTAGGAATATATCATTTATATGACTTTAAACAACTTATAATAATTATGATTATTACAACATCCCTTTTTAATTAACAGCAAACAACTTATAATTAGCTTTATTTTTAGTAGTTATACATACAAATTAGTAAATTTAATAAAATATAAATTAAGTATTTATTCTCTATTTTTTATGTACTTATTATACATTATAAGAAATTTAATGATAAATGTAAAGATATTTTTTATATTTATATGTATTTTGTTGAATTTTGTTAATATTTAAGAAAGACAGAAACTCTTATTTTTATATGCTTGATTAGTAACTTTGTATACCATTAAAAAAGGCTACTGAAAAATAAATTTTCTGCAACCTTTTTTTACCATAATAATCTACTTTATTATAAGAATTTATCAACTATTGCAAGAGAATATAATAATACAAATCCAGGAATACCTAAAATGCCTACTATAAAACCGTTCACTATATTTACCCCAACATATAGTCCTATACCTTTTAATAAAATATTAAACCCATATATTGCCCCTAAGCCTATACTGCCTCTAATTAGTATTAAAAACAATTTTTTAACTGGTTTCATAAGCATTGAAAACAATATAATAATTAAACATAAAATAAACATCCATATAATTAATTGATTGTTTTCCTTCTACCCCCTTCATATATTTTATTTAAGTAATTGCAGAAGTACATTCATTTGATTCTTTAATACATTACTAAGATTGAATTCATTAAATATATGACTTATCCAAGTTTTAGTTATTATATTATATGTTATCTGTAGGCATATATTCTAAATTTTTACTATACCCTCTATTTTTTAAGTTTAACTATAATATTCATTTCTTTTGCCTGATTTATAAGATATTCATATTTTAATTGCATTGCTTTAACTTCATATATACAACTATCAATTAATTCAGGGTCTGTAACAAAATCAAAATTAATATAAGCATTATCTAATGCTTTTTTTGCAATTTTAATATTCTTTAATAAAGTTTCTTCTTCCGTTAAATGATTAACATTATTCTCTATTCCAAAATTTAAATTATTCTTCATTACTATACCTCTAAAATAAAAATAAGTTTTATTATAAGTATAGTCAAAAATTTCCTATTTATTCTTATTTATAAAAATATTTAAGCTTTATTATTCAATAATACGTTAATAATTCTTATTATCCATACTAGCAAACTTAGTATATTGTCCCATCCAAACTAAATGAACTGTTCCTGTTGGGCCATTACGTTGTTTTGCAATTATTAATTCTCCTTGATTTTTAGCTTCTGTTTCTGGGTTATAATATTCATCTCTATATAAAAACATAACTACATCTGCATCTTGTTCTATAGCTCCTGATTCTCTAAGATCTGATAACATTGGTCTATGATCTGCCCTTGATTCACAGGCACGACTTAACTGAGAAAGTGCAACAACTGGCGCCTCCATTTCTCTTGCGAGAGCTTTTAGTGATCTAGATATTTCTGATATTTCTTGTTGCCTTGATTCAATTTTTCCATTTCCACTCATAAGCTGTAAATAATCTATTAATATTAAATCAAGTCCTTTTTCAAGCTTTAACTTTCTACATTTTGCTTTCATTTCAGCAACAGTAATTCCTGGTGTATCATCTATGTATATTGGCGCTCTTGATAAAACACTTGAACCACTAGCTATCTTTGCCCAATCTTCATCTTCTAAATCACCTGTTCTAACTTTTTGTGCATCCACCATTGCCTCTGAGCATAATAATCTATTTACTAATTGGTCTTTGGACATTTCTAAACTAAATATAGCAGTTGAAGCATTCTCTTTTATTGCGGCGTGTTGTGCCATATTAAGAGCAATAGCTGTTTTACCCATTGATGGTCTTGCTGCAATTAGAATTAAATCAGAAGGTTGCAATCCAGCAGTTTTATAGTCAAGATCTATAAAACCTGTAGGTATCCCTGTTACTTTTCCCTGATTCTTATGAATGCTCTCTATTTTGTTTAAAGTTGGGACAACTAAATCTTTAATTGAAGAAAATTCTTGAGTACGCCTATCTTGCATTACATTAAAGATTTTTTCTTCTGCATCATTTAGAATATCTTCTAACTTATTTTTACCATCATAACTTTCTGCTATTATCTCTCTACTTGTTTTAATTAAGTTTCGTAGAACAGATTTTTCCTTTACTATTTGAGCATAATTTTTAATATGAGCAGAAGTAGGTACTGACATAGCTAACTTAGAGAGATATGATATCCCTCCAATTTGATCAAGGACTCCTTCATCCTTTAATTTGTTCTCAAGTGTGACAAGGTCAACTGCTTTACTATTATTATATAGGTCAACAATTAAACCATAAATTAATTTTAAATCCGGTTGATAAAAATCATCAGAATTTAAGGTTTCCATAGCTGTAGCAATAGCTTCTCTATCTAATATCATAGAACCAATAACTGATTGTTCTGCTTCTAAACTATATGGTGGTAATCCCTTTATTTCTGCATCCACCACAATCCCTCCAAACTATTTTATATAATACTACAAAAGAAAAGTAACTACGAAGAGTTATTCCTGACTAAAGAATATTTCTACCTTAAGAAACATTCATGGTATGTAATCAGCAACTAGAATTAACAAGCCTAGCGGATATGGTATAGGGTACGTTTAATCTGCTGACGAAATATTTCCCTATACCATATCCGCGGAAGCCTTAATCATAATAATCATAAAGACCCACTAAGGGTCTTTCTTATAATTCTTGAACTTTTACTGTTAACTCTGTTTTAACCTTACTAATTAATTTTATTGGTATTATATGAGTACCTAATGATTTTATAGGTTCTTTTAATTCCATTTTCTTTTTATCAATTTCAAAGCCTAATTGTTCTTTTACTGCCTTAGTTATTTCTTTTGTTGATACAGAACCAAAAATCTTTCCTCCATCTCCTGCTTTCACTTTTATTGTTATGGAGCTTCCTTTTATATTTTCAGCTAATTCTTTAGCTTGTTCTACCATCTCATCGTGTCTTCTTTGTTCAGATTGCTTCTTTAATTTCATATCGTTAATGGAAGCCTTTGTTGCTTCTACAGCCAATTTTTTTGGGAATAGAAAGTTTCTAGCATACCCATCACTCGTATTGATTAAATCTCCTTTTTTTCCTACTTTCTTAACATCTTCTAATAATATTACTTTCATTATTTATCACCTTCCTGTAAATATTCATCAATAGTTTCTTTTAAGATTTCTATAGCACCATCTATAGTATAATCACGAAGCTGAGCACCTGCAACACTTAGATGCCCACCACCTCCTAATTTTTCCATAATTATTTGAACATTAATATCATCAAATGAACGAGCACTTATATAAATAGTTCCATTAATATTCACTAGTACAAATGACGCCTTTATCCCTGATATATTTAGTAATTCATCAGCTGCTTGTGCAGTTACTAAATTTGGATTTTGAACATCTGAAGGGCATATTGATATAGCCATGTTTGCCCTGTATATTTCTGCATCTCTTACTGCTGTTGCCCTTGCTTTATATGAAGCCATATCATTTTTAAATAACTTTCTTACTCTAACTACGTCTGCACCATTTCTTCGTAAATACGCAGCTGCCTCAAATGTTTTTACACCTGTTTTTATTACAAAGTTTTTCGTATCTACAGTAATTCCTGCAAATAACGCTTCAGCCTCCATAGATTTCAGTTTGACTTTATCCGAAATATATCTTATGATCTCTGTTACCATTTCACATGCAGAAGATGCATATGGTTCGATATAACTTAGTACAGTATCTTCTATATGTTCAGCTCCAACTCTATGATGATCAAAAACAACCACATTATTAACATACTTAAATATTTCTTCACATTCTGTATAACTAGGTCTGTTAACATCTACTACTACAAGTAACGTGTTTTGATTCACATAATTTAAAGCTTCCAAATTATCTATAAATAAGTCATCTCCATAATTGTCATCTTTGATAAATCTATCATATAAAGGTTTCACTGCTGAAGTAACTTCATTAAGAATAATATGAGCTGGTTTATCAAAAAGTCTAGCACAACTATATATACCAATAGCTGCTCCAAGAGAATCTAAATCTTGACTTTTATGCCCCATAACAATGACTTTATCACAATCTTCTATAAGCTCTCTAAATGCATAGGCCTTAATTCTAGCCTTTACTCTTGCACTTGTTTCAACTCCTCGAGTTTTACCTCCATAAAAAAGAAATTTATCACTTTCTTTAATAACCGCTTGATCTCCACCTCTTCCAAGTGCTAAATCTATTGCAACTCTTGCAAAATCCATTGATTGATTAAATGATTGTGCATTGACTCCTATACCCATACTTAAAGTAACAGGAAGTTCATTTCCTATATTTATTTCTCTAATTACATCTAAAATAGCAAATTTATTTTCATGTAAATCTTTCAAGTATTTTTTTTGAAAAATTATTATATATTTATCTTTTTCAAATTTACGGACTATACCATCTATTTTTTTTGCAAATTTATTTATATTCCTATCAATCAAAGCTATTAATAATGGTCTTCTTACATCCTCAATACTTTGTAATGCTTCCTCATAATTATCTATATATAATAATCCTACAACTATTTTTTGATCTTCATTTTTTCTTTGTAGCTCTTTCTCTTTTGTTATATCAAAAAAATAAGTTGCATATATAACGCCATTATCACTAATTCTATTATATTCATTCAAACTATTATTATTATCAATGGTGAGACTTCGTATTATAACTCTATATACTTTATCTCTTATTAAGATTTCTTTTTCAAATATAGAATCTTCTTCTAATGGTAACATTGATGTATTTAAATGAGGTATAAGTGCATTAATATTTTTATCTAATATTTTATTATCTTCAACTATTTTTTCAAATTCTTCATTATACCAACGTATTCTTCCATCTATGTCAAGTAAGATATATGGAATCTGTAATTTTTGTAAAAAGTTTTTTTGTAATGCTCCAAATGTTAAAGCATAGTTTATTAATTCACTCATTAAATGTTTCTTAGTAATTAAACTTATAAAAATACTTACTATTAGAGCAGCTATAAAAAATACCAATGATATAATTCCTGCCCTTTTATCAATATAAAATAATACCGAAGTAAGAATTAATAAAAAAGCAAGATAAATAATTGACCATCTAAAATAATTTTGTATTTGTCTACTTAGATTAATTTTCTTTTTCATATAAATATTCTCCTTTAGATTTAAAGAAGTACAATCTCATTATTGAATTTAGCTTTTATGCATTATTTAACTTTCTTCTTAAATGGAATAGGCTATCTATAAATCCTACAATAATAAAGTATGCTTGAAAGAATATAAGACAAAATATTAAGATAGCTATATAAAGCATTCTCTTTCCAGCATTTCTTACTTTCTTAATCATAAATAATTCTAATAGTATACCTAATAAAAATAACATAACCATTAGTATAAGTAGCATGTTATCTATTGCTATATAAACATAACTATTTGTATTTATAATAAATTCATGTATACAATATATAGCAATTAAAAAGATAAGCATTTTTCTAGATACATTAAAGTATATAATGTTTTTAATATTA
Source organism: Vallitalea sp. (assembly GCA_025210235.1). Lineage (GTDB taxonomy): Bacteria > Bacillota > Clostridia > Lachnospirales > Vallitaleaceae > Vallitalea. The sequence continues at coordinate 83,333 of JAOASG010000003.1, forward strand.
AATTTAAATAAACCTAATTTATTTCCAACAATTCTAATGCTCATAATAGAAATAAATGCTACTCCCATACATAATAAATATGTAATTGCAGGAAAATAGTACTTCATGTAATATAAAACATTGTTAACTGATTCCATAACCATAGTATATTCTTGTTTAGAATTAATATTAAATTTTATAAATTCTTCATATATATTTATAAAATTAGTTTTGATTAGATCTATATAATTAAAGTATCCTGAAGCGACGTCAACGTTAAAAAAATGTTTTAATAATATGCCAGCTACTAAAATGCATACAAATAGTATCATACTAAAAAACGCTGCTGATTTAGCAAATGACATTCTTTGTCTAATTAAATAACTAATAATTAATACTGGTATAATTATTAGTATACTATATAAAACAAAACTCTCAATTCCATAAAATAAATATATTGATAATTCTACAAGTAACATACATATGATTAATTTACTATCAATAGTGTATTTGAGAGCATATATAGAAACTGGAACAAATACAACAAAGCTAAATATTATAACCTCTGGAACAACAAAAAAAATATAACTATAAAAAATATTAATAAGTAAAATAATTATAAGTAGTCTATATTCTAAATTTCTAGTTTTCTCCATATGTACCTCCAACATTTTGAAACCAATCAAAATATATCTAAATAATTAAGTTATGATCAACCCATAAAAGTAATTTACAATTAAATATGCCTTGATTTATTTATGTGCTTTGACAATTCTAGTATTTCTTTTGACCACTCGGCATTTTCTGCCTTTTGCAAACTAGCTAGACGTAATTTATTTATTAATCTTATATCAAGAGCCTCATTTGAGACACCTAATTTATCAGATAATAAATAAGAAAGAATAATTATATCAGCTAAAATATCAATATTTTCGTTAGTATCGTTAGTATTTCCCTCTGCCATATTAGAAAATAACCCTGATATATTTGAAAGTAACTGACTTTTTAATCTTTCAATAATTTTTATGGTCTTAGTAATATCAAATTCCCCTTCGTAATTAGACATAATAATAATCCCCTTTATATTAATAATCTCAATTTTTTCCTTAAAACATATTATGTCAGTAATTATGCAAGTATTTTTCTCATTATAAACATTTCCCTAGCATAACAAGAACTTTCCCTTCTATTACTTTATTAACATTAAAATTAGTTATAATAGGCTATTGAATAATCATATTATAACATTTTATACAAGATATGAAAAGTTAAGAAATTAATTACTATCCTTATTTGCAAGATAAATAATTCTAATATTACTTTTTTGTAATATATAGTCTAATGTATTATTAAACTCATAAATATATGGGAAGTTTTTTATAAGTACCAGGGGAATTAGGATTATAAAACTTTTACAATATATAACAGATTGAATATATAGAAATCATAAAAATAGATATGGCAATAGATACCATAATGACCCATTTTATGATAATCAATTATCATTGATAAGATGTACTATTTATATTTAATATAACCTATAAATTTAAAAGCCGATAAACATTAAGAATATCGGCTTTCACTATAATTATCTGAGTAATCTCAGAACCATAATTTATATCTTAATCAAGTGTATAAGGCATTAATGCAATATGTCTTGATTGTTTAATTGCGATTGTTAAAGCTCTTTGATGTTTAGCACAATTTCCAGTAATTCTTCTTGGAAGAATTTTTCCTCTTTCAGAAACATATCTTCTTAATTTATTTACATCTTTGTAATCAATAGTTGCTTTTTTATCCGCACAAAAAATACAAATACGTTTTTTTCTTCTTCCGCCTCTTCTTTTTTGGAAAGCCATTATTCTACCTCCTTTTCAAAAATCATATTAAGTAATTGTAATTACCTAACAAATAATATATCTAAAATGGTAAATCATCGTCGAAACTCTCGTCTATTGGGACAAATCCATCTGTATTATTATTTTCTGGTGCAGGAACATGTACTTGTGGTTCCATAGCCATTCTCTTTTCAAATGAAGTCTTACTCTCTGCAAAATGTTGTTCTTCAGCAATAACTTCCGTCATCCATTTTCTTGTGCCATTAGCATCATCGTAAGATCTTACTTGAAGTCTACCAACAATACAAACTTGTTGTCCTTTTTTAAAATATTTTTCAGCGAATTCGCCTGATTTTCCAAAGGATACAATATTGATAAAGTCAGCGTCAGGTTCTCCTTCACGCTTAAAACGTCTATTAACTGCTAATGTATATCTAGCAATTGCAAGAGGTTGTGCACTCTGTGAATACCTCACTTCTGGATCCTTTGTTAATCTCCCCATTAAAATAACTTTATTCATACCTTTACCCCCTCAAAAATATTAATCTTCTAATCTTTTAAATAAAAATCTTAAGACTGGTTCCATTATACGAATTCTTTTTTCGATTTCTGCTGGTGCGTCAGAATTTGATTCAAACTTAATAAAATAGTAGTAACCCTCTTTTACTTTATCAATTTCATAAGCTAGTCTTCTTTTTCCCCAGTCATCAATTTCGCCGATAGTTCCACCAAATCTTTCGATATAACCTTTGATTTTCTCTAAAGTGGCTTCTTTAACTTCTGTTTCAACTCTTCCATTGATTACAACTGCTAATTCGTAATTATTCATTAATTACACCTCCTTTTGGACTTTGGCCCTCATTAGTTAATAAGAGCAAGGATAATTTCTTCTTAAAAATGTAGTATATATAAAAATACTATTTTATATCCTATACTACAATTACACATGATATCATATATTGTAGAATAATGCAATAATAATTTTTATTCTATTTTTATCTTTTTTTCTTCAAAACAAAAATATATTATTCTTGTATTTTTTTAATATTTTTTTCTAGCTTTTTTCTAGAAATCATTACTTGATGTCCACAACCAAGGCATTTGATTCTAAAATCAATCCCCGTTCTAAGAACTTCCCATTCATGACTTCCACATGGATGCTGCTTTTTTAAATACAATATATTACCTACTTTTATATCCATTATAATCACCTCTTAACAAGCTTACTAACAACTATTATAAATCAAAAATGATTAACAGTAAATAAGTTCAGATACAAAAGTAAGAACAATATATAAATTACTTCAACTTTCCCACCTTTAATTTAATGCAGATAAATTAAACGTTATAGGTTTGGTTTGGAGAATAAATATATAGAAGAAACACCTATATTTTTATTCTCCAAAGCCTTATAATTAGCTTATCTGCATACAATATTGATGTGGGAAAGTTTAGTAAATAATCTTTACAATAATGCTCACTTATATTAGAATAAATATCTATAGATTTTAATATTATATCCTTAAACTTACTTAATTATATAAATTAATTTTGGCATATTAAGGAATTTCTTAATATATCTATATTATTAAATTTATAGAATAAATTAAATTGACGGTGATTGTACATGAAAAAAAAAGCAAAATATTTAAACGAGATTTTATTATTAGTAGTAGCAATTATTTGGGGTAGTGGTTTTATTGCATCAAAGATTGCACTCAATGCAGGCGCAACTCCTATCTTAATGTTAGTTTTAAGATTTCTAACAGCAAGTGTTATATTAAGTATTGTATTTTATAAGCATTTAAAATTAATTTCTAAAGAAGATATTTTTGGTGGATTCATTGTAGGCCTTTTTCTTTTCTTAGGATTTATTTTTCAAACAATTGGTATCAAATATACAACACCCTCTAAAAATGCATTTTTAACTGGTGTTAATGTTATAATTGTTCCATTTATATGCTGGTTTATTTATAAGAAAAAACCATCTATCAAATCTTTTCTTTCGACATTTATCTGTTTAATTGGAATTGGCTTATTAACACTTGATACTACAATAGGCTTTAATATTGGAGATTTATTAACACTTATATGTGCAGTTTTTTTTGCTTTACATATTGTTTCAAACGGATATTTTAGTAAAAAAATACATCCAATTAATCTTACAATTTTACAGATGTATTTTGCATTTATATTTTCTTTTTTATCATTCTTTTTATTTGAAGGTAGTATTAACATACAATTAAATGCAACTGCTATTCTATCAATATTATACTTAGGAATATTCTCAACATCAATTTCATTTTTTATCCAAACATATGCTCAAAATAAAGTTCATGCTAATAAAACAGCTTTACTGCTATCTACAGAATCTTTATTTGGCTCTATTTTTTCTGTTATATTATTAGGAGAATTATTAACTCCAAAGCTTATATTGGGTTGTATAATTATATTTTTAGCTATTTTAATATCAGAGTTAAACTAAAGGATTGAAACTCTACTATTATTAAATAGTTTTTACCCATCTTCTGATCAAGTGAGAATTAAACTATATAAAATAAATAAAAAAAATAATATTGAATAAGCTTCTTTAGTAATTACTATGGAAGCTTATTATTTTTGAAGTTTCAAGATTTTTATATATAATATTTATCATTTTCAAAAAAATCTTGGCAATCAGAAAAAATTTCTGCCAAAGAAAGATGATTATATGTTATCATAAGTATATAACTCCTTTCGGGTTTTGGTAGATTTGTTTCTTATCAATTCAATTTTACCATAAATCAGTGAGGAGTTATATTATTTTTAAGAAAAAATTATCCCGTATTTATGCAGGTTATGGCGTTTCGCAAACGCCTAATATATAATATGATAAAAAGGATAAACATTAAATAATCTGATTTGAATTTAGTTATTTAATTTATCATTGGCTATACGTTTTCAATAACACATTAGGGACTTAACCCCTTAAATTATATACCCATGTTGGACACACAAATAAAGAATAGCTTAAAAATAAGCTATTCTTCTTCAAATTGCGGAGAGAGGATTTGAACCTCTGACCTTCGGGTTATGAGCCCGACGAGCTACCAGACTGCTCCACCCCGCGCTATTATAAGGCGCCAATCGGATTTGAACCGATGATGAAGGTGTTGCAGACCTCTGCCTTACCACTTGGCTATGGCGCCATAATTTATTATATGCATAAAAAAATAATTTTGTCAATAACAAAATCGGCAGCCATCTACTCTCCCAAGTCGTCTCCAACTAAGTACCATCGACCGTTTATGTCTTAACCATCGTGTTCGGTATGTGAA
>JAOASG010000026.1 GCA_025210235.1 Vallitalea sp.
TATCAAGAGTTTTAATCTATCCATAGTGGAATGTAAATCAATATTTACATATTTTCTTTGCCAATGTTCTCCATTGTTTTAATCTATCCATAGTGGAATGTAAATAAAGAAGTGGCGATACTTTTAATACAGCAGGTATATGTGTTTTAATCTATCCATAGTGGAATGTAAATATGTCTAATGCTGGATGTTCTGCTCCTTTAAACCCGTTTTAATCTATCCATAGTGGAATGTAAATATTGATCTAGTAAGCATCGGACAATTTGTTAGTCAAGGTTTTAATCTATCCATAGTGGAATGTAAATAAGACCTCAATTTATACAGATGATTAACGACAGCAAGTTTTAATCTATCCATAGTGGAATGTAAATACAAAAAGGATTGAACGCTAATCAAGGGGATGCAGGTTTTAATCTATCCATAGTGGAATGTAAATGTTTCCGTAGTCCCTTGTATATCAGAAATAAATCCGTTTTAATCTATTCATAGTGGAATGTAAATTCTTTAAGATCTTTTGCATCATTTACACAATCACCGTTTTAATCTATCCATAGTGGAATGTAAATTAAAAGGAGGAAAAGACGTGTCAGATATCAAAAAGGTTTTAATCTATCCATAGTGGAATGTAAATAATACCCTCTAACACTTTCTTCTGGGAATTGTATCGTTTTAATCTATCCATAGTGGAATGTAAATAAAATACAAATTCCTGAATGGAATGGTTGCTTGGGTGTTTTAATCTATCCATAGTGGAATGTAAATTTGCACAAATTACTAATATAGTAGATACTCTTCTTTTGTTTTAATCTATCCATAGTGGAATGTAAATAACACTAAATAATACAAATGGAGCAATACATTTTTAGTTTTAATCTATCCATAGTGGAATGTAAATCAAAAAGAAATAATTTATGTTCCTACACCATCAGCAGTTTTAATCTATCCATAGTGGAATGTAAATTACCAAATCCTTCTTTTCTGAGAGCCTCACAAGTGTTTTAATCTATCCATAGTGGAATGTAAATAAACAAATACACGATATAAACTCAAGTTGGTATAAAGTTTTAATCTATCCATAGTGGAATGTAAATTATTCTTCACTGTACCAACCTACTTCAAAGGGATCGTTTTAATCTATCCATAGTGGAATGTAAATCCGATATCATATAGTGCTTTTAATTCAGCAGGTGTCAGTTTTAATCTATCCATAGTGGAATGTAAATAGAGCTAATGCATGGGTAAGTAGAAGTACAAAAAATGTTTTAATCTATCCATAGTGGAATGTAAATCGAATCCAATATCGGAGAAGAAATTGAAATGTCTGGTTATACAAAATGATTTGTGTCTCTGTAATAATACTTAATCCAATAAAATAAGGATTGAAACCAACACTAAAAAGTTATATAAGACTCATAAAACATATACTCATAAAATTCAATAGTTATAGAATTCATAGAACCAACCTATAAAAATAATGGAGTAATAATCCAATCAAAATAAATTAATCTAAACATGGAGGATCTACAAATTAATTTATTTAAATTTTATATACTTTGTATTTCAAGACTCTTTAATACAGCTAATATTTCCTCTTCATTTTTTTTATACAGTTCATTGCTAACTTGCACAGACATTCCTATAAAACCTTTAACAGAGGGGTCATCCTTGATAACCCAAATTTCTTGTCTGTCATTATAATTATCTAAAACCATTTTTCCTGTCTTTCCACTGTTAGTTATAAAATTTTTTTCTTCTGACCAATTTAAACCAATATTAATATGTCCCAATTGTCCAAATACATATATATAATCTTCATGCTTATCATTTAAAAAGATTGTAACACCCGAATCAGGCGTACCCTCAAAGTGTTCTGTGGGTTCCATCATAGGTGATATTTTATAATCCCATTTATTTGGAAAAGAAACACTGAAATTGAAATCTTGATTTTCATAAACAGTTATATTTTCGGTAGTCATACAACTTACTAATAAAGTCAATAATAATATTAAGTATAATATATTACTAATAACATGTATCTTTTTCATAAGTTATCACCATCTCTTTTTTAATATTTAACAATTCATTATTATAATATCTCACATTTCCAAAAAAGTGTAGAATTTCTAGAAACTTTATATGCTGTGTTCTTAAATCCTTGACATAATAATTGATAGATATTACAATTAAGCAAACTTCCAGTAAGATTATAGTAATATATAAATATCATTAAAATATTATAGGTAATTGCGAAACTAAGGATTTTAATTCTTTACATACAATATGTAGTTCTTATCATAAGCGGGAACCCAACATATTGTATTAAAGAATCAACTTAATGTAGTTTTCAATTACTTAGAAAAAAATATTATGTAGAAAGGAATTAAAGATATGTTTAAAGATTTGGTAATAAAAAATAGTTGGAGGCTGCATGATCGGGAATTTCAATAGAATTAAGCTAAAGGAAATATTATCTTTAGATGAAAATCTAGAGCCTGTTTTGCTTATTGCCCTAGGTAAACCAATAGAAATAGTAGAACTGACTAACTTAAAAGAAGGAGAATCAACTAATTATTATCGTGATAATAATTAGCATTATGTACCTAAAAGAACATTAAATGAAATTTTAATTAATAAGGAATAGTATAAGGAATGGTTTCTAGCATTAATTGCTCATATATGCTATAATTCACTCATAAAAGAATTAGGTAATTGCAAAACTAATAATTAGAATTCTTTACATACTATATGTAGTTTTAATTTGAAATGGGAACTCAACATATTGTATTAAAGAATAAACGGAATGTAGTTTTGTAATTATTTATCAGAATGAATCTCTTGAAAGGAATGGAACAAATGGGTAAAAAGCTTGTACTTGCGGAAAAACCATCAGTGGCTAGGGACATAGCAAAAGTATTAAAATGTAGCTCAAGGAAAGATGGTTATATAGAAGGGGCTAATTATGTTATTACATGGGCTGTAGGACACTTAATAACATTAGCAGAACCTGATGATTATGATGAGAAATATAAAAAATGGAGATATAATGAATTACCCATTATTCCAAATAATATACAATTAAAACCATATCCAAATACAGAAAAACAACTAAGAATAATTGATGGATTGGCGAAAAGAGAAGACATAGAATCAATTATTTGTGCTACAGATAGTGGACGTGAAGGAGAACTAATATTTCGGTACATATATGACTATATTGGATGTAAAAAACCATTCTCTAGACTATGGATATCTAGTATGACAGATGTAGCTATTACAGAAGGATTTAACAAGCTAAAAGATGGAAAAGAATATGATAACTTATTTTATAGTGCAAAATGTCGTTCAGAAGCAGATTGGCTTGTAGGAATAAATGCAACAAGAGCATATACTACAAGTAATAATGTATTACTAAGTATTGGACGAGTTCAAACACCAACGTTAGCATTAATAGTTAATAGACATAATGAAATAAATAATTTTAAGCCAAAAGATTACTTTGAAGTATATGCTGTTTTTGTTGACGATTTTAAAGCTATATGGTTTAATGAAAAACCTTCTGATACCAAAATATTTGATCAAAAAAAAGCTGATGAAATTGCACAGAAAATAAAAAATAAAGAGGGAACAGTAGAAGAAGTAAATAAAAAGCTTAAAAAGATGCCACCTCCACTGTTATATGACTTAACAGAACTTCAAAGAGATGGAAACAAAAAATTTGGATACACTGCAAAGAGAGTATTAACTATAGCACAAGATTTATATGAAAAAAGAAAGTTGCTTACATATCCAAGAACAGATAGTAGATATCTTAGTGATGATATGAAAAATAAAGTGAAAAGTACAATGAACAAAATAAATATACCACCTTATAATAAAGCAATTAAGCCTTTATTAGATAAAGGCAATTTAAAATTTAATAAAAGAATTATTAATAATAGTAAGGTAACAGATCACCATGCTATTATTCCAACAGATGTAGTACCAAACCTTACCACACTAACAAAAGATGAGCTTAATATATACAATTTAGTTGTTAAAAGGTTTATTGCGGTATTTTATGATTATTATAAATATGAAACAACAGAAATAATTTTTGATATAGAAGGAGAAAAGTTTGTATCTTCTGGAAAAGTTATTGTTGATAAAGGATGGAAAGCACTTTATACAGCAACGAAAGACGATAAAGAGCAAATCATGCCTAAACTAAAAAAAGGTGATACTAGAGAAGTAATAGATGTAGAAAAGCTTACAAAAAAAACTACACCACCAAAACCATATACAGAAAGTTCTTTGCTAGGAGCAATGGAAAATGCGGGTAGGTTTACTGAAGATGAAGCTTTAAAAGAGCAGTTAAAAGAATCTGGTTTTGGAACACCAGCAACTAGAGCGGGAATAATAGAAAGACTTATTCAAGTAGAATACATTAAAAGAAAAGGAAAAACATTAATACCAACTAAAAAAGGATGTCAACTAATTAAAATAATTCCTGAAGAATTAAAATCACCAGAAACAACTGGAAAATGGGAAAAAGGACTTACAAGTATAAATAAAGGGAATATGGAATCAAATCGTTTTATGGATAGTATTAAAAGATTTGTAGTATATCTTGTTAATTCTGCTAGTAAAAGTAAAGGAAAAGTAAAATTTGAAACAAAACCTATTCCAGAAAGTAAAAAGAAGAAAGTAAAGGGACTAGGAACATGCCCAATATGTAAAAAAGGTCAAATACTTGAAAATACAAAATCTTTCTATTGTAGCGAATGGAGAAATAACTGTAAATATTCTATTTGGAAAAACTCATTAGAAAGATACGGTAAAAAAGCAATTGAAAAAGATACAATTACTAAATTATTAAAAGACAAAAAAATAAGTGACTTTAATGTAACCCTTCCCCAAACTGGCGAAAAATGTGTTGCAACACTTGAAATTAATGCTAATACTGGAGTTGAACTTAAAAATATTAAAAGGCTAGAAGTTAAAAAATAATTACTTGTATAAATATACATTTTTAATTATAATTAATATAAGAAAAAAGAATGCAGTTATAGAAAATTAACGGACAGAATTACTTACAGTATAAATTTATAAAATGAGGCTTAGCCCAAAATAGGTGATTATATGAGTTTAAAAGATTATTTAAAAGAAAAAGTTCTAGTTGCAGATGGTGCAATTGGAACTTATTATTCTATTAAAACATCACAAAATACAACTATTTCTGAACTTGCAAATATTAATAATAAGTACGTTGTAGAAGAGATACATAATGAATATATTGAAGCAGGAGCAAAGTTAATACGCACAAATACTTTCTCTGCTAACACAATAAGTCTTGATTGTAATAGAGTAAAATTAAAAGAGATAATAAGTGAAGGGTGCAAAATAGCGAGTAATTGTGTGCAAAATAAAGACGTATTTATTGGGGCATCCATTGGTCCTATTCCAGAGAGAATTTATCTAGAAGAAGAAGATATATTAGATGAATACTACTATATTATTGATACTTTTTTAGAATCGGGAGTTAAGATATTTGTATTCGAGACATTTTCTAGTAATAAATATATAAAGAAACTATGTGAGTATATTTTATCACAACATATTAACATAGAAATAATTGTTCAATATAGAGTTAACTCTTTTGGCTACTCTAAAGAAGGAATAAGTGCTAGAAGATTAATTGAAGAGGCTAGAGAAATTAATGGACTAATTGCATATGGTTTTAATTGTGGAATTGGGGCAGGACATCTATATAAAATAATTAGGTTACTAGACTTAGTAGATGAAAACATAGTAGCAATACCAAATGCAGGATATCCTGATATTATATATGATAGAACATTTTATATAGATAATGCTAAGTATTTTGCTGAAATAATGTATCAAATAAAAGAATTAGGAGTAAAAGTTTTAGGAGGATGCTGTGGAACAACTCCTAAACACATTCAAGAAATAAACAACTTAATGGATAAAGATTATACGCCTGCTTTAATACGTCAAAATAGTAAAATACTAAATAAAAGAAAAAAGGTAACAGTACCAAATAATTTTTATAATAAGTTAAAAAATAATGAGTTTGTTATTGCTGTAGAGCTAGATCCTCCTTTTAACGGAAATATTAGTAAAATTATGGAGGGGGCTAATAGGTTAAAAGCAGAAGATGTTGATATAATTACTATAGCGGATTCGCCTTTATCAAGACCTAGAGTAGATTCAATAATAATGGCTAATAAAATAGCAAAAGAAGTAGGCATTGATGTTATGCCACATATTTGCTGTAGAGATAAAAATGTAATAGCTTTAAAATCTATAATTTTAGGAGCGCATATAGAAAATATAAGAAATGTTTTACTAGTAACAGGAGATCCTATTCCTAGTGGAGAGAGAATAGAAACAAAAAGTGTATTTAACATAAATTCAATAAAATTAATGGAGTTAGTAAAAGAATTAAACTACGAATTTGATGAAGAGGATGCAATGATATATGGTGGAGCGCTTAATCCAAATTTACAGAATGTTAGTAAATTAATTAATAGAATTAATAAGAAGGAAAAAGCAGGTGCAAAATACCTACTAACACAGCCTATTTATAATGATAAAGCACTTGAGAACTTAAAAATTATAAAGGAAAATACTAATATAAAGATACTAGGTGGTATTATGCCAATAGTGAGTTATAGAAATGCACAATTTCTTAAAAACGAGATAGCAGGAATAGAAGTACCCGACAATATATGTAATAGGTTTAAAAAAGATATGAATAGGAAAGAAGCAGAAGAAGTAGGAATTTCTATAGCAATAGATTATGCAGAGAAAATAAAAAAATGTGTTGATGGAATTTATTTTATGACACCTTTTAACCGAGTTGAAATGATTAGCAAAATTATTGAGGGTATTAAGTAGTAATGTTTATAGAAGTAATAAAAGTAGTTAGGTAGGAGAGGTTTGATTATATGAATAGAAAAGAATTTAGAAAGTATTTAGAAAAGAATATACTAATTCTTGATGGAGCAACGGGAACAGAATTGCAAAAAAGAGGGATGCCAAGAGGAGTTTGTCCAGAAAAATGGGTTATTGAAAATAGAGAAGTTTTAATTGATATACAAAAAGGATATGTAAAAGCTGGATCAAAAGCAGTTTATGCATGTACTTTTGGCTGTAATGCAATAAAGTTAGCAGAATTTGGATTACAAGATGAATTGACGTCTATGAATAAAGAATTAGTTGAAATATCTAAGGAAGCTGTAGGCGATAAGGCATGGGTTATTGGTGATTTATCGCCAACTGGAGCACAGATATATCCTATAGGCAAATATCATTTTGAAGATATTGTTAATGCATATAAGGTTCAAGTAAAAGCTTTAGTAGAAGCTGGTGTTGATTTATTTGTAATAGAAACAATGATGAATATTAATGAAGCTAGAGCAGCTTTGTTAGCTGTAAAAGAAACATGTGACTTACCCGTTATGGTTAGTATGACATATGAAAAAAGTGGATATACACTTAATGGGACGGACCCTGTAACAGCATTAATAACGCTTCAAAATCTTGGAGCTGATGCTGTAGGGTGTAACTGTTCAACTGGACCAGACGATATGATAAATATAGTAAAAGCGATGAAAAAATATGCAAAAGTTCCTTTGATTGTTAAACCTAACGCAGGACTACCTAAATATGAAAATGGCGAAACTGTTTTTGATATGAATGGCGAAGAATTTTCTAATTATGCAAAACAATTAGTAGAAGCAGGAGCAAATATTATTGGAGGATGCTGTGGTACAACAAAAGAATTTATTAGTCTTATAAAAGATAGAATTTCTAAGTGCGATATTAAGTTATGGAAAAAGAAACAAGGCAGAATTTTAACATCTGAAAGAACATATGTTGAAATTGGAGGAGATAAACCAACTATAATAGTGGGTGAAAGGATTAATCCTACAGGTAAGAAAAAATTGCAAGAACAGCTTAGAAATAACAACTTAGAATATGTTTTAACTCTTGCTAATGAACAAATAGAAAAAGGTGCAGGTGTTCTTGATGTAAATGTTGGAATGAACGGTATTGATGAAGTTTATATGATGAAATTAGTAGTAGAACAATTATCAACTTTTGTAAAAGTACCTCTTTGTATTGATTCATCAAAGATAGATGCAATAGAAGCAGCTTTAAGAATTTATCCAGGAAGAGCTTTAGTAAATTCTATATCATATGAAAAACATAAAATAGATAGATTACTACCTATTGCAAAGAAATATGGTGCTATGTTTGTATTATTACCATTAAGTGATAAAGGACTCCCTAAGAGTATGGAAGAAAAGCATGATATAATAAAAAAAGTTTATCATCATGCAAAAGAGCTAGGATATAAAAAAGAAGATATAATTGTAGATGGATTAGTTACTACAATAGCATCTAATAATAAAGCAGCAACTCAAACGCTAGAAACTATTAAGTGGTGTAGTAATGAATTTGGTGCAGGCACAATTGTTGGTTTGTCAAATATATCATTTGGTTTACCGGAAAGAAAACTTATTAATTCAACTTTTTTAGCGATGGGAATTAGTAAAGGACTTACAATGGCAATAGCAAATCCTTCAGATGAGTTATTAATGAATCAGAAAAAAGCGTCTGATGTTTTAGCTATGAGAGATAAAGATAGTTTAGAATATATTAAAACATTTAGTAATAAAAAAAAGTTAAAAGAAAAAAAGAGTATTGAAGAAAATAAAATAAAAATTAATGACGATAATATTAAAAATAGTGAAAAAACAGATATAAAAAAGATTATTTATGCTATGGTTATAAATGGAGAAAAAGATAATATTGTTGAATATATTAAAAAGGCAATAGATGAAAACAATGCTCCACAAGTTATTATAGAGCAATATTTGATTCCAGCTATAACTAAAGTGGGACAATTATTTGAAGAAAAGACGTATTTCCTACCACAGCTTATTATGAGTGCAGAAGCTATGAAAGTTGCTATGGACTACTTAGATCCTATACTTAAAAAAAGTGATATGAGTGTAGAGGATAAAAAGAAAGTAGTTATTGCAACTGTAAAAGGAGATATACATGATATTGGTAAGAATTTAGTAGCTTTAATGTTAAAAAATTATGGTTTTGAAGTGTTTGATTTAGGCAAAGATGTATCTAAAGAGGTAATAGTAGAAAAAGCTAAAGAAGTAGATGCAGATATTATTGCATTATCTGCTTTAATGACTACTACAATGTTAGAAATGGAAAATGTTATTAAATTAGTTAAAAAGGAAAATCTAAGATCAAAAGTTATGATTGGTGGAGCCGTAATAACTGATTCATATGCAAAAGAAATAGGTGCAGATGGGTATAGCGAAGATGCTAATATGGCAGTAAAGCTTGCCAAAGAATTAACTAACTTAAACTAAGCACGTCAAAACAGTGAAGCAAACTAAAATAAAGATTTAATCAGGAATAAAATACAGATGAGAATTTAACACTTGTGAAACAAATTAACCTTGTAAACCTTCGAATATAAAGGGATACAAGGTTTTTGTTGTGTATAAAAAAATGAGTACTTTTTTATTTTTTTGAGTGCTAAAATATTTATTTTTATACTTAGAATCTAGTAATTATGATTTAATAATACATAAATAAATGTTTGATGAGCAAAAAAAAGTGTCGAAAAATATAATATTATCAGACTATAACAAAGAAATATACTAATAATGGTTATTTACAAACTATTCAATGAATAGTACAATGTTTTATATAATTATAATTGATACTTGAAATTTTAAATTAAAAAATTATTTAAAGAAGGATTAACTGAATGTAGTTTTGTAATTACTTAGGCAAAAATGATTAAGAAAGGAAAGTAATATGATAAAATATTTTTTAAGAAAAAAGTCTTTGTTTTTCATTGATTTAATATTAGCATGTATTGGTTTTATTAATTTAGTTGCTATTTTTTATTCATATTCTGTTATTACGGATATTGTGAAAGAAAGCGATACTTCAAAAGCATATATGATTACTATCTTTGTACTTGCAAATATACTTATTTTATTAGCTATTTCTATGGGATCAGTTTATGTGACTAGAAAGATATTACATATAGGGGTTATAGAACTTAGAAATGATATTTTTGTAGCTTCGTATCGGGAAAGTGTTTGTGATTATGGGGTAAAAGGAAGTAATTATTATATCTCTGCAATCTTAAATGATGTGGATTTATTAGAAGATAATTATTTTAGACCAATGCTTGAAATATTTATGGACTCCATTCAAATAATAATTATGAGTATAGCAATTATTTTTGTTGGATGGAAGTATTTTATTGTTGTTTTATTTTTAATGATTCCTTCTTTAATATCACCATTTATACTAAAAAAACAACTAAATAAAAAAGGAATTGCTGTTTCTAAAGCTTTGCAAGTTTATACAAAAATTGTTTCGGAAACAGTTAGAGCTTTTGAAGTTATAAAATTATTTAGTATTAATAAGAAAATTGAATCAAGATTTAAAGATGATGTAACAAAATTAGAAGATACAAGAAAGAGCCAAAATTACTATAAAACATATAATAACTGTATTATTACTTTTTCTATAATGTTATTAAAAATCTTTTCGTTACTATTTTTTGTTAATCGTTCTATGGAAATGTTAATAACTGCTGCAACAGTTGCTTTGCTTTTTGGACTAGCTAACAATATTAGAAACCCTTTTAATAATATACTAAAGTATATCGAACAAATTAATTCTACAAAAGAAATTAGAAATAAAACTCTTAATCTAATAAATAATGGGGAAAAAGATGTTTTAGAAAAAAATGATAAATTTGAGTTTAATGATAAAATAATTGCAAAAGAAATTAAGTTAAGCGTTGGAACCAATTCTATATTAAAAGGATTTAATATAGAACTAGAAAAGGGTAAAAAATACGCTATAATAGGAGAAAGTGGCTCAGGAAAAAGTAGTTTTTGTAAGTTATTACTTGGATTTTTTGATGATTATAATGGTAGCATTAAAATAGATGATAAAGATTTTAAGGATATATCTCTTAGACAAATATATGATAACATTTCATATATCTCACAAGAATCATTTGTTTTTACAGATACTTTCCGTAATAATATTGCATTACTTAACAGTTCTTATAATGATGAAGAAATAATGAGGGCAATTCATTTAGCTGGATTAGATGAATTGTACAAAAAACTTCCAAATGGATTAGATACAATAATCGAAGCTGATAAATACAACTTTTCTGGTGGGGAAAGGCAAAGAATTGCGATAGCAAGACTCCATTTATCAAAGTCTAATATTATTATTCTAGATGAAGCTACTTCAGCACTAGATAAATCTACTTCATTATATGTAGAAAAAAATATATTGAGTAAGAAAGATAAAACAGTTATAGCAATAATTCATAAGATAAATGATACTATAAAAGAATATGATAAAATTTTTATTGTTAAAAATGGTTATATTGAACAATCGGGAAGTTATTTTGAAATAGCTAAAAAAAGCAATGAACTAGCACTTAAAATGTTAGGTTAGGGGGTATTGTACATGAAGAAAAATTTTATATTGGAGTATATATTTAAGTACAAAACAAAAGTTGTTTTTTACGAAATAATTTTAGTTGTATTAGCAATTATTTCGGCAATTTTTTCTGTTATTTTAGGAGATTTATTTGATGTTGCTGGTACTACCAATTATCAGCTTTTTAATAGAATAATTGTAAAGCTTATAACTACTTTTGTGCTAATCTTAATATTTACTTTTGTCGTGGGTTTAATAAAATCAAATTATATAAGTAAAATATATGCTTTTATTAAAAATAATTTTATCCATAAATTGCTTTCTAAACCAATGAATAAATTTTATGAAAATGAAATTAGTGAATATATTTCTGTGCTAATTAATGATATTAACACTATACAAAACATGTATGTGGAATCTTTATTAAGTATTAATGAAAATATTATTAGACTTATTATTTCTATAATAATACTTTTAAAAATAAATGTAATTAGTACTATAATAGTAGTTTTATTAAGTATACTTCCTATAGCTTTATCTGCTGTTTTTAATAAAAAGATAGGTAAAGAAGCTAATAAATTTGCAAAGGGAAAAGGTGAGTATACAAAGAAAACTGTAGAATTATTAAATGGACATGATTTTTTTAAAATTAATAACTCAGAAAAAGATGTTATTGCACTCCATGCTGAAATAAATATTAAAGCTTCTGAAACAAAAAGAAAATCATTCACTTGGATTGAAGGACTATCTTCAATAGTGGGTATAAGCGCAATTAGTATTACTATATTGACTTTACTTGGAGGTATGTTTCTTGCATTAAGGGGTTATCTTACTATAGGACAAGTATTTGCTATTAGTTTTATTTCTAATGGTATATCAACGCCTTTAATGGAGTTATCGGATTTAATTCCAAAACTAAAAGGTGGAAGTGCTATTATAAAAAGATATGAAGAATATATTACGGAGAATAATGTAGATGAGTATAAAGATATTTCTAAAATAAATGATAATATTAAATTAGAAGATGTATCTCTGAAACTAGATAGAAAAATTTTAGATAATGTTGATTTAAAAATAGAATTAGGCAAAAAATATCTTTTGACGGGAGAGAGTGGTTCTGGTAAAAGTGTATTGTTAAAAACTATTTTAGGTCAATATAATAACTATAATGGGAATATAAAAATTGCAAATTTAGAAGTAAAAGATATAGATGAAGACTCAATATATAAAAATATATCATATATCCCACAAGAAAATTTCTTTTTTGAAGATAGTATAAAAAATAATCTTACTTTATTTGATGAGGATATATCTGATGAACAAATATTAGAGGTATTAGATTTTGTCAATATGAAAAATAAGGTTTTAAGTTTACCCAATAAATTAGAGACAAGACTTAATGAAAATAAATCAAATTTATCAGGTGGAGAGAAACAAAGACTTTCTATAGCAAGAACATTACTTAAATTAAAACAAATATTATTATTAGATGAGTCAACATCAGCACTTGATAATAAAAATTATATTAATATTGAAAACAAGTTAACTCAGTTACAAGGAATAACAATTATTAATATTTGCCACAGATTGCAAGAAGAGATTGTAGATAAATATGATAAGGTTCTTGTAATGGACAACGGGAAAATAATATGATAGTGAAAATATTTAATTAGAAAAAATATTTTTGACCTTGACATCAACACTTTATCTTGGTATAATACTATCAATCGAAAACGAATTGTCAGATAAATGCAGTGATAGAGACGCATGATTTGCAAAAGTAGTCAAAGAGAACTGATGGTAGGTGAAAATCAGTACTACAGCATTGACATGGATCACTCTTGAGCAGTACCACTGAAATATAGTAGGTGGTTATCGGGTAGTCCCGTTATAGGCTAGGATTTGTTAGAATCTGTTAGAGAGGTCTTTTATTAAGGCAATTAGGGTGGTAACGCGTGGTTTCCTCGTCCCTACAGTATAAGCTGTAGGGGCGTTTTATTATATTAAAGTAAGATTCTTTAATTAGCAAATGATATATTATTTTTAATATTATCTCATTGACAGCTGTCTTTCATATAGTATTTAACGTTAAATTGTCAGATAGTTGTGTTAATTACAGGATTTAATATTTTTACATGTAAAGAAGATAGCTAAAAGAATTTGAAAGGAGGAACATTTATGAACAGACATGTATTATCCGTATTAGTTGTTAATCATTCGGGGGTTTTAAGTCGAGTCGTTGGTTTGTTTAGTAGAAGAGGTTACAACATTGACAGCTTGTCTGTTGGTGAAACAGAAAACCCAGATTATTCTAGAATGACAATTGTAGCTAGAGGGAATGATTTAATAATTCAGCAAATAACAAAACAACTAAATAAATTAGTTGATGTTAAACATATAATAGAACTTAAGCCTGATTCATCTGTTTACAGGGAATTGGCTTTAGTAAAAATATCTGCCACAGACAACAATAGGGCATCAATAATAGAAATAGTGGATATTTTTAGAGCTAATATAATAGACGTTTCAAGTGAAACATTAACTGTAGAAATAACAGGAGATCAAACCAAAGTAAAAGCATTTCTTGATTTAGTAGAAACTTATGGAATTAAAGAAATTGTTAGAACAGGTCTTACAGCACTTGAACGAGGTAGTAAAGAGATCAAACAATACATCGAAAACGAAATGGATTAATAGGAGGAATTTAAAATGGCAAAAATGTTTTATGAAAAGGATTGTAACTTAGCATTATTAGAAGGAAAAACAGTAGCAATAATTGGATATGGAAGTCAAGGTCATGCACATGCACTTAATCTTCACGAATCAGGTGTAAATGTTGTTGTTGGTTTATATGAAGGAAGTAAATCATGGAAATTAGCAGAAGATGCTGGACTTAAAGTAGCTGTAGCTGCTGAGGCGGCAAAGCAAGCAGATGTTATTATGATTTTAGTAAATGATGAAAAACAAAGTCAATTATATAAAGAAAGTATTGAACCTAATTTAGAAGCAGGTAATTCATTAGTATTTGCTCATGGTTTTAATATTCATTATGGACAAATCGTTCCACCATCAGATGTAAACGTATTTATGGTAGCACCAAAAGGACCAGGACATACAGTTAGAAGTCAATATGTTGAAGGAAAAGGTGTTCCATGTCTTATTGCAGTATATCAAGATGCAACTGGTGCAAAAGATTTAGCGCTTGCATATGCGGCAGGAATTGGTGGTGCAAGAGCAGGTATTCTTGAAACAACTTTTAAGGAAGAAACAGAAACTGATTTATTTGGAGAACAAGCTGTTCTATGTGGAGGAGTTTCTGAATTAATTAAAGCTGGTTTTGAAACACTTGTTGAAGCTGGATATCAACCAGAAAGTGCATATTTTGAATGTTGTCATGAAATGAAATTAATTGTTGATTTAATCAATGAAGGTGGATTATCTTACATGAGATATTCAATAAGTGATACTGCTGAATATGGTGATTACTCTGTTGGAAAAAGAATTATAAATGAAGATAGCAAGAAAGAAATGAAAAAAGTACTTGATGAAATTCAAGATGGAACTTTTGCAAGAAATTGGATTTTAGAAAATAAAGCTAATCGTCCAGCATTTAGATCAAGAAGAAGAATTGAATCTGAGCATCAAATTGAAAAAGTTGGAAAAGAACTTAGAAAAATGATGAGTTGGATGAAATAGTATTTGATTAACATTCTTATGAAGCGGAAGTTTTGTTCTTAACTAAGAAGATTATGTTCTTCCATGTTAATTGCAATGATAACCGCTTCTTATCTTAAGAAATACCTCTAATATTACAACAAAATAAATTACCACAAAAGAAAAATATTAAGCAATTGCAAAACTCATAATTTTAACTTATATTATAAAATTACCTTAACTAAATATAGTTTTGCAATTATTTAAAACCTATAGATTGGAGGGAATATAATTGGGGAAAAACATTCAAATATATGATTCTACATTAAGAGATGGCGCTCAAGCTGAAGGAATTTCTTTTTCTGTAGAAGATAAACTAAAGATAGTTAAAGCGTTAGATGAGCTTGGTGTTTCTTATATTGAAGCAGGTAACCCAGGATCAAATCCCAAAGATTTGGAGTTCTTTGATCGTATTAGAGAATTTGATTTTAAAAATGCTAAATTAACGGCATTTGGAAGCACTAGACGTAGAAATATAAAAGTTGAAGATGATGCAAATGTAAAATCACTTCTTCTAGCGAATTCGCCGGTTGTTGCTATATTTGGGAAAAGCTGGGATTTTCATGTGACAGATATTATTAATACCACTTTAGAAGAAAATTTAAATATGATTAAAGATACTATAGCTTTTTTTAAAGAAAAAGGTAAAGAAGTCGTATTTGACGCAGAACACTTTTTTGATGGTTACAAAGCCAATCCTAAATATGCTATGAAAAGTTTACAAACAGCAGTTGAAGGTGGAGCAGACAGTATAGTTCTATGTGATACTAATGGTGGATGTATGCCTAATGAGATTTATGATATAACAAAAGAAGTATCAACAAGATTTCAAACAAGTGTTGGTATTCATTGTCATAATGATGGAGGTATGGCAGTCGCTAATTCTATAATGGCTGTATTAGCAGGAGCAGATCAAGTTCAAGGAACATATATAGGTTTTGGAGAAAGATGTGGTAATGCAAATATTTCTACAGTTATAGGTAATCTTCAAATTAAAAAAGGTTATAGTTGTATAAAGGAAGAGAATTTAGAGTTAATCACTAGTGTAGCACGAAAAGTAGCTGAGATTGCAAATGTATCTTTAGATGATAAAGAGCCTTATGTAGGGCGAGCAGCTTTTACACACAAAGGTGGCATGCATATTGATGGTGTAACAAAAGCTTCTAAGTCTTTTGAACATATTAATCCCGAAATTGTGGGGAATGAAAGAAGATTTTTAATGTCTGAAGTTGCTGGTAGAAGTACTATATTGAAAAAAATTCAAAAAGTTGCACCAGATATTCAAAAAGATTCACCAGAGACAAAACTTATAATGGAAAGATTAAAACAATTAGAACATGAAGGCTATCAATTTGAAGGAGCAGAAAGCACTTTTGAATTAATAATAAGAAAAAATCTTGGTAAATATAAACCATTCTTTAAATTAGAGAATTTTAAGATAATCGGTGAAAAACCAAATTCAAATGGTGAGCTAAGCGCATATGCTATGGTAAAAGTAAACGTTGATGATAAGATTAAAATGACTGCGGCTGAGGGCGATGGACCTGTTAATGCTCTAGATAAAGCTCTACGACAGGCTTTAGAAATTTTTTATCCAGAACTTAAAGAAGTTTATTTAAAAGACTATAAAGTTAGAGTTCTTGATACAAAAGAAGCTACGGCGGCAAAAGTAAGAGTTCTTATTAGCTCAACTGACGGAATAGATGAGTGGACTACAGTTGGTGTTTCAACTGATATAATAGATGCAAGTTTAATAGCTTTAATTGATTCAATTGAAGTTAAATTGCTAAGAGAATTAGAAAAGAAAATTAAGGCTTACATGTAATATATATGAGCATTGAAAATTCATAGATAACCATGTTACTTAAAAAGATGTATAGGTAATTGCAAAACTTAGATATAAGGAGGACAAAAAGATGGGAATGACTATGACTCAAAAGATTTTAGCTGCCCATGCAGGTCTTGAAGAAGTAAAGGCAGGTCAGTTAATAGATGCTAATCTTGATTTAGTTCTAGGAAATGATATTACAACACCAGTAGCAATAAAAGAGTTTAAAAAAATAGGTGTAGATAAGGTATTTGATAAAAGTAAAGTAGCTATTGTACCTGATCACTTTACACCAAATAAAGATATAAAAGCGGCAGAACAATGTAAATGCGTAAGAGAGTTTGCTCTTGATAAAGAAGTAGAAAATTATTTTGAAGTTGGAGAAATGGGTATTGAACATGCTTTAATTCCTGAAAAAGGATTAGTAGTACCAGGTAATGTTGTAATTGGTGCAGATTCACATACATGTACTTATGGAGCTCTTGGAGCATTTTCAACAGGTATTGGAAGTACAGATATGGCGGCTGGTATGGCTACAGGAAAATGTTGGTTTAAAGTTCCTTCAGCGCTTAAGTTTGTATTAACAGGAAAACCAGCTAAATGGGTAAGTGGTAAAGATATTATTTTACATATAATCGGTCTTATTGGTGTAGATGGTGCACTATACAAATCAATGGAATTTGTAGGAGATGGTCTTTCACATTTATCAATGGATGATAGATTTTCAATGGCAAACATGGCAATTGAAGCAGGTGGAAAAAATGGAATCTTCCCAGTAGATGATAAAACATTAGCATATGTTAAAGAACATTCAGATAAAGAATATAAAGTATATGAAGCAGATGATGATGCTGAGTATGATGCAGTATATGAAATAAAATTAGATGAACTAAGACCTACAGTTGCTTTTCCACATTTACCAGATAATACACGTACTATCGATGAAGTAGGAGAAGTTAAAATAGATCAAGTAGTGATTGGTTCATGTACTAATGGTAGAATAGAAGATTTAAGAGCAGCTGCAGAACTACTAAAAGGAAGAAAAGTTAAAAAAGGCATTAGAACAATTGTATTTCCAGCAACACAAAAAATATACTTACAAGCTATGGAAGAAGGCTTAATTAGAACGTTTATAGAAGCTGGAGCAGTAGTAAGTACACCTACATGTGGACCATGTCTTGGAGGACATATGGGTATCCTTGCAAAAGGTGAAAGGGCAGTTGCAACTACTAATAGAAACTTTGTTGGTAGAATGGGTCATGTTGAATCTGAAGTATATTTAGCAAGTCCAGTAGTAGCAGCAGCATCAGCAGTTCTTGGAAGAATTGCTAGTCCAGAAGAATTATAAAAATATAATAAATATTTATTGGGATATAATAAAAGTATAGTATATAGAAATAAGAAAATAGTAGGATATAAATATGTATGTTTAAAAGATTTATATTTAAATATAAATTAAAATATAAATTAAAATAAAAGGGATATGAAGACTTTTATAAAAAACAAATAAAAGACATAGAAGCTTCATAAAAAAATAAAGGGATATAAAATTAATAAATAAAAATAAAAAATGATAATAATATTTATAAATAAAAAGTACAAAAACTAATTATTAAACATGTAGAGGTGATTGGATGAAAGCTAAAGGTAAAGTTTTTAAGTACGGAGATAATGTTGATACAGATGTAATTATTCCAGCAAGATATCTAAATACAACAGAACCAAAAGAATTAGCGGCTCACTGTATGGAAGATATAGATAAAGACTTTGTTAAAAATGTTAGTGAAGGAGATATAATGATTGCTAATAAGAATTTTGGATGCGGTTCTTCAAGAGAACATGCTCCAATATCAATTAAAGCAGCAGGAATATCATGTGTAATCGCTAGTACATTTGCTAGAATTTTCTATAGAAATGCTATTAACATTGGTCTTCCAATATTAGAATGTGATGAAGCGGTAAAAGGTATTGATGCAGGAGACGAAGTTGAAGTTGATTTTGATACAGGTATGATAACTAATATTACGAAAAATAAGACTTATCAAGGGGAAGCTTTCCCAGAATTTATGCAAAAAATAATAAAAGCTGATGGATTAATAAATAAAATAAAGAACGAAAAATAATATAAGAAGAAAATGCAGTATATAAATAGAAAGGATGAATTCAGGGTGAATTATAAAATAGCAGTTATTCCTGGTGATGGAATAGGACCAGATATTGTTGAACAAGCTAAATTAGTCCTTACTGAAGTAGGAAATAAATACGGACATAGTTTTGAATACAAAGAAGTTTTAGCAGGTGGGGTGGCGATAGATAAAGTAGGAGAGCCTTTGCCAGAAGAAACTATAAAAGTTTGTAAAGAAAGTGATTCAGTTCTTTTAGGTGCTGTTGGAGGACCAAAATGGGATAATCTAGCAGGAGATGAAAGACCAGAAAAAGCTTTATTAGGACTTAGAAGTGCGTTAGAATTATTTGCAAATATTAGACCTGCTACTATGTTTAATCAATTAAGAGATGCATGTCCATTAAAAGATGAAATAATAGGAGAAGGTGGACTTGACCTTGTTGTTGTAAGAGAATTAACTGGAGGTATTTACTTTGGTGAAAGAGGCAGAGAAGGTGAAGAAGCTTACGACACAATGAAATATTCTGTTAGTGAAATAAAGAGAATTGCAAAAGTTGCTTTCGATATTGCTATGAAACGTAATAAAAAAGTAACTAGTATTGATAAATCAAATATTCTTGAAAATTCAAGATTATGGAGATCAGTAGTAGAAGAAGTAGCAAAAGATTATCCAGAGGTTGAAGTAAATCATTTATATGTTGATAATGGGGCAATGCAATTAGTAATAAATCCTAAACAATTTGATGTTATTTTAACAGGAAATATGTTTGGAGATATATTATCAGATGAGGCTAGTATGATAACAGGTTCAATTGGAATGCTTCCATCAGCAAGTCTTGGAAGTTCAAAACTTGGTATGTATGAACCAATTCATGGTTCAGCACCTGATATAGCTGGAATGGATAAAGCTAACCCAATTGCTACAGTTTTATCAGTAGCTATGATGTTAAGATATTCATTTGATCTTGAAAAAGAAGCTAAAGCTATCGAAAAAGCAGTAGAACAAGTGCTAGAAGAAGGATATCGTACGGGAGATATTATGAGTAAAGGTATGAAATTAGTTGGAACAAAAGAAATGGGTAAATTAATAGTAGAAAAATTGAATTAATAAGTAGAAAAGTAGGGTGGTAAAAAATGAGAAGTGATAGTGTAAAAAAAGGAATAGAAAGATCTCCTCATAGATCTTTATTTAAGGCTATGGGTTATACAGATGAAGAAATCAAAAGACCTTTAATAGGTATTGTTAATTCACAAAATGATATTGTTCCTGGGCATGTGCATTTAGATACTATCGTTGATGCTGTTAAAACAGGTGTATTAATGTCTGGTGGAACACCTATTGTATTTCCTGCAATTGGAGTATGTGATGGAATAGCAATGGGACATGTTGGTATGCACTACTCATTAGTTACAAGGGAACTTATTGCTGATTCAATTGAAGCTATGGCAATGGCACATGGCTTTGATGCCCTTGTTATGGTACCTAATTGTGATAAAATTGTTCCAGGGATGTTAATGGCTGCTGCAAGATTAAACTTACCAACTGTTGTGGTAAGTGGTGGTCCAATGATATCTATTAATAAAAATGGAAAAGACCTTGATTTAAATAGCGTTTTTGAGGCTGTAGGTTCTTTTAAAGCTGGTTCAATGACTGAAGAAGATGTATATGAATGTGAAAATAATGCCTGTCCAAGTTGTGGTTCATGTTCAGGTATGTTTACTGCTAATAGTATGAATTGTTTAACAGAGGTTCTTGGAATGGGGCTTCCTGGTAATGGAACAATTCCAGCTATATATTCTGAAAGAATAAGACTTGCAAAACTTGCTGGTATGGCAGTAATGAATGTTCTTGAAAAGGATATTAAACCAAGAGATATTATGAATGAAAAAGCTTTTCATAACGCATTAACAGTAGATATGGCTCTAGGATGTAGTACAAATAGTATGTTACATTTACCAGCTATTGCTCATGAAGCAGAAGTTGAGCTTAATCTAGACTTAGCTAATGAAATAAGTAGCAAAACACCTAATTTATGTAAGTTAAGTCCAGCAGGACCTTATCATATACAAGATTTATATAATGCTGGTGGTGTTCAAGCTGTAATGAAAGAATTATCTAAAAATGATTTATTAAACATAGATATAATAACTGTTACTGGTAAAACAGTAGGTGAAAATATAGAAAAAGCTGTAAATAGAGATGAAAATGTTATTCGTCCAGTAGATAAACCACATAGTGTGACAGGAGGAATTGCAGTATTAAAAGGAAATATTGCACCTGATGGTTGCGTTGTTAAAAAGTCAGCTGTTTCAAAACAGATGTTGCAACATGTAGGACCTGCAAGAGTATTTGACTCAGAAGACGATGCAATTAAAGCTATTTATAATGGGCAAATTAATAAAGGTGATGTAGTTGTAATTCGTTATGAAGGACCAAAAGGTGGTCCAGGAATGAGAGAAATGCTTTCTCCAACATCAGCTCTTGCTGGTATGGGTCTTGATAAAGAAGTTGCTCTTATTACAGATGGTAGATTTAGCGGAGCTACTAGAGGAGCAGCTATTGGGCATGTATCACCAGAAGCAGCAGATGGCGGAAATATCGGACTTATTCAAGAAAAAGATATTATTGAAATAGATATAGAAAAAGGAAATATAAACGTTAAATTATCTAAAGAAGAGTTGGAATTAAGAAGAAAAGATTTTGTGCCAAAAGAACCTAAGATTAAAAAAGGTTATTTAGCAAGATATGCTAAACTAGTAAAATCAGCAAGTACAGGAGCTATATTAGAATAGTATGTGGTTGTGGAAGGAGATGATCAATTGAAATTAACAGGTGCACAAATTGTAATTGAATGTTTAAAAGAACAAAGTGTTGATACAGTATTTGGATATCCAGGTGGTGCTGTTCTTAACATTTACGATG
This sequence comes from Vallitalea sp., assembly GCA_025210235.1. Lineage (GTDB taxonomy): Bacteria > Bacillota > Clostridia > Lachnospirales > Vallitaleaceae > Vallitalea. Next base: position 22,111 of record JAOASG010000026.1, read on the forward strand.
AAATATATAAAAATACAGATGATATTAAACACATCCTTACATCACATGAACAAGGAGCATCTCATGCAGCAGATGGATATGCTAGATCAACAGGGAAAGTAGGTGTTGTAATAGCAACTTCAGGACCAGGTGCTACTAACTTAGTTACTGGTATAGCTACTGCATATATGGATTCTGTACCAATGGTTGCAATTACAGGTAATGTACCTGTAGCATTATTAGGTAGAGATAGTTTTCAAGAAGTTGATATAACTGGAGTAACAATGCCAATTACTAAGCATAATTATATTGTAAAGGATGTTAACGATTTGGCAGATATTATTAGAGAGGCATTCTACACTGCTAAAGAAGGTAGGCCAGGACCTGTACTTATTGATATACCAAAGGATGTAACTGCTAATAAGGCTGAGTATAACAATGCCGAGCCAAAGAAAGTGAATAGATGTGCAAAGAATATAACAGAAGAGTCTATTGAACAAGCAATAAATCTAATTAACAATTCTAAAAAACCATATATTTATGCAGGTGGAGGAGTTGTAATCTCTGAAGCTGCTAAAGAGTTGGAGGAATTTGCAGAAAAAGTTAATGCTCCAGTTACATGTAGTTTAATGGGTATTGGAGGATTTAATGGGAAAAATGATCTATATACTGGAATGGTTGGTATGCATGGTTCAAAAGCTAGTAATCTAGGAGTAACAGCTTGTGACTTGCTTATCGTTGTTGGTGCAAGATTTAGTGATAGAGTTATTGGTAAACCTGATAAATTTGCAAAAGAAGCAAGAGTACTTCAAATAGATGTAGATCCTGCCGAAGTAAATAAAAATATTTTAACTCATCATTCAGTTATTGGTGATATTAAAAGAGTATTACAAAAGCTTAATGATAGATTAGATAATCAAGTTCATACAGAATGGATAGAAGAAATTAATAAACTAAAACAAAAATATCCATTAATATATCCTACTGATTGTTTAAGCGCTCAATATGTTATTAAAAAGTTAGATGAAATAACAAAAGGAAATGCTATTATTACAACCGAAGTAGGACAACATCAAATGTGGGCTGGACAGTATTATAAATTCACAGAGCCTAGAAAATTCTTAACATCAGGCGGCCTTGGAACAATGGGTTATGGATTTGGAGCTTGTCTAGGAGCAAAAGTAGGTAATCCAGATAAAATAGTAGTTAACATTGCTGGTGATGGAAGTTTTAGAATGAATTTCAATGAATTATTAACAGCAGTTAGACATAATATTAAAGTTATAATTCTAGTTATAAATAATGGTGTTTTGGGAATGGTTAGACAATGGCAAACAATGTTCTATGATGAAAGATATTCTTTTACAACTCTTAATCAAGATTTGGATTATGTAATGTTAGCCCAATCAATGGGAGCTGTTGGATTTAATATTACAAGTAAAGATGAAGTAGAGGATACTCTTAAAAAAGCTATTGATGAAACAAAACCAGTTATAATTAACTGTGTAATTGATAAAGATGATAAGGTATTTCCAATGGTAGCTCCAGGAAAACCTATTGAAGAAGTAATTGTTAAATAAATTATAAATTAGGGGGCAGTCGGAAAAATACTTGTAGCATCTCTAAAAATGTATTATCCGACTGCCTTTATAGTTTTTATTTATTTAAGTAATTGCAAAACTCCATTTAGTCGATTCTTTAATACAATATGTTGGGTTCCCGTTTCTAATATGGAATTACATATTGTATATAAAGAATTATAATTCATGGTTTTGCAAGTATATATTATTTTATTGTTGACTAATAGGGTATTTTGTAATATATTATATTTAGCGCATTACCATAGTAAACTGTGTAATGGTTATTTAATGTAGTTATTAGTATTATTTATTATTATTTTTTTGCTAATAATATTTAGAATATTTTGTCGAAAAACAGATGATGATGTATTTCTTGCAAAGACAAATTATTCTAGGTGTGCAATTAATAAGTTTCTATAAACTTACATATTAAAAAAATGAGTTGGAGTGATAAACGTGGAAAGAGTATATAATTTTTCAGCAGGACCATCAATGTTACCTATTGAAGTACTTAAAAAAGCGGCAGATGAAATGACAAATTATAATAATACAGGTATGTCTGTTATGGAGATGAGCCATAGATCAGTTGCTTATCAAAACATAATTGATAAGGCAGAAAGTAATCTTAGAGAAATAATGAATATACCTGATAATTATAAAGTGTTATTTTTACAAGGTGGAGCATCTACACAATTTGCAATGATTCCTCTTAATCTGTTAAATAAATCACAAAAGGCAGATTATGTAAATACAGGTGCTTGGTCAAAAAAGGCGATAGCAGAAGCAAAAAAATATGGAGAAGTTAATGTAGTAGCTTCATCAGAAGACAAGACTTATACTTATATACCTGAACTTAATAAAGAATCTTTTACCAAAGATGCTGATTATTTTTACATTACATCTAATAATACAATTTATGGAACTAAGTTTAATGAGTTACCAGATGTAGGAGAAGTGCCTATAGTTGCTGATATGTCATCTAATATTTTATCAGAAGAAATTGATGTAAGTAAGTATGGAGTTATTTTTGCTGGTGCGCAAAAAAATATGGGTCCAGCAGGTGTTACGGTTGTTATTATTAGAGAAGATCTAATAGGAAGCTGTATTGATATTACTCCTACAATGCTTAATTATAAGACACATTCTGAAAAAGGATCTATGTTTAATACACCTCCTACCTACAGTATTTATGTAGCAGGGTTAGTATTTGAATGGATAAAAGAATTAGGTGGAATTAAGGCTATACAACAAAAAAATGAAGAAAAAGCAAATCTTATTTATAAATTTTTAGATAATAGTAACTTATTTAAGGGAACAGTAGTTAAAAAAGATCGTTCACTTATGAATATTCCTTTTGTCTTACCTACGGATGAACTTAATAACAAATTTATTAAAGAAGCTTCACAAAAAGGGTTAGTTAATTTAAAAGGACATAGATCAGTAGGTGGTATGAGGGCTAGTATATATAATGCAATGCCTATTGAAGGGGTCAATACTTTGGTGTCATTTATGAAAGATTTTGAAGATAGAATCAACGGAATGTAATTTTGCAATTACTTAAATGTAAAAGTTTTGGAAAGGATGAATAGTAATGTATAAGATTAAGACATTAAATAATATTGCTGATGAAGGTCTTAAGTTATTTGATGATAAATTTCAAATAGTAGATGAAGAAAAAGTAAATGGAATTTTACTTAGAAGTTATAAAATGCATGATATGGAATTACCTAATGAGTTACAGGTAATAGGCCGTGCTGGTGCAGGTGTTAATAATATACCTATTGAAAAATGTTCCGAAAAAGGTATAGTAGTTTTTAATACACCAGGTGCTAATGCTAATGGTGTTAAAGAATTAGTTATGGCTGGGCTTTTATTAGCTTCAAGAGATATTATTGGAGCAGTAGATTGGGCAAAGACTCTTGTGGATAAAGGAGAAGAAGTTCCAAAGTTAGTTGAGGGAGGAAAGTCTAATTTTGCAGGTCCAGAGGTTGCTGGGAAGACTTTAGGAGTTATTGGACTCGGTGCTATTGGTGTATTAGTTGCAAACACTGCAAAATCACTAGGAATGAATGTTCTTGGATATGACCCTTTTATTTCAGTTGAATCTGCTTGGGGATTAAGTCGTTCAATTCAGAAAGCAGATAATCTTGATGATTTATTTATGAAAGCCGATTACTTAACTATTCATGTACCTTTAATGGATGCTACTAAGGGTATGATTAATGAAGAAAAGATTAATTTAATGAAAGATGGAGTTAGATTGTTAAACTTCTCAAGAGCTGGTTTATGTGATGATACAGCTATTGAAAAAGCTCTTGAATCTGGCAAAGTTGCAAGATATGTAACTGATTTCCCATATGATAAAGTTCTAAATATGAAAAATACAATATGTATTCCTCACCTTGGTGCATCAACTCCAGAATCAGAAGTTAATTGTGCAGTTATGGCAGTTAATGAGGTAAAGGATTATTTAGAAAATGGTAATATAACTAATTCAGTAAATTATCCAGATTGTTATATGGGAGTATGTAAAGTGGCAGGAAGAATCTCTGTTAATCATAAAAATATTCCTTATATGGTAAGTAATATTACTACTGCATTAGCAGATAAGAATATTAATATAGTTGATATGATTAATAAGAGTAAAAAAGACTGGGCCTATACATTAATTGATGTAGAAAGCGAAATTACTGACGATATTGTGACTGAATTAGAAGCAATTGATGGGATTGTGAAAGTAAGAGTAATTAAATAACAAGAAGAAAATAAATAAAAAAAATAAGAAGAAGATAAATGGATTTGATAGATAAACCAGCTAGTGTATTGATTTTTTGATACGTATAGCTGGTTTTGCATTTTTACATAGAAAAAAATTTAACAAATTGTTCATGACTATTTAGCTAAACATGTGTTATAATAATATACAATTTCTAATAAGGAGGGAGTAACATATGAATACTAACTTTAATAATAATAATAAAGACGATGTTATTGATGTTAATTTTGGAAAAATGAAAAAGAATGCAAAAAAATCAATTACTATAGCTATAGTAGTTTTACTTGTTGCATTTATTGTTTTAAATAGCTTTTATATGTTAGATAACAGGGAATCAGCTGTAGTACTTAGGTTTGGACAAGTGCATAAAGTACTTCAAAAGGATGCAGGTTTGCATTTTAAAGTGCCTATTGCTGATGCTGTAATAAAGGTACCAACAGGTAAAATATATGAAATGGAATATGGATTTAGAACTGCTCAAATGGGTACAAAAAGTACTAATCCTGAATATATTGATGCACAAGATGAAGCAAAAGTAATAGTGGATGGAGCTAATAACAATGCATCATTAGTATTACTTAACCTTATAATTCAATATAAAATAAATAACCCAAGAGATTATTTATTTAAAGTGGATGATGTTGAGGGAACATTACGTTTGGCACTTGAAGATGTTGTAAGAAATAGTTATCAAACATTTACATTGGATGATGCCAGAACGAACAAAGAGATAATTGATAAAGAAATTATGCCCGAGTTACAACATAAATTAGATACTTATGAAGCAGGTATAGTTATAACTACTGTGAAAACTCAGAATGTAGAGTTATTACCTGCTGTAGAAGAAGCTTATAGACAAAAAGAAAACGCTAATCAATATATGAAGGGTAAACTTGAAGAGGCAGAAAAATATAATAATACGATTATACCCCAAGCCCAAGCAGAAGCACAAAAATTAGAAGAAGAAGCTTTTGGATACAAGGCCGAAGTAATTGCTAATGCAAAAGCAGGTGTAGCACAATATGAAGCATTATATGAAGAATATAAAGTAAATCCTTTAATTGTAAAAGAAAAATATTATATTGAAGCTATGAAAGAGTTTATAACTAATAATAATATGATTTTAGATATTACTAATGATTCAGATATCTACAAATTCTATAATTTAGAAAATGATAATTTTATTAAACAAAAGATTAGTCAGAATAATTAGGGGGTGTTTAGTATGAAGAAAAAAAGTATAATTATTTTAGCATTAGTATTTCTAGGTTTAATATTAATATCATCTAGTGCATATATAATTAGGGAAGACGAAATTGCTCTTGTTAAACAATTTGGTAAAATAAAAAGAGTTATTATTAATACTCAAGATTATGATAAAGTTAAAAATAACTTTGAAGTAAATGGTAATACAAATGTAAAAATTAAAAGAGAAAAGGGACTTCATTTTAAAGCACCATTTTTTGAAACAATAGAGAGATATGATTCAAAATATCTTACTTATACGTCTCGTACAGAAAAAACAAATACGAAAGATGGTAGATCAATAGATATTCAGATGTATGCGCAATATAGAATAGTAGACCCTGTTAAGTTTAATGAAGCAGTTATTAGTGAACATGGAGCTAATTCTGTTATGGATAAGAATCTATATCCTGTTGTAATTCAGTCAGCTAATACTTTAATATTTGATGAATTTTTCCAAAGTCAAATATTAGAATCTCATATTACAGAAAAACTAGATGAGTTAAATAAAAAATTATTAGTTGAGTTTGGTATATTTGTAACAGATGTAGGGGTTAATAGAAAAACATTCCCTGCAGAAAACGTTGCTAGTATTGAAGGTAAAATGTCAAAACAAATTGAAAAAGAAAGTGAAAAGTTAATTGCAGAAGGTGATTCAGCTTATCAAAAAGCAAAAGCAACAACGGATCGTCAAAGAAAAGAATTAATAGCATCAGCTATTGAAAAAGCTGCTATAACAAAAGCTGAAGCAGACGCAGAAGCAATTAAGATTTATCAACAGTCACTTAATAAAGACTTAGAGTTTTATAAGTTTATTCAGAGAATGAACATATACAAAAACTTAAAAGATACAACAATATTCTTAGATAAAAATAATGATTTATTAGAATATATTAATGGATATAAATAAAAATAATATCGTCAGTATGATTAAAAATATAATCACTGATTTGTGTTCTGTTTTTTAATTATTCATATTGTTATTATACGTATTTAGAGGAGTAGGCTTTTTGAAGTCTACTCCTTTAGCTTTTTAAGTGATAGTCAAATATTATTATTATATACCACTCATTACAAATTTTTAGTTTATTATTTAAGGACTAATTTTTTATAAATAAACATCTCTTTGTCAATACTTTAAAGTATGGAAAATTACATCTAAATAGATTTTTAAAAAAGACTAATTGAAATTCTATGCAAGATATTAGAATAAGTAAAATAATATATTTTATATAAATTTTATTAATAATTATCAAAGAACAGGAATAATATTTATCTTGAATAGTAAAATAGATAAAGGGGTTGTACCATTGAATATATTAAATAAAGTAGAAAGAGATAGGGTGGTATATATGAAAGAATATATAAATGAAGATGAGCTTAACGTTCTAATTAATTCTAATCACAGAGATCCGCATCATATTTTGGGAATGCATAAGTATAAGAATACATTTTATGTAAATATATTTTATCCACTTGCAAAAGAGGTCTACTTATTAGACAAAGAAACATCAAAAAAAATTAAAATGGAGAAAATTCACATAGCTGGTTTTTTTACTACAGTTATCACTAAGAAGATTAACTATAAGTTCTTAATTGTAAACTATGAAAACCATAAATGGGAAATAGAAGACCCATATAGATTTAGTAGTCAAATAAGTGATGTTGATTTATATCTTTTTGGGCAAGGTACTCATTATGAAATATACAATAAACTAGGAGCGCATCTAGAAGAGATAGAAGGAGTGAAAGGAGTTATATTTGCAGTATGGGCGCCCAATGCTGAAAGGGTAAGTGTTATTGGCGATTTTAATCATTGGGATGGTAGAGTTCATCAAATGAGAGAACTTGGAAGTTCTGGGATATATGAGTTATTTATTCCATCTTTAGTTTCAGGAGAGAAATATAAATTTGAGATTAAAACAAAAGAAGGATATCTAATTAAAAAAGCTGATCCATATGGCAATTATTCAGAACTAAGACCTAATACAGCATCTGTAGTGACTGACATTAATTCTTATTGTTGGAAAGATGATAAATGGATGGATAGAAGAAAAGATAAATCATTAAATAGACCTATTTCTATATATGAAGTTCATTTAGGTTCTTGGAAACGAAACGATAATGATGAATTTTTAAACTATAAAGAAATAGCTGATGGTTTGGTAGAATATGTGAAAGAGATGGGATATACGCATATTGAATTATTACCTGTAGCTGAACACCCATATGATGCTTCTTGGGGATATCAAGTAGTAGGATATTACGCGATAACAAGTAGATTTGGAACTCCAGAAGATTTTATGTATTTTGTAGATTGTTGTCATAGAAACAATATCGGTGTAATAATTGATTGGGTACCTGCACATTTTCCAAAGGATGAACATGGACTTATTAGATTTGATGGTACTGCTTTATACGAACATGATGATCCCAAAAGAGGAGAACACCCTCATTGGGGGACTATGATTTTTAATTATGGAAGAAAAGAAGTAAGTAACTTCTTAATTGCTAATGCTGTTTTTTGGTTCGATAAATATCATATTGATGGACTTAGGGTAGATGCGGTAGCTTCTATGCTTTATCTTGATTATGGAAAAGATTATGACGAATGGATTCCTAATGAATATGGTGGTAGAGAAAATAATGAGGCGGTAGAGTTTTTAAAACATCTTAATTCTATAGTATATAAAAAATACCCAGGTATTATGATGGTTGCAGAAGAATCTACTTCATGGACTGGAGTTTCAAGACCTACTGATGTTGGTGGATTAGGTTTTGGAATGAAATGGAATATGGGTTGGATGAATGACTTTTTACGATATATGCAAAAAGAACCGATTCACAGAAAATATCATCATAATGATTTAACTTTTGGAATGATATATGCTTATACAGAAAATTTTATTTTAGTTCTATCACATGATGAAGTCGTACATGGTAAAGGTTCAATGATAAGTAAAATGCCTGGTGATTATTGGCAAAAATTTGCAAATCTTAGAGTTGCATATGGATTTATGTATGGGCATCCAGGGAAAAAATTACAGTTCATGGGTAATGAATTTGCACAGTTCGATGAATGGGCTGAGAGTAAAAGCTTAGATTGGCATTTATTATTATATGATAGCCATAAACAAATGCATGACTATGTAAGGGATTTAAATAAGTTATATATCAATGAAAGTGCTTTTTGGTATGATGACTTTTCTGAGAAAGGATTTGAATGGATTAATTGTTCTGATTATCAAGAGAGTATTATAACTTTTATTAGAAAAGGTAAAGATAAAAAAGACACCTTAGTTTTTATATGTAATTTCACTCCTGTACCTCGTACAATGCATAGAATAGGAGTTCCTTATAGTGGTAAATATAAAGAGATACTAAATAGTGATAATAAAGAATATGGTGGTAGTGGAATATTAAATACTGATGTTTTGCATTCTAAAGAAATAGATTGGGATGGAAGAAATCAAGCAATTGATGTTAAAATTCCACCGTTAGGAGTGTCTATCTTAAAGTTTATAGGTTGAAAAATAGTGTGATAAAAAGAGTATACAAAAAACTATGATGGAATGATAAAATTACCATGATAGTTTTTTGTTGTATATATTACCATATAATTAACATAATATTGAAAATAATATAGTATAAGTATATATTAAAGTCGGAATATAAAAGATATTAAATTATCGGGGAGAGGGCTATATTAAATGGAGTCAAAAGAAGAGAATATATTTATGATATTAGGTACTGCTCTTAGTATGCTTATATTTGGAAATATAACTAAAAGTAGTATAATATACTAAATAACATTACTTAGGAGGATAACAACATATGAAGAATAACAAAATACAACTATCCAAAGAAAAGCAGGATATTGTTTGTGGACTTATTAAAGAATATTTTTATGAAGAACGAGATGAAGAGATTGGTGATTTAGCAGCCATGCTTTTTATGGAGTTTATATTAGAGAAGATTGGTACTGTAATATATAATGAAGCTATTAATGATTGCGTTAGACTAATGGGTGATAAAATAGAGGAGTTATATGGACTAGAGAAATAGAATATTTATAGGGGAAAGAAGTGAAATATTAGGGATATCTAAATCCAAGGCTTATTTAATCGTGAATGCAAATTCATGATTTAATAAGCCTTTTTTTGCTATATACTTTTGATGTGCAATAAAGTGCTATATTTAAAATAAGATTTTAATATCTAGGTAAAAATATATACTAATTAACAAAAAAAGGAATATAAGTTTGTGATATATTACTATTGTAATTAATAATAAATATATATTAGGGAGGAAGAGAAATGAAAAGGTGTATAGTTAGTTTAATAACAATAATTGCATTGGTTGCAGTTATGCTTGTTGGATGTGGTAACAATAATACTAATAAAGGTACTAGTGGTAGTAAATTAGAAGGTACTAATGAAGGTAGTGGAATACAAGTTGGAATAGTATTACCTACAAGAGACGAACCAAGATGGTTACAAGATCAGGCTCAATTTAATAAAATATTAGGAGATGCCGGTTTCTCTAATGAAGTTTTATTCAGTCAAGGTGATCCTGCAATTGAAAAAACAAATGTAGAAAGTCTGATTTCAAAAGGAATCAAAGTATTAATTATTTGCCCACATGATGGTGCAGCAGCTGCAGCAGCAGTTCAATCTGCTAAAGATGAGGGTATTACAGTAATATCTTATGACCGTCTAGTAACAGGGACAGAAGCTGTTGATTACTATGTAACATTTGATAGCTTTGCAGTTGGAGTAGCACAAGGACAATATTTAGTTGATAATGCAAAAGGTAAAGGAACACCTTTATATTTATATGCTGGAGCAGCGACAGATAATAATGCATTTATCTTCTTTGATGGTGCATGGAGTGTGTTACAACCTAAGATTGCTGATGGTACATTTGTAATTGCAAACTCTTCAGAAGCAGAAGCATTAAAAGATAAAGCAAAATTAACTAGAGCTGAAATAAGTGAAATTGTTGGTCAGGTTACAACAAACTGGGATTTCAATGTTGCTAAGTCAAAAGCAGAAGCTGATTTAACATCAAGTGAAGCATTAAAAGGCGATGTATGCGTATTAGCTCCAAATGATGGAACATCTCGTTCAATTGCTGATGTATTTGCAGGTGATACAGATATAACAAATTATGTTATCACTGGACAAGATTGTGAAAAAGCATCTGTTCAATACATAATAGATGGAAAACAATCTATGACAGTATTTAAAGATACACGTATACTTGCTGCTGATTCAGTTGAAATGGCGGTAAAAGTTTTAGAGGGTGAAAAGCCTAAGACAACTGGAGTTTATAATAATGGAAATAAAGATGTACCTGCTAAACAAACAGCTGTAATTGTAGTAGAAAAAACTAATGTAAAAGAATCATTAATAGATTCTGGATATTACGAAGCAGGAGATTTTACAGGCCTATAATAGTCTATAAATTCTTATAAATTGGGCTGGCATTAGTACGCCAGCTCATCTTTAGAGTAGGAGGCTATAATGAGTGAATATATTTTAGAGATGCGTAATATAACTAAAACATTTCCGGGAGTTAAGGCCTTAGATAATGTTAATTTCAAAGTAAAAAAAGGAGAAGTACATTGTCTTGTAGGTGAAAATGGAGCTGGAAAATCTACCTTGATGAAAGTTTTATCAGGAGTACACCCATATGGTAGTTACACAGGAGATATTGTTCAAAATGGAGAAATACAAAACTTCAAGAAAATAGCAGATAGTGAAATCAAGGGAATTGTAATTATTGCGCAAGAATTAGCGTTAGTACCAGAACTAACAATTTATGAAAATATATACTTTGGGCACGAAATTATGGAAGGTCATTCTATTAATTGGAATGAGACAATTGTACGATCAAAAGATATATTAAAAAAGGTAGGCTTAGATGTAGACCAATCGTTAAAAGTAAAACTTTTGAGTGTAGGAAAACAACAACTGGTAGAAATTGCAAAAGCACTTAGTAAAAATGTATCTATATTAATCTTAGATGAACCAACTGCTGCATTAAATGAAGATGACAGCGAAAATTTATTAAAATTGATAAAAGAATTAAGTAACCAAGGAATAACTTGTATCATGATTTCTCATAAGCTAAAAGAAGTAATTGCAATTGCAGATACGGTTACAGTTTTAAGAGATGGAAAAACTATTTGTTCTATAGATGCAAAAACTCAAGGTTTAAATGAATCTGAAATTATCAAACAAATGGTTGGAAGAGAAATTGATAATGTTTTTCCAAAAAGAGAGAATATTAATATTGGTGATATTTGTTTTGAAGTGAAAAATTGGAGTGCAACAGATCGTGAGCTAAATAGGGAAATATTACATAATATTAATATAAATGTAAGACAAGGAGAAATCGTTGGGTTACAAGGATTGATGGGAGCTGGAAGAACTGAATTGGCTTTAAGTCTTTTTGGGAATACTGCAAATTATAAAATTACTAGTGGGCAATTAATCTTTAATGGTAAATCAAAGCACTACAAACATCCTTCGGAAGCTATTAAAGATGGCTTTTCCTATGTCACAGAAGATCGAAAAGGTAATGGTTTAATATTAATACAAGATATTAAGTATAATATTTCAATTGCAAATCTGGATGAACTATTACAAGGGTTTACTATTAATTCAAATGAAGAAGTAAATGTAGCTGAAATATATAAAAAAGATATCAATATTAAATGTTATTCAGTAGAACAAAAGGTTGGAAACCTTAGTGGTGGTAACCAACAAAAGGTTCAGTTAGCCAAATGGATGTATACTAAGCCTAAAATTTTGATTCTAGATGAGCCAACAAGAGGTATTGATGTTGGAGCAAAATACGAAATTTATACTTTAATGAATAAATTAGTAGAGCAGGGTATGAGTATTATTATGATTTCTTCTGAGCTTAATGAGATATTAGGAATGAGTGATAGATTATATGTTATGTCAGAAGGAAGAATTACAGGAGAACTTTCAAAAGAAGAGGCAAATGAAACAAATGTAATGAAATTAGCTTTAAAAACATAGGAGGTGGCTAGAATGGAACAAGGCAAAAAACAAGTGATTCATCATGAAATAAAAGATATGCTAAAAAATAATATTAGAGATTATATGATGTATATTATCCTCTTAGTGATTATGATTATTTTTACTTTTAATACAAATGGTGCATTTCTTACTGCAAGAAACATATCAAACCTTATGAATTAAGCAGCATATGTTGCAGTGTTGGCAATAGGTATGACGTTGATATTAATCCTAAGACATATTGATTTATCGGTTGGTTTCGTTGCTGGTTTTTCAGGTGCTATAGCAGCAATCCTTATGACAAAATTTAATATTAACGAGTGGTTAACAATATTAATTGTTATTATCATTGGTATGGCAATTGGATTTTATCAAGGTACTTTAGTTACTAGAGTTGGTGTGCCAGCATTTGTAGTTACTTTGGCGGGTATGTTTATTTTTAGAGGCCTATTGTCTTTGACATTACAAGAGACAGGGACAATTATTATTCCTAATAAAGGATTTAATGCTTTGTGTAATGGCTTCATACCGGATATAGCACATGGAATAGAGGGGACACATGTGTTGACTCTCATCATAGGATTACTTACAGTTTTATTTATTATTATTAATCAAATTAAAATAAGAAAAAATAATTTGAGATATAATTTTAAAGTAAGTTCTAGTCCTATATTTCTTACAAAATTAATACTAATGGCATTAATTATTATGTCAGTTATTTATATGCTAGCAAGTTATCGAGGAATTCCATGGTCTGCAGTTATTGTGAGTCTTATTCTTTTTACATATAATTACATGCTTAATAAAACAAAACTTGGACGTTCAATTTATGGTATAGGTGGTAATAAACAAGCTGCAGAACTATCAGGAATCAATGTACGGAAAGTTACTATGTTTGCATTTATTTCAATGAGTGCTCTTGCAGCTCTTGCTGGAGTATTTTATACATCTAGACTTCAGTCTGCTGCTCCTGCTGCCGGAGTTGGTTTCGAATTAGATGCAATTGCTTCTTCATATATTGGTGGAACAGCAGTTAGCGGGGGTATTGGTAAAGTAACCAATGCTATTATAGGTACTTTTATTATTATGTCACTGACAAACGGTATGAACTTGATGGGGATTGATATTTCTTACCAATATATTGTAAAAGGTGCTATTTTTATTATAGCAGTAGCATTTGATATTAGAACTCGAAAGAATAAATAGATTTACTAAATTACATTTTGTGGATTAATATAATTAGATAATTAAAAGTACTATAACAGTATGGGTAAGGCTAGGTCACAGCGAAATAATTTTTCAGTGAGCTTGTATTACCATACTGTTTTTTAATGAATTTAAGAATAATTCAGAAGGTTTAATAGAATATTGATTTTTAAAGCTTATTTTGTTAAAATATAGTAAAAGTGATTAAGGTAAAGAATATGAAAAAAAATCAAAAAAAATTATATTATAGTTTAATTATGATGGTAACTTCTTTTATTATTGCAGGTCTTATTTTTTGGATATTACAAATACATTTACTAAATTCACAGAAAATCCCAAATATCCACAATTATAAATACCATTATATGCTGATTACAGACCAGAACGATTCTAGCTTTTGGAAAGAAGTATATGAAGGTGGAAAAGAAGAGGCTAAGAACAATGATGCATATTTAGAGGCGTATGGAAAGAATTTTCCAATGGATTATGAAAAACTAGAGCTATTAAAAATGGCAATCGCTAGCAAAGTCGATGGAATTATTCTAGAAGGAGATAGTTCAGAGGAGATTTTACAATTAATTAATGAGGCAGATAAGGCTGGAATTCCAGTGATTACTGCGTTAAACGATTCATATGGAAGTGATAGAAAAGGTTTTGTAGGGGTGGCAAGTTATGAAATAGGACAAGCTTATGGAGAAGAGATTTTGAAGCTGATTAATGATGATATAGAAGAAATAGTGGTTATATTTAATCAATCAGAGGTAAGCGTGGATCAAAATATTATATTTGGTTCAATAAATAAAATGCTAGAACAAGAGGGCGTACATAATATAAATATCTCTTTCTTGAATTTGTCTTCAGACAGTGAATATAGTGCGGAAGAAAGAAATAGAAGTATATTTACAAAAAATCAAGTTCCTAATATTTTTGTTTGTTTGGACGAGAGTTCAACGGTTGGAACTTATAAAGCTGTAATAGATTTTAATATGGTTGGAAAAGTGAAAATTATTGGTTATAGTAATTCAAAAGATGTTTTAAGTGCAATTGAAAAGGGAATCGTATATTCTAGCATTAGTGTAAAAGGTTCAGAAATTGGAAAGGTCTGCATTGAAGTGTTACAGGAATATAAAGAGTATAAAATAATAAATGACTATCGTGTAGTTGATGTGAATGCGATAGATAAATTTAACGTGGAACGAGTGAAGAATAAAAAATGAAAAAAGAAAGAACAAAGAGAATAATTCCTAACTCTTTATCAAAAAAGCTTATGTTGACTTCTTCACTGGCAATTATTATGGTAATAATTATTAATATCGTTATTCACTTGTATGTAAATGAAATGACCGGTCGAGTTGCTGAAATGTATGTCAGTAATGTAAGTTTCAATGAATTACAGACATCTCTTGGGTCTGTTCAGAAGTTTATGAAAGAGTATTTGCAAACCAAGAATACAAATACTTTAAAAAAATACTTTGAGGAGGCTCAAAGCTTTGAAATGCAACTTCAAGAGCTTAATTTTGAAATTGTTAATGATAATAACGCTATTATGGAAAAGAATTTAAGGAATAAGGCATATGTATACTTAGAATTAACAGATGAGGCGATTCAGGCAAAGCGTGGTAGAAATATAAAGAAGTATAAGGAATTATATGAAGAAGCAACAAAGTATTATCAATTTCTTAATAATGAAATATTTACATTGAATAATTCTGTTTTTAAAACTAATACAGATAAATATTCAATAATGCTTTCATCGATGAAAGTATTTGATTTATTAAGTTTTGTGATATTGCTTACTTTTGGGGGCTTAAATATTATAATAATAAACTTATTTGTAGGAAGATTTACAGAGCCATTAAAGAATTTAGCTGAAGTAGCATATCAGGTAGCCGACGGAAAGCTAGATGCTAAAATTCCAGAAACAAATACAAAAGATGAAATCGGTGTAGTAACCCATTCTTTTAATAAAATGCTTAAAAGTCTTAGAACAAATATTGAGATTATGAAGCATACTATAAAACATGAAAATGAAATGAAAGAAAAAGAATTGCAAATGGAGGCACATTTAAAGGAGGCGCAACTTAAATATTTACAAGCGCAGATAAATCCCCATTTTCTTTTTAATACGTTAAATGCAGGGGCTCAACTTGCTATGATGGAGGAAGCAGATAAGTCTTATCAATACATTCAAACTGTTGCTAATTTCTTTAGGTATAATATCGATAATAAAAGTGATATTGTCTCATTAGCTGAAGAAGTGGAAATGGTGGATAATTATATTTATATCTTGAATGTTCGTTATGGGGGAGATATTGCTTATGTAAAGGATATTGATGAAACACTTTTAAATTTCAAAATTCCAAAAATGACGCTACAGCCTATTATTGAAAATTCAATTAAACATGGAATTTCTAATATTAATAGAGATGGGAAAATAAACTTGTTATTGTATAGGGATGGAAAAAAGATTTGTATTAGTATTAGTGATAATGGTGTTGGAATGTCTAAAGAAATGATAACCACTATTTATAATAAAAAGAAAATTACTTTAGATATTGAAGGAAACGGTATTGGTCTTAAAAATGTAATATCTAGATTAGAACTTTTTTATAATGATGATAATATTGTAGAGATTAATAGTGAAGGAAAAGATTGTGGGGTTGAAGTGGCTATTCTTTTACCATATTTAGAAGGTGAGAAGGGAAATGTATAAGATAATGATAGCGGATGATGAAGGTATTGTAATAGATGCTCTGCGCTTTATCATAGAAAAGAACTATGGGAAAGATTGTATACTAGAATCAGCTAAGTCGGGAAGAGAGGTCATTGAATTAGCAGATAAATTAAGACCAGATATCATTTTTATGGATATTGAAATGCCTGGTATTAATGGGATAGAGGCTATAAAAGAGATTCGTAGTAGCAATTCTTCTACAATCTTTATTATTATTAGTGCTTATCCAAAGTTCAATTATGCTAAAGAAGCTATAAATCTTGGTGTTCTAGAATATATTAACAAACCTATAGAACAAAAGAAGATAATAGAGGTTTTAGATAAAGCTATAAAAAAGACGGATGAGAAAAGAGAGCTAAGAAGCAAAGACTTGCAGGTAAGGGAAAAGCTTGAAATTGTAGTTCCTATTATTGAAAGTGGCTTTATCTATTCATTATTATTTGAGGATGCGTTTGCAGAAAATATAGATAACTATAAACAATTACTTAATATAGTAGAGAAGATGGGATATATTATGACAATAAAATATGGAGATAGTAATGTAAATGGAAAATTATCTAATGCCGTTGGTATATCTGTCAAGATGCAACCTAAATATCAGGAGATGCGTAGGATTATTAAAGATTATTTTAACTGTGTTGTAGGAGCTATGATGGGAAATTTGATTATAGTGTATGTGCCTTATAATGATGATGCTAAAAATAAATACAAAAAACGTTTAGAAATTATTGAACAGGCAAGGAAATTAAATAAAAATTTAAAAAATTCTTTTTCTTTGAACTTTCAAATTTCTATTGGTAATATAAAGCCTATACAAGAAACTATAGTATCATATAAAGAATCAATTAATGCATTTAATTTTGCTGATAGTTCTGTAACTCACGCTGGAGATTTACCACTAACTTGTCACTACTATAATAATTATCCAATAGATGAGGAGAAAGCTATGTTTCAGGCTATTAAACATGGAAAGAATACAACAGCTGTTATGTATGCGACACAATTTATTGAAAGGCTTATAGATATTTTTTCTAATAATCTAGAGGGAATCAAACTTAAGATTTTAGAGAATGAACTCTTAGCTGAGAGAATTGTATATGATAGTGGAGGAAAAACGTATTACTTTGAATCAAGAGATGGGTATTTAGAACATATAAATAATATGAACACAATAGCTGAGATAAAAGACTGGTTTATAGAAAAAATTCAAGAACAAAGTAATAATGTGGCAACAAAAAAAGATGAATCCAACAAAGGGATGATTCTGCGTGCCAAAGAATATATTCAAGAACATTATCAAAATGAGATTTCTCTAGATGATGTATCAAAAGAATTAGATATTAGTCCTTATTATCTAAGTAAAGTATTTAAACAAAAAACTGGACAGAATTTTATTGAATATTTAACTGAAATTAGAATTGAAAGAGCAAAGGAATTAATTCTCCAAGGAACGGATAGTATAAAAAAAATTAGTTTATCTGTAGGATATCCAAATCCTAATTATTTTAGTAGAACTTTTAAGAAAAATGTAGGGGTATCACCATCGGAATATAAAGGAGGAGAATAATGGATAGAATCTTGACTGTACTCTTATGTGTATTAATGTTAACTGGATGCGGAAAAGATACCATAAAAGATGAAAAAATAGTTGAGGAAATTGATGAAATAATAATTGGATTTAGTTTTGATACATTTGTGTTTGAAAGGTGGCAAAGAGACAGGGATGTATATGTTTCTACGGCAAAGGAATTAGGAGCAAAAGTTATTGTTCAAAATGCAAATGAAAATATTAAGAATCAAATCTCACAAATTGAGTATTTTATAGAAAAAAATGTAGATGTTATTGTGGTTGTACCTATAGAACCCAAAAGTATTGAAGATGTGATTTATAAAGCTCATAGAAACGGTATTAAGATTGTAGCTTATGACAGAATGCTTCCCAATATGAATTCTGATTTATACATTTCTTTTGATAATGAAAAAGTAGGTAAGCTTATGGCACAATCTGTTAAGAAAAAATATCCTAATGGAGGGAAGATATTATATATAGGTGGCCCTTTAAGTGATAATAATGTATTATTAGTTGGTAGTGGAATTAAAAAAGAGTTGAAAAACAGTAATATTGAATTTACTAATTGGATAAATTTAGATAAATGGGATGCCAAGTTAGCATCGGACTATGTTTTGAAAAATATTAAAGAATTAGAAAATACAGATGCAATTATATGTGGAAACGATTGTTTGGCAGGGGAAGTAGTAAGAGTGCTATGTGAAAACCAAATAGCCGATGAAAAAGTTGTGATTGGACAGGATGCTGATGTTGAGGCTTGTCAAAGAATTGTAAGAGGAACACAGTACATGACAGTACTAAAACAAGTAGAACTCTTAGCAAATGAGGCAGCTATTCAATCTGTTAAGCTTGCAAAAGGGGAAAAAGTTGATACTTCATTAAGCATATATGATGGAACTCAGCAAATTCCTTATATGCAATTAGAACCTGTAGCAGTTATTAAGGATAATATTGATGAGGAGATTATTGATTGTGGATATCATTTAAGAGAAGAAATATATTTTCAATAAAAAGCAAAAAAATAAGATAAGTTCATCCTACTCCCTTAGCAAATGAACTTTCTTATTTTTTTAGATGTGAAAATATTCATGCCATTATATAACTCCATATTATCCTCTCCATAATAGAATATACTATATGTATTAATTGTTATTAAAAGAAATATTAAAAAATAATTAAAAATACATTAGAATGTATTAATATTTAAAGTATATTTATAATAAAAGTAGAAATAGAATGAAAAATATTTATGTTGTTAACACATACTTACGCTAGTACTTTCATATATACATTAAAAGAGGTGAGTATTTTATGATACATAATTTATCTTTTTTAATTGGTTCAGGAACAGGCTTAATTGGACTTTCAATAGGGCTTCTTTTAACGTATAGATTGTCAAATAAAGGTGAAAAATTTGAAGGAGTTATGTTAGCTTTTACTGCAGGACTTATGCTATCAATTGTATGTTTTGAATTATTACCAAAAGCGTTTGATATAGGTGGTCTATATGTAGGTTTAATAGGTATTGGAATTGGAATACTATTTGTTATATTATTAGAGGATTATATTGATAAAAGTGATAGGATAAATGAGAATATTGATACAATATATTTTAATAGAGCTATATTAATTTCTATTGCGTTTATGGTACATAATATACCAGAAGGTATTGCTATAGGTTCGATGATTAGTTTGTCAATTTCAGAAGGACTAAGATTTGCATTTGCAATATTGATACATAATATACCGGAAGGTATGATAATAGCATTGCCTTTAATAAAAAGTAGAGTGAAATTACCATATATTATTCTTATTATCTTTACAATTAGTTTATCAATGGGACTTGGTGGTATAGCTGGATTATCACTTAGTCAGATTTCAAAAGAATGTATTTCGTTATCATTAGCAGTTGCAGGTGGGATAATGCTATATATTACATCTGGTGAAATAATCGTAAAATCGATGAATCATTGGAAGGGAAGATCTATAACTTTATCTATTATATTAGGAGTAATATTAGGAATTGTACTATCTTATAGTTAATAAGTAACTAACTCAATATATTTGACTATTTTTTAAATATTTTGGTATAATAACTTTATAACATATATTAAAACTGACAAAAGAAGGAAGTTATTATGAGAAAAAAATTTGAAAGTTATTATGGTAAATTACTTAATAATTTATTGAAAATTATTAATCCTATAAAAAAAATAGTTATTTCTACTGATTGTGAAGTTCATATATTTAATAATTATCACGCAGTTCAATTATTAAAAAAGTATAATTATAATACTGAATATCATTTATTTAATAAATATCTAAAAGATATTAATGAAGGTTCTGTATGGGCTGATCAAGACTTTAAAAGTATCGCACATTTTTATAATCCACATATGAAAAGAGGATTATTCGGTAATAATAATTCTCTTAACTTAACAAATGAGTACTATAATAAAGCAATAAGGTTATGGAAAGCAGGTAATAAAAATAAAGCAATGTTTTATCTAGGAGCTTGTGTGCATATTATTCAAGATTTAACAATAAGTCAACATGTAAAAATTAGACTTTTAGATGGACATAGAAAATATGAGAATTACGTTAAATACACACACGATTTAGTAAAAGAGTATATTGCAGCAAAGGAGCCTATTTTACTAAACTCTCCAGAAGAATATATCGAATATAATGCGTATCATGCGATAAAAATTGATGATAAAGTAAAAAAAATACCTAGTCTTAAACATCAATTTTATCATAAAACTTTATATATATTGCCATTAGCACAACAAACTACAGCGGGTTGTTTGATTTTGTTTTTAAAAGATTTAAAAGAGGATAAATAAAAAAACGGCTGTCTCTAGATCAAGGTTAGAGACAGCACTACAAAGGAGAAAAATATATATTAGCTTAGTTGGAAATAATTCAACTAAGTACTAATACTGTGTTAAAATGTTGAAATTTTAAATTAAGATTTTACTATTGACTAAAAAATTTATTAGCTCAAAGAATTTAAATAGTTTTCATTAATAGAAATAACTTTATTCATCATTTCCTTTGAGGGACCACCAATCACATTTCTTTTATTAACACATGTTTCTAAAGAAATAGCATTATAAATATCATCTTCAAAATAAGGTGATACATTTTTATATTCTTCTAAAGATAACTCTTCAAGATTTTTATTATTGGTTACACAATATAAAACTAATTTACCAATAATTTCATGAGCATCTCTAAAGGGGACATTCTTCTTAACTAGATAATCGGCAGCATCTGTAGCATTTGTAAATCCTCCACCAGCACCGTTATACATATTTTGTTTGTTTACTTTCAGAGTTTTTAACATGTCATTAAAGATAGGTAAACACATCTTTACAGTGTCAATAGCATCAAAAGTAGCTTCTTTATCTTCTTGCATATCTTTATTATATGCAAGAGGTAATGACTTCATTGTTGTGAGTAAACCAAGATGAGATCCAAATACTCTACCAGTTTTACCTCTTACTAATTCAGCTATATCAGGATTCTTCTTTTGTGGCATAATACTACTTCCAGTACTGTAGGAATCATCTAGTTCAATAAATTGAAATTCATTAGAGCACCATAAAATTACTTCTTCTGAAAACCTACTTAGGTGCATCATTAACATAGATAATGTGTTTAGTAGCTCTATACAATAATCTCTATCTGAAACAGCATCAATACTATTGATACATATATCGCCAAAATCAAGTAACTTAGCTACATAGTCTCTATCAAGAGGATATGTAGTAGTTGCCAATGCGCCAGCTCCTAAAGGAAGATGATTAGTTCGTTTATAAGTATCATTCAGTCTTCCAACATCACGTTTTAGCATTTCGAAATATGCCATAATATGATGAGCAAAAGTAATAGGTTGAGCTTTCTGAAGATGTGTATATCCAGGCATAATAGTGTCTAAGTTATTTTTAGCAATAGTAAGTAGTGTATTCATTAAGTCTATAACCATTGCTTTAATTTCTATAATTTCTTCTTTTAGGTACATACGCATATCTAGTGTAACTTGATCGTTTCTACTTCTACCTGTATGCAATTTTTTACCAACAATACCTATTTTTTCAATTAATAATTTTTCAATATTCATATGAATATCTTCAGCTTCTATATCAAAAGCAACTTTATTATTATCAATATCTATTAAAAGTTCTTTGAGTCCTGATTTAATAACATCAGCATCATCCATGGGAATAATACCTTGTTTACCAAGCATAGTAACATGTGCAATACTACCTGTTATATCTTGTTTATATAATCTTTTATCAAAACGTATAGATGAATTAAAATCATCTACCATGACATTTGTTGTTTTTTCAAATCTTCCGCCCCAAAGCTTCATTTTTATTCACTCCCTACCAACTGGGTACTTAATCTATGCAAGGTTTTTCTTATAAGATTCTTTACTATCATTATCCAATTCTTTATTCATCATCATCGCTCTTACTTTTAAAGGAAGACCGAAAAGATTAATAAATCCTTCAGCGTCTTTATGGTTATAAAGTTCACCAGTGGTAAAACTTGCGATACTTTCGTTATATAATGAATAAGGAGAACTTGCACCAGCTGAAATAATATTACCTTTGTATAATTTAAGTTTAACCTTTCCAGTTACTGTTTCTTGAGTAGAATCAATAAAGGATGTCAAAGCTTCGCGAAGGGGAGTAAACCATTCTCCGCTATAAACTAATTCAGCAAATTTTACTGATAAAGTATCTTTATATGATAGAGTTTGTTTATCTAAGCATAAATATTCAAGTTCTCTATGAGCGTAATATAAAATAGTTCCACCTGGTGTTTCATAAATACCTCTTGATTTCATACCAACAATACGATTTTCTACAATATCAATAATACCAATACCGTTTTGTCCACCAATTTCATTAAGTTTTGTTAAAATACTAGTACAAGACATAACCTCACCATTTAATGATGTAGGAATACCTTTTTTAAATTCTAAATCAATATATGTAGCTTTATCTGGAGCATTCTCAGGAGTAACTGTCATTTGAAGTAAGTTATCATAATTGGGTTCTTGTTCAGGTGATTCAAGGTCAAGTCCTTCATGACTAAGATGCCATAAATTACGATCTCTACTATAACTATTTTCTTTTTTCATAGGGACTTCAATATTATATTTTGCACAATAATCAAGAGCATCTTCACGTGATTTTATATCCCAAATTCTCCAAGGTGCAATAATTTTTAAATGTGGGGCAAGTGCTTTAATTGTTAACTCAAAACGTACTTGATCATTTCCTTTACCTGTTGCTCCATGACAAATAGCTTCAGCACCTTCTTTAAGTGCAATTTCAACTAATTTTTGTGAAATGATTGGTCGAGCCATTGATGTTCCAAGTAAATATTTACCTTCATAAACAGCACCAGATTTAACAGTTGGAATAACATAGTCATCTACAAAATCTTCAATAACATGCTCTATGTATAATTTACTAGCGCCTGAAGCCAATGCACGTTCTTCTAAACCAACTAACTCTTTTCCTTGGCCTACATCTACGCAGACTGCTATTACATCATAATTATAATTTTGTTTTAACCAATGTATAATAACAGTTGTATCAAGACCTCCTGAATATGCTAATACTACTTTTTTATTTAAGTTTTCATTATTTTTACTCATATATAAATCCTCCTATCTATAACATTCAATGATTTAACTTAATATCTTTTTAATGTTATAACGTACTAATTCAATCTCTTTTCATAATTATACATTAAAATTCATAAATATGCAATAGAAAAATAAAAATTATACATAAAAAACTCAGATATACAATTTAATTTAGTTGCATATCTGAGCAAAATATTATAGATAAAATATCTATTTTTTAGAGTATAGGAGAAAATAATCTTGAGATAGTTTCTTTTAGTTTAATTTTTTGTGATCTTTGTAAATATGCTTCTTTTGTAATTTCTTTACTTAAAGCTAAATCTTTTTTAAAAGTATCTTCAAGTTTTTTAGTAACTTTTCTGTCGTATATAAAAGCGTTAGCTTCAAAATTCAACTTAAAACTTCTTATATCAAAATTACACGAACCAACAGAAGATATTTTACCATCCACCGCTATCATCTTTGAATGTAGGAAACCATTTTCATATGTATACGCACGTATACCATATTTTAGTAAATCCCCAACATATGAATAAGTTGCCCAATATACAAACATATGATCTGGTTTGTTTGGTATCATAATTCTTATGTCTACACCTGAAGCAGAAGCTATCTTTAGTGCTTCAATTATACTTTCATCGGGTATAAAATAAGGAGTTTGAATAACAATTGATTTTTTTGCTGAATTTATCATTTTAATATATCCATATTTTATTTGTTCATTTATAGAATCTGGACCAGAACTTACAATTTGAATACCAGATTTGCCTATTGAATTAGATTCTTTGAAATAATTTAAGGATATATCAAATGAGTTCTTGGACGCGTTTCTCCAATCTAATAAAAATCTAAGCTGTAAGCCTATAACAGCATCGCCTATTATTTTTAAATGAGTATCTCTCCAGTAACCAAATGACTTTTTTTGTCCTAAATACTCGTTTCCAACATTAAATCCACCTATAAATCCGATTTCACCATCAATTACAACTATTTTTCTGTGGTTACGATAATTAGCTTTAGAATTAGTAATTTTAAATTTGGATGGGAAAAATAGTGCAACTTCAATTCCAGCATTTTTTAATTCTTTAAGAGTATTATTTTTAATATGTCTACAACCAATGAAATCTCCTAATAAACGTACTTTAACACCTTCATTAACTTTTTGTTTTAAAAGTTCAAAGAGTTCGCAACTAATTTCATCATTCTTCATTATATAATAAGCTATATGAATATGGTTTTTGGCTTTTTTTATTTCTTCAAATAAAGTATCAAATTTCATTTTACCGTCTGAGATAATTTGAATATCATTATTTTGTGAATAAAAAGATTCACTCATTTTATTATGGAAAATAATCATATCTGTGTATGTTTCCATAGACTTATCATTAAATTTAAAAGAATGATTTTTAAACTCCTCTCTTTGGTTTTTAAGAATAGTTTTGTAAATTTTGGTTTCTTCTAACGTATACTTAAATATTTTTCTCTTTGAAATGTTTTGAGAAAAAATCAGATAGAAAAAAAATCCAATCCCCGGAAGCATGATCATAAATAAGAGCCATGCTAATGTTGTAGTAGGTGATTTTCTTTCTAAAGTGATTATTATTGCGGTGGCTATTAAGTTAACAAAGAAGAAAAGAACATAATTGTAGCTTAATGTAATAACATAATCTTCCATATAAATCACCCTTTATAACATTTATATACATATTTTACAATTAAGCATAGTAAGAATCAAGTTTTTTATTAATCAAAATTAAAACTAAATGGTTTATAAGCAAAAAAACAAAATTAAAAAATAAAAATATTGCATAATTATAAATTATAATGTATAATTATTTAAACGCTTCAGTTTAATGAGGTAAATTATTATAGTAAAAAAGAGGTGACTTTTTATGATAAAAGTAGGTATTGTAGGTTGTACTGGTTATGCAGGTCAAGAGTTAATGAGATTATTAACCATGCATCCTGAATGTGATGTAGAAATAATTACATCAAGGACGTATAAAAATATGAATTTTAATCAAGTATATGGTAATTATACTAATATAACTACGAAACAAATAGTTGATGATGAAATAGAAGAATTAGCTAAAAAAGTTGATGTTATATTTTTAGCCCTACCTCATGGGATTGCGTCAAATAAAATAACAAATAAAATTCTAGAGCATACGAAAGTGATTGATTTAGGTGCTGATTTTAGATTAAAGAATTTAGAAGAGTATGAAGATTGGTATGGTATGACACATGGAAGTCCTAAGCTACTTGATGAAGCAGTTTATGGTCTGTGTGAACTTAAAAGGGATAAGATAAAAAATGCTAGTCTAATAGCTAACCCAGGTTGCTATACAACATGTAGTATTTTATCTTTAGTTCCGTTAATTAAAAATAATATAGTTGATAAAAATTCAATTATTATTGATGCAAAGTCTGGTGTTACTGGTGCAGGAAGGGCACTGAATCTTGCTACTCATTATACTGAATGTAATGAATCTATAAAAGCATATAAAATTGCATCTCATAGGCATACTCCAGAAATTGAACAAGAGCTAAGTAATGTAGCTGATAATAGTGTAACTATTTCCTTTACACCTCATTTAGTTCCAATGAATAGAGGTATTCTTATAACAGCATATGGTAATTTAACAAAAATATGCACATATAAAGATATTAAAAATATTTATGAACAATTTTATAAAAATGAGAAATTTATTAGATTGTTACCAGAAGGGGTTTTTCCAGAGACTAAATGGGTAAAAAGTTCAAATTACTGTGATATTAATTTTCAAATAGATGAGAGAACAAATAGAATAATTGTTATTGCAGCAATAGATAATTTAATAAAAGGAGCAGCAGGTCAAGCAGTTCAAAATATGAATATATTATTTAACATAGATGAGAGTACAGGAATTGAAATGATACCTAGTTTTCCAATTTAATTAAGTAACTTTAATTACTTAGATGATTAAAAAATCAAGAAAGGTGATTTATATGGATGTAATAAAAGGCGGAGTAACAGCGGCAAAAGGGTTTTTATCAGCAGGAGGACATTGTGGTGCAAAAAGAAAGAATAAGGATTTGGCTTTAGTTTATTCAAACTCACCAGCAAAAATGGCAGCTACATTTACAACTAATATAGTTAAGGCAGCGCCTGTACTTTGGAACAAAAAAATATATGATAGTAATGAAAAAGTAAAAGCTATAGTAGTTAATAGTGGAAATGCTAATGCTTGTACAGGAAAAATAGGAATGATTCATGCAAATCAAATGGCCACTGAAACAGGAAATGCCTTAGGAGTAAATGAAAATGAAGTCCTAGTTGCTTCCACAGGAGTTATTGGAGTAACTTTACCTATAGATAAGATATGCAATGGTATTCATGATTTATCTACTAATCTGTCAGAAAGTGAACAATCAGCAAATGACGCTGCAAATGCAATAAGAACAACAGATACATATAACAAAGAAATTGCTGTAACCATACAAATTGATGGTAAAAAAGTAACTATTGGCGGAATGGCAAAAGGTTCAGGAATGATCCATCCTAATATGGCAACTATGCTTTCATTTATTACAACTGACATTAATATTTCTAGTAGTCTACTTAGAGAAGCACTGTCAGAGAGTATTAAAGATTCATATAATATGATTTCTGTAGATGGGGATACAAGTACTAATGATATGGTAATTTTATTAGCTAATGGAGAAGCTGATAATAACAAAATAGAAACAAAAGATGATAATTATAAAATATTTAAAGATGCCCTTGATTATGTTAATACTTACTTAGCTAAACTAATTGTTGCTGATGGAGAAGGAGTGACCAAATTTATTGAAGTGTCAGTTAAAGGAGCAAAAAGTAAAGAAGATGCTAGATTGATTAGTAAATCAGTAATTACTTCTAACTTGGTTAAAACGGCTTTTTTTGGTGAAGATGCGAACTGGGGAAGGATTCTATGTGCAATGGGCTATTCAAGTGCAGAATTTAATCCTAATAAAGTTAGTTTGCATTATGTAAGTAATAAAGGAAAAATTTCTCTAGTTGAAAATGGACTTCCAATACAATTTGATGAAGAAAAAGCATCTAAAATTATTAGTGAGAGAGATATTATCGTAGAAATAGATTTAGAAGATGGACCAGGTGAGGCAAAAGCTTGGGGATGTGATTTAAGTTATGAATATGTAAAGATTAATGGAGAATATAGGACGTAGGTAATAAAGGCTTTTGTACTTTGAGCAAAGAAAGGAATGGAATAAAAAAATGGAGAAATATATAGAAAAAGCTAAAGTATTAGTAGAAGCTTTACCATATATTAAGAAATTTAATGGAAATATTGTAGTAGTTAAATATGGTGGAAGTGCAATGATAGATGAAACAATAAAGACTTCAGTGATTCAAGACATTGTACTTATGAAATTAGTTGGGCTTAAGCCGGTTATTGTTCATGGTGGAGGTAAAGAGATAAGTCATATGTTAGGGAAGATCGGAAAAGAAAGTAAATTTATTAATGGATTAAGAGTTACAGATAATGAAACAGTAGAAATAGCTGAGATGGTATTATCAGGAAAAGTTAATAAAGATATAGTTCAATTAATTCAAAACCATGATATTAATGCTGTAGGTATTAGTGGTAAAGATGCTAAGACTCTAAAAGTTAGTAAAAAAGAAGATGAAGGTTATGACTATGGATTTGTGGGTGAAATAAAAAGAGTTAATACTGACTTAATTAATACTCTTATAGAAAATGATTTTATACCTGTAATTGCTCCGATTGGTACAGACGATAAAGGAGATACATATAATATTAATGCTGATTATGCTGCAAGTTCTATTGCAGGTGCTTTAGAAGCGGAAAAACTAATATTTTTAACAGATGTTGAAGGTATTTTAAAAGATGTTAATGATAGTTCTTCTTTAATATCAAATATAAATGTTAAAGATGTTCCAAAATTAATTAATGAAGAAATAATTAGTGGTGGAATGATTCCAAAAGCAGAATGTTGCGCGTCGGGAATACAGAAAGGTGTAAAAAGCGTACATATACTTGATGGAAGAGTGGAACATAGTTTGTTATTAGAGATATTTACTAAGAGTGGAGTAGGGACTATGTTTAGTAATTAGCAAGATTAAGTAAACTTCTTAGAGTACTTATTGACTACCAATTAAAGTTTAAATTATGTTTGAAAGTGGTGATATTAATGAAAGATTTAATAAATAGAGGTAAAGAAGTATTTATGAATACATATTCACAATTTCCTCTTGTAATAGAGAAAGGTGATGGAGTATATGTCTATGATTCTAAAGGTAATAAATACTTAGATTTTGTTGCTGGAATAGCAGTTAATTCCCTAGGTTATAATAATGAAAAATTAGTAAAAGCTTTAAAAAATCAACTTAATAAATTAACTCATTGTTCTAATCTTTATTGGAATGAACCCGCTATAGAAGCAGCTGAGTTATTGAAAAAATATAGTACACTTGATAAAGTTTTCTTTTGTAATAGTGGGGCAGAAGCAGTTGAGGGCTCTTTAAAATTAGCTAGAAAATATGCTAAGAAATACTTAGGTAATAATAAAACTGAAATAATTACTATGAAAAATTCTTTTCATGGAAGAACATTTGGTGCTGTAACTGCAACAGGTCAAACAAAGTATCAAAAAGGATTAGGACCTTTATTACCAGGTATAAAATACTGTGAGTTCAATAATATTAAATCATTAGAAGATACTATAGACGATAAAACTTGTGCGGTATTAGTAGAACCAATACAAGGTGAAGGCGGTATAAAACCAGCAGATGTTGAATACCTTAAAAAAGTTCGCAAATTATGTGATAAAAATAATTTAATTTTAATATTCGATGAAGTTCAATGTGGTATTGGTAGAACAGGAGAAATATTTGCATATCAGCACTATAATGTAAAACCTGATATAGTGGCACTAGCTAAAGGGCTAGGAGGAGGAGTACCTATTGGAGCTATACTTGCAAATGAAAAAGCGGCAAGTGGATTTTGTCCAGGGGATCATGCTAGTACATTTGGTGGAAATCCTTTAGTATGTTCAGCAGCAAAAGTAGTTATAGAAGAAATTTCAGATCCACAATACCTTGAGAATATAAAAAAGCAAGGAAAATATTTAACAAAAAAATTAAATGAACTAAAATCTAAGTATAAAATGATATTAGATGTAAGAGGTCATGGATTAATGCAAGGTATGGAAATGAACATGCCAGTTAAGGAAATCATATTAGAATGTATGGATAAAGGATTATTATTAGTAGGTTCTGGAGAACGCATTATCCGCTTTGTTCCTCCTCTGATTATTCAAAAAAAAGAAATTGATTCTGCAATTAAAATACTTGAAGACGTTATTTTAAGAGTAAAATATTTAAATGATTAATTTGCAATTCCATAAAAAATGAGGAGGGATTTAATGTATGCTAAGTTAATTCTTGAAGATGGTACAGTTATTATAGGAAAAAGTTTTGGTGCTAATACTACTATCTATGGTGAATTAGTTTTTAATACGGGTATGACAGGTTATATAGAAATATTAACCGACCCATCTTATGCGGGTCAGGTTGTAATAATGACATATCCGTTAATTGGAAATTATGGTATTAATAACTTAGATATGGAATCAAATGATATTCAAGTTGCGGGATTTGTTGTTAAAGAGTATGCAAAAAAACCTAGCCATTGGCAGTGCGATAAAGATATAGATACATATTTAAAAGAAAAAAATATACCTGGAATATATGATATAGATACTAGAATGTTAACAAAGAAATTAAGAGATAAAGGTACAATGAAATGTATGTTAACTACAGAAAATAAAGATTTTGGAGACGTAGAAGATAACTTAAAAAATTATAAATTTCCATCTAATATTGTAGAACAAGTATCAAGAAAAGATATTAAACACATTAAAGGAGTAAGTAAGAAAATAGGTATTTTAGATTTAGGGGTAAAAGATGGTATTATTAAACAGCTAAAAAAATTAAATTGTGATATTTATATTTTTCCACATAATACTAATTCAGAAGAAATAATGAAATATAATTTAGATGGAATTTTATTTTCTAATGGACCGGGAGATCCAAAAGAAGCTAAAATACCAATTACAATTGCTAAAGAGCTTATAGGAAAATTACCTATATGGGGAATATGTCTTGGACATCAAATTATTGCACTAGCACTTGGAGCAGATACTTATAAAATGAAATTTGGACATAGAGGTAGCAATCATCCTATTATAGATGTAAAAACAAATAAGGTATTTATTTCATCTCAAAATCATGGTTATGCAGTAAAAGAAGAAAGTCTTACAACTTCTATGGAGAAGACGTATATTAATGTAAATGATAATACTATTGAAGGATTTTGTTGTAGTAAATACAATATTAAAACAGTCCAATTTCATCCAGAAGAAGGTCCTGGGCCAGAAGATTGTCATTATATTTTTAAAAATTGGATAGAAAACTTATAACATATTGTATGTAAAGAATTAAAATCTAAAGGTCTGCAAATTACCTAATAAAATAGAAAGGGTGAGATAAATGCCTAGGAATTTTAATATAAAAAAAGTATTAGTTATAGGATCGGGGCCAATAGTTATAGGTCAAGCAGCTGAATTTGATTACGCAGGTACTCAAGCATGTAAAGCATTAAAAGAAGAAGGTATACAAGTAGTTCTAGTAAACAGTAATCCCGCAACAATAATGACAGATGATAATATTGCTGATAAAGTATATATTCAACCTCTTACTGTAGAAGCTTTAGATTATATTATTAATAAAGAACGTCCAGATGGAATTTTACCTACATTAGGTGGTCAAACAGGACTTAACATGGCTGTAGAATTAAACGAAGCTGGTATTCTTGACAAATACGGGGTATCATTACTTGGAACATCCCTAGAAACAATTAAAAAAGCAGAAGACAGGGAAAGTTTTAGGAATTTAATGATAGAAATCAATGAACCAATTCCCAAAAGCAAAATTATAAGTAATATAGAAGATGGAATACTATTTTCAAAAGAAATTGGCTTTCCAATTATTGTAAGACCAGCATATACATTAGGTGGACTTGGTGGTGGAATTGCAAATAATGAATCAGAATTAAGAGAGATTATACATACAGGACTAATGCATAGTAGAATTAATCAAGTTCTAGTAGAACAGTCTGTTGCTGGCTGGAAAGAAATTGAGTATGAAGTTATGAGAGATAGTAATGATACATGTATTATTATTTGTAATATGGAAAACATTGACCCTGTAGGTATTCATACAGGAGATAGTATAGTTGTTGCTCCTTCTCAAACACTAACTGACAACGAATATCATATGTTAAGAAGTTCTGCTATTAAGATTATTAAAAGTCTAAAAATAGAAG
Source organism: Vallitalea sp. (assembly GCA_025210235.1). GTDB lineage: Bacteria > Bacillota > Clostridia > Lachnospirales > Vallitaleaceae > Vallitalea. The sequence continues at coordinate 54,311 of JAOASG010000026.1, forward strand.
GTGGCTGTAACGTACAATATGCTCTTAATCCCGTAAGCAAAGAGTATATTGTAATAGAAGTTAATCCTAGAGTTAGTAGATCATCTGCTTTAGCATCAAAAGCAGCAGGTTATCCAATAGCAAAAATTGCCGCAAAGATAGCTATAGGACTTAATTTACATGAAATAGATAATGCTGTAACAAAAAAAACAAAAGCATCTTTTGAACCAGCTCTTGACTATGTTGTAACTAAAATTCCTAAATGGCCATTTGATAAATTTGATTATGCAAATAGACAACTAGGTACTGCTATGAAAGCAACAGGTGAAGTAATGGCAATTGATAGAACTTTTGAGAGTTCATTACTAAAAGCAGTAATCTCTTTAGAAGGGAAAGAGACTGGACTAAGAAAAGAAAAACTAACAAAACTTAGTAAAGAAGAGTTATATGATAAATTAAAAATTGTTGATGATCAGAGAATTTTTGTTTTAGCTGAAGCGCTTAGAAAAGATATATCAATTAATGAGATAAATAAGATAACATCTATTGATAAATGGTTTTTGGATAAAATAAATAATATTATTCAAGTAGAAAATGAATTAGAATCTAATTTGCTTACAAAAGAGTTGTTAAAAAAAGCAGAATCTTTAGGTTTTACAGATGTTGAAATCAGAGATTTATCTAATCAATCTTATGAAATGGTAGATACAATAAGAAGAGCTCATAATATTTATCCAGTTTATAAAATGGTTGATACTTGTGCAGCTGAGTTTGAATCCCATACACCTTATTATTACTCAACTTATGAAGATGAAAATGAAAATAGAATAAGCAAAAATGAAAAAATAATTGTTATAGGTTCAGGGCCAATAAGGATTGGTCAAGGGATAGAATTTGATTATTGTTCAGTGCATGGAGTATGGGCTATTGAGAAATTAGGATATGATTCTATTATTATTAACAATAATCCAGAGACTGTAAGTACGGATTTTGATATAGCTAGTAAATTATATTTTGAACCACTATTTATAGAAGATGTACTTAACGTTATTAGAAAAGAAAAACCAAAAGGAGTAATTGTTCAATTTGGAGGACAGACAGCAATAAACCTTGCTGCGAAACTTGTGAAAAATGGAGTACAGATTCTTGGAACATCAGTAGATTCTATTGATGTGGCAGAAGACAGAGAAAGATTTGATAAACTTCTAAATCAACTACATATAAATAGACCAAAAGGAAGTTCTGTTTCTTCAATTGATGAAGCTATTAAAGTAGCTAATGAAATAAATTATCCTGTTCTTATCAGACCTTCATATGTTATTGGTGGAAGAGCTATGATGGTTGTAAGAAATGATAATGACCTTAGACAGTATTTAGAAGAAGCTGTATCTATATCATCGGAACATCAAATACTTATTGATGAATATATTGAAGGGGTTGAAGTTGAGGTTGATGCTATATCTGATGGAGAAGATATATTAATTCCTGGAATTATGGAGCATATTGAAAGAACAGGAGTACATTCAGGAGATAGTATATGCGTGTATCCACCTCAAACATTATCTGATAAAGTAATTGAAACTATTATATCTTATACGCAAAAGATAGCAAAAGCACTTGAAGTTATTGGATTAATGAATATACAATTTGTTGTTAAAAACGAAGAAGTATTTATAATAGAAGTTAACCCAAGAGCATCTAGAACAGTACCAATTCTTAGTAAAGTGACTAAGATTCCTATGATTAGGATAGCTATGGAGTTAATTCTAGGAGAAAAATTAAAAAACTTAACCTATGGTATTAATCTAGCTAAGACAACTAATTTAATAGCTGTAAAAGCTCCGGTATTTTCATTTGTGAAGTTAAATAATGTTGATGTAGCTTTAACTCCTGAAATGAAGTCCACAGGAGAAGTATTAGGTATAGATTCAGATTATAATAAAGCTCTATATAAAGCTTTTGTTGGTGCAGGATATAAGTTTTATGATAAAGGTAAAGTGTTAGTTTCAATTAATGATGTTAGTAAGGAAGAAGCTTTAGAAGAGATTAGAAAAATAGAAGAGATTGGATTTTCAATTATTGCAACACAAGGGACAAATGAATATTTGAAAAGAAATGGTATAAATAGCCAAGAAATAAATAATGATATTCAAGTTGTACATGATATAATGAAAAAAGGTGAAATAGTTATGCTATTTAATATTCCTACAAAAGGTAAGGATGTAAATAGAGATGGCTTTAAACTTCGTACATTTGCAGAGCATCTTTCAATACCTTGTTTTACTTGTGTTGATACGATAAAAGAATATTTAAAAGTTGCTAAGTTTATCAAAAAAGAAAATAAATTAGACTATGAAACAATTGATTATTATATTAATAATCCAACCTTTCCAACTATGATTTAAGTTTAGGCAATTGCATAACTTATTAATAGGATTGTATTATAAAAGATACAGTCCTATTAAATGTGTAAAAAAAGCTATTATAGATAGCCCATTAAATACGCAAGTAGTTATTAAAATAATAAATTTTATTAATATATTACTTAACATATATGATATAATATATATATATTAAGTTTAAAAGTTGTTTTTAGTATTTTAAAGATACGAAATTTATGATAAGATATATAAAAAATATTAGGTAATTGCAAAACTATAGATTTAAATTTGCATTAAATAATCAACTAGATGTAGTTTTACAAATTACTTATATAAAATATGGAAATGAGGTAATTAGATTGTACAAAATTGTAAAGAAAAAAAGTATTAACAGCCAAGTAGAACTAATGGAAGTTTATGCGCCATTTACTGCTAGAAAATGTGAACCGGGACAGTTTATTATACTTAGAGTTAATGACGAAGGTGAAAGAATTCCACTTACAATTGTTGATTATGATAGAAAAGAAGGAACAGTAACAATAATATACCAAGTTGTAGGGTATTCAACAAGACTGCTTAGTAAAAAAAATGAGGGTGAATATCTTAATGATTTTGTAGGCCCTCTAGGACAACCAGCAAAATTAGAAAAACACAAAAGAGTTTTAGGTATTGGAGGGGGCGTTGGAGCTGCACCACTATACCCACAATTGAAGAAATTAAAAGAAATGGGTGTTAGTGTAGATGTTATTATAGGTGGTAGAAGTGAAGAGTACATAATACTTGAGGATGAATTTAAGGAAGTATGTGACAACATATATTTTGCTACTAATGATGGTACAAAAGGAACTAAAGGATTTGTAACTGATGTTTTAAATGAATTAATTAAAGAGGGTAATAATTATGATGAAGTTATTGCAATTGGACCGCTAATTATGATGAAAGCAGTTGTTGATGTGACAAAACCTCTTAATATTAAAACAGGAGTTTCCCTTAATCCTATAATGATTGATGGAACAGGAATGTGTGGAGGATGTCGTGTTACAGTTGGTGGCGAAACAAAATTTGCTTGTGTAGATGGACCAGATTTTGATGGCTTTTTAGTTGACTTTGATGAATGTATGAGAAGACAATCATATTATAAAGCTGAAGAAGAACATGTTTGTAAATTAGATGGAATTAAAAACAACTAATATAGTAGTTAACCAATCACTTATATAGAAATTAGGTAATTGAAAACTAAGGATTTAGGAGGGAAATTAAATGCCTAATATGAGTAAAGAAAAGGTGAAAATGAAAGAACAAAACCCTGAATTAAGAATAAAGAATTTTAATGAAGTTGCATGTGGTTATACGTTAGAAGAGGCTATGGAAGAAGCTGAAAGATGCTTGCAATGTAAACATAGACCGTGTGTTAGTGGATGTCCTGTTAATGTTCCGATACCAGAGTTTATTAAAGCAGTAAAAGAAGGAAATATCGAAGAAGCATACAATATTATCTCTACAGAGAATAGATTGCCAGCTATCTGTGGTAGAGTATGTCCACAAGAGTCTCAATGCGAAGGATTGTGTGTTAGAGGTAAAAAAGGTGAACCAGTTGCAATTGGTAGACTTGAACGTTTTGTAGCAGATTATTATATGAAAAATATTAAAAAAGAAATCAAAAAACCTAACATTAGTGATATAAAAGTAGCAGTTGTGGGTGGTGGGCCAGCTAGTTTAACTTGTGCTGCTGATTTAGCTAAAAAAGGATATGACGTTACAATATATGAGGCATTACATGAGCTTGGTGGTGTTCTTATGTATGGTATACCTGAATTTAGGTTACCAAAGAAATTAGTTCAAACAGAACTAAAGAGTGTTATTGATTTAGGAGTAAAAGTTGAGAAAAATGTTATAGTTGGTAAATCAATAACTATTGATGAATTATTTAATGAAGAAGGATTTAAAGCTATCTTTATAGGTAGTGGAGCTGGACTTCCAAGATTTATGAATATTAATGGTGAAAATCTTAATGGAGTATATTCAGCAAATGAATTTCTTACTAGAGTTAACTTGATGAAAGCATATAACTTTCCTAACAGCCCAACACCTGTAAGGATTGGTGATAAAGTTGCTGTTATTGGTGGAGGAAATGTTGCTATGGATGCGGCAAGAACAGCTAAAAGGCTAGGAGCAAAAGAAGTAAAGATTGTATATAGAAGAAGTAAGGAAGAATTACCTGCAAGACGTGAAGAGGTTCATCATGCTGAAGAAGAACAAATTATTTTTGACCTTTTAAAAAATCCTACAGAAATTATTGGAGAAGAAGGTCATGTTACAGGAATGAAATGTATTAAAATGGAGTTAGGAGAGCCTGATGAAAGTGGAAGAAGAAGACCACAACCAATTGAAGGTAGTGAAGAGGTTATGGATGTTGATATAGTTATAGTAGCTATTGGTCAAACACCAAACCCATTGCTTAGAGACACTACTGAAGGTCTTGATGTTAATAATAGAGGTTGTATTGTAGTTAATGAAGATACTATGGAAACTTCTATTGAAAATGTTTATGCAGGTGGAGATGCTGTTACTGGGGCAGCTACTGTTATTCTTGCAATGGGAGCAGGTAAAAAGGCTGCAAATGCTATACATAATAAATTAAGCAAATAATAATTATTACCTCAACTTTCCCACATCAATATTCTATGCAGATAAGCTAATTATAAGGCTTTGCAGAATAAAAATATAGGTGTTTTTTCTATATATTTATTCTGCAAACCAAACCTATAACGCTTAATTTATCTGCATTAAATTAAAGGTGGGAAAGTTGAGTTGTTACTTGAATATGACCTCAATTAAATACATATACTATAATGACTGTAGAAATACAGTCTTTTTCTTTTATTAAAAGTTTACTAATTAGGAAAATGAGATAATAGTATTCTCATTAGACTAGGGCAATAACTGCAAGATACTCAATAAAACTAGAAAAGGGGAGTTTTATGGGAATAATATATTCAATAATATCGGGTGCGCTTATGAGTATTCAAGGTGTATTCAATACTAGAGTGTCAGAAGTCTCATGTATTTGGGTAACTAATGCATATGTACAAATAACGGGTTTTATTGTTTGTATTATAGCATGGTTATTTACAGGAAGACAAAGTTTTGCTTGTTTACTAAAAGTAGATCATAAATGGTATTTAACAGGTGGAATATTAGGTGCTTTTATTATTTTTACAGTTGTAAAAGGTATGTCAGCATTAGGTCCTGCATATACAGTGATGTTAATCTTAATATCACAATTATTAATAGCTTATTTGATTGAGTTATTTGGTTTGTTTGGAACTGAGCAAGTCCCATTTGATTGGAAAAAAATTATAGGTGTGGGAGTAATGGTTGTTGGTATTATAATATTTAAATGGGAATAGAGAGGATAATATATTCAAAGTTGTTTCCGCCAATGGGTATTTATTTATTCCAGTTTTAGGATAAATTCTTCGAGACTTACTAAATTCATTACAATGAAATTTTCCTAACGCTCATATTCAGCGTCCATGCTTCAGATAAGCTAAAAAACGTCGTGTTTTTTTCACGGAAAATTTCATTTCCATTCATTAAGTAAGTCAGGCGAATCA
>JAOASG010000027.1 GCA_025210235.1 Vallitalea sp.
AATGGAAAAACAATCAGAGTTTGTACAAATATATTGTATCTTCATCCAGAAAAAATTGCTGATATCTATAAAGAACGTTGGAAAGTAGAGACTTTTTTTAGATTTATAAAACAGAATTTAAATGTAAAAAGGTTATTTGGAACAAGTCAGAATTCTGTATATAATCAGCTTTTCTGTGCATTAATAGCATATATACTTTTATATTTTGTATATGCTCAAGCCTCTAAAAGATGTAATTATGTTAAATTATCATTAATACAGTTCATAAGAAAGTTATGTGCTGATAATCTTGATTCAGAAACAAGTGTATCAGTTTATTTTGTTATACGTAAAATGAGGATGTTCAACGATATGTTTATGGAAAATATTTCATAATAAGCACACTTGTAAAGACTTATCTTGTATAAAATATTCTATAGCTATAACGAACCCAATCGACCCAATACCCACATAAAAAAGTAACCTAATTTTAAATTAGATTGCTTTTTCTTTATTTCATAAAATATTGATATTGCGAATTGCGTCTGAGTTTGTCCTGTAAAACCACCAAATGTATTGAGAACAAATGCAGCCTTACCATTTTGCATGCTTAAAGAAGCAAATCCTACAATATCATAGTCATATGGAATAAAGATTTCCTCATTAGCTATATCACACAGGTCTATTTCTGCATTCATTATATGCTTTTTTTAATAATTTACTGCTAACTTTGTATTACGTGTCCTAGAATAATAGTAAACTATACCTCTCATAATTTTCACCTCGCTTTATCTAATAAATTTATATTTTCCCTCTTTACATGGATATGCCTGTTGAGGTCTTGATTCAATCTTGCCTAATGAAATATCAAGCTGAGGTACATTATCAGGAGAATATAAAAATGAATGAAGTAATAAAAATGATCAAAAAGATAAGGATAATCATGTATATTCAGCAAAACTGCTATTAAATGTTTCCTTTAACGTTCCTACAGTTCCTAACACACCCCTGCTTTTTTTCCTCTTCTTCCAAATATCAATATATCCAAAATAAATAAACACGCCCTGTTTTTGTACTATTTGGGGCGTGTTAGGAATATACATGATATGAATTTTTGATTAATATACTAATCCTTACTCATTCTATGTTACTTGATTATTATTTCATTTAATCTAAAATAATCTATTTGTAATTTGTCTGATCAAGCCAACGTATTGTTCTAGTAGCCAGTTCGGTGAATTGATCCTCCTGTAAAAAGTGTGCTGCATCTGTGACAGTAATATGCGGTTGTCCTGTAGCGCCAGAAAAGTTTGTCTGGAATAACTTGTCATATCCCTGATCAGCAAGGAATGGATCTTTATCACTAAAAAGTGTTAGAACTGGTTTATCCCACTTCTTAAGCTTTTGCCAATCGGAATACACTTCATCCAAGTCTGAAGCAACAATGTCTGCCATTTTTCGAGGACCCGCATAATACTCTTCACTTGGGAATGGTGCATCGTATGCATCCATCTCTGCCTTTGAAAGGTTCTTAGTCGTTAATAGTTGAATAAGTTTACCAATCTCTAGCTTTGGCGAATGTGAAAGATATGCTGCCCAATTCCCATAATTAATTTTCTGAGCAAACTGCTCAACTGTAGGCCTTCCACTCATAGTCTTAAGTAGTTTCATCATCCTAGGCATAATCCATTTTTGTGGCCCTTTCACTTCTGCAAGGGCTGTATTTGCAACAACTAAACTATCCAACCAATCCGGATTATTGGCTAACACTCTTAATCCGATCATGCCGCCCCAATCCTGCATGAAAGCAGCAGCATGTTTCACTCCAAGTTTTTTAATAAATGTAGACATCCACTTTACATGTGATGCATACGTATGCGCTTTAGAATCCACTGGCTTATCTGATTTTCCAAAGCCAATCAAATCTGGAGCTATAACGCGGTACCCCTCTTTAACAAGAATTGGTATCATGTGGCGATATAGATAACTCCAGGTAGGCTGACCGTGTAGAAGAAAGATTGTTTTATTATTTTTATCACCTTCATCAAGATAGTGCATTTTCACGCCACCTAAATCCATATAATTTGCTTTGAATGGATAGTCTTTCAGGTTTGCAAAAGCACTTTCTGGTGTAGTGAGTATCTTATTAATCATATTCTCCTCCTTATACTAATAAAATTCTTTAAAATTTAATTTCCTCTACCACATGCCCCCTTCCTCCATGAAGTGATGCTACACCATCGTAAATACAGAACAGTTCGAATTTTGGATTATCAGGTGTTTTGTAAACTGTAGCTAGTAGAGGCTCAATTTCAAACATCTCATTTTTAAGCTCTTGGTTGTCAGAAAATTGTACTTTGCCTCTCAGTCTTACCCACTGCATGTTATCACCCATAACAGCGAAAGCTGCTGTCGGATTTTCTTTTAGTTCTTTGTAGACTTCTTTGTCGTTGGCCGTACCAAATATGAATTTACCGTCCTTTTCACATAGAAAATGGAATGGTCTCATAACGATCTCACCATCTTTAATTGTTGCGAATTGACCTACTTTGTTATTATTTAGATATTCTACTACTTTACTCATTGTAACCCTCCTATTTATTCACACTATTTAGCTTATACTATTGACGAGTTATATTTTTCTTACTTGTTGCCAAACACTTCTGCTGCAGTTTTCTTGCCTACCCCCAGAGCATTCAATGGTAACTCCGTTATCATTACCGCATTACCATGTTCAGGTGTTCCAGTAATATCCATAGACACTTCAACAAGTCGACGAATAAGTTCTTTCTTCTGCTCTTCTGGTATTGGACTTAAAGTTACATTTATAACCGGCATATACCTCTCCTCCTTAGACTAGCTTTTTTCTCTTAGTTCAGCGACCGACCTCGTCCCCATACCGACTGCATCATAAGGAAGTTCATCTATAAGAACAATATGAACCTCTTCTGGTGCGCCAGTGACTTCACTTGTCACTTGAGTCATACGACGTATCATCTCGCTTTTTTGTTCCTTCGTTAAAGGCGTTGTTTGTACATTGATTATTGGCATTGCTATCCTCCTTAAATAAACTGTATATGTTATTAAGCATTCTTGATGCATCTGATACCATTTGGGCCATTACATTGGAAGCAAGTTGTACATCTTGATGGTTTGCCATTCTTAAATCTTCCAACCAGATCGGTATCAGCAATAAAAGGTCGACTGAACGATACCGCTTCGATACTATTAGAGTTAAGCAGTTCAACAGCTGCATTTTCCGTACGAATTCCTCCAACTGCAATTAGTGGAATATCAACTTCATTCGCTAGCTCAATAAACTGATCTTTGAAGTACGGTTCCCCACCATTAAACTGTGATGTCAGTGGAATCTCACCAAAATTGCCAACCGTCATTTCTATTGCGTTGTATCCTGATGCAGCTAGATGCTTCGTAATTTCTTTTCCTTCTTTATAATCAAGTCCTACTACATCATCTTTCATAAGATCATCAATAGACAACTTAATAAATACAGGGAAATCTATTCCACATTTCTCTTCTATTGCTTTTCTGATTTCAACGATGAATCTTGATCTATTTTCAATTGTTCCACCGTATTCATCTTGGCGTTTATTGTAGTATGGAGAAATAAACTTGTTGAGAAGGAAACCGAATGATGCTTGAATCTGAACACCATCGAATTGAGCCTGTTTTGCTCTATACGCAGCATCAGCAAATCTTGCAACAATGTTTGTAATATCTTCTTTTGTCATCTCTTTCGCTGTAATTTGCGAAAATCTATCCTGTATAGGTGAAGGACCTTGCGGCTCGTAGTTTGGCTGAGTAAATATAAACGTTCCGCCGTGTAGCAATTGTGAAACAATTTTACCACCTTCCTCATGAACTGAATCAGTAATTTGTCGTAGAGGTTCAATACAGGTATCTTCATTTATTCTTATTGAGTTTGGAAACACTTCTTGTTCAGTTACTTCAAGACCACTCGTAATGATAAGGCCAACCTCTTGTCGAGCCAGTTCCTTGTAAAGGTCAATGATGTCTGATGTAACAGCTCCATCAGGCGATAAACCTTCGTGTGTTGCTGATCGTACAAAACGATTTCTAATCTCAATGCCTCCTAACAATGTCTTTTCATATAATGATTTCATTTGAATACCTCCTTAGCTATTTATTAAAAAGTTTTAACAACTCTCTTTCATACTTAAGGCAATCCGCTTATGTGCCTCAATGTTTACAAGTAAATTGTACTGTGATTCAGCGTTATCAACAAGTACTATAATTTTTCGTATATAGTACGTTAAAAAAGAGTATTGTTGAAATTAGTAGTATTGCTCATTTGAAAAAGTTTCATTTTTTTTACTCTATATTTTATAACAAAAAAATAGTCAACCTTTCAGTAAAGGCTGACTATTTCTTACTTAATCATCGTAGGTTCTATTCAGAACCATCTTCTTCAAATGTTTGGAGTAAAAGCTCGTTGTATTTCTTCCCCCACTCCTCCATTGCTTGGGTAACAGGTAAAAACTCACGACCAATATCAGTAAGAGAATATTCCACTTTTGGTGGAACTTCCTTGTACACCTCTCGATGCACTAGACCATCATTCTCAAGCTCTCTTAACTTCTGAGTCAAATATCCTTGTCGAATATTTGGTAATACTCTATGAAGTTCTCCAAATCTCATCGTTTTTTGTGATAAGAAATGAATTATTGCAAATTTCCACTTACCTTGCATCACAACATTCGCTACACCAACATTACATTTAATCTCTAGTAAGTTTCTATTCAATCTCTTCAACTCCTTTATTTTTAACATTTCTACAGTTTCTGGTAGTATAACATAAAATTTGTAGTAACATTAAATATGTGCCATGTAATAATAATTTAGCTGAATTTAAGTTGAATGTCAATAAACATTTTATGCCTTACTTTGGTTTTAAGCTAGATTCATTCACTACAACTGAAGGATTTTTTACTGAGGTTATTATAACTCCAGCTGATGTAGATGATAGAGATGCTATATTTGATTTAAGCGAGCAGTATAATTCCGCTTATATAATCGGAGATAAAGTATATATAAGTAAAATGCTAACTCCTGAATTAAAAAAAGAAAAGAATATAGATCTAATTTTTTTAAAACGAAATAATAGTAAAAATCAGTATCCCAGAGATATAAGGCAATTAATATTTAAAATCAGAAGAATAGAGACTAGTTTTTCACAATTATCTGAGCAATTAAATATAAATAGGGTAAAAACTAAGTCATACTGGGGGTTTATTAATAGAATCAAGATAAAAATTCTTTCTCATAATATATCATTCTTTATAAATACATTACTTGGAAAAGATGAAGATATATCAAGAATCAAGTCTTTAGCATTTGGATAATATGACCATATATTTGAAGTTAATAGGATGTTTTTTTGTTAAAATCAATTTACCATATTAAGTAAATTGATTTCAACTAGCACAATAGATTAATTAATATATATATGTTTTATTTTATATATAATGTAATATGTAATTTAATTATTATAAGTTAGTACCCATTTTAAAAATATTCCGTTATAAAAATACCGTAAAATTCAATTCTAAATAATAGAGTATTTTATTATGATTTAGGACAAAAATTGCAAAACTAAATTTCTAAACTTTTCTTTGTTACTAAACATAGCAGGATGATTTCCATTCTCAAAAACAACCAATTTAGAATTTTTCATTTTTAAATTAATAGCTTTTAATGTACTTTGGACATTAGGTATTAGATCGTCTTTGGAGCTTCCTGTAATTAAAACCTTATTTTCTATGTTACTAAGTTCATAATCAAAAAAATTACCTATGTTTCTTGAGAAATCTATAATTAAGTTTGTATTTTGGTCAATAACATTTTTCCAATCAAAGCCATGCATTATAAACCAAAATAATTTAGAACCTAACTTGTTTTTTGCTATTTTTCTATCATCTGCAATTTTTTTTGAAAACTCATAAGATAAATTTTCTCCCATAAAACTATCTACAATTATTCTGTTAAATAAATTAGGTTGTTTCAATACAGCATTTAAAGCAACAATAGCCCCGCCGCTTGTACCTAAAAGGTTAATATCGTTAATACCAATGCGATTACATAATTCAATAATTAAACTAGCATTAAAATCCCAATAATTTAATGGTAATTTATCTACTCTTTGAGATTTTCCTTGACCTACTAAATCTACTAAAATCACTTTAAAGTTTTTAGAATAGAATTTTAATTCTGGTATAAACATTTTTGAAGAAGCTGTATCTCCATGTATAATAACTAAAGGTGTACCTTCACCAGATACTCTATAATATATATTAATATTTTCATACTTAAAATAAGACATTTTTAACCTCCAATAACAAACATTGTAAAATTTTTTAATAAATATTTGTTTTATATAATCTATATGGGAGAGTTGGTAGTTATCTTACATATAGACTATTTTAGTTTATTAAAAATTCCCATTATAATACCTCCTTGTAGCTTGTTAATTCGCATTATCATGCTATTACGTACCTTGTATTTTTTCATATGACTTTAATCTACTTCTACGTATATATTACCATAATATAGAAATATTTTATACTTCTTGTATATTTGTGCAAGAAAAAACAATAGCTTTGGTTGGCTACTGTTTTAGTTGTTTATGTTTATGTAGTTTACCTGAGACTAATGTTTTTGAGAATATATATCAGAAGTAATAACTTTAATTTTATGAAGAGATTAATCATTATTTTTTTATAAGAAGTACTCCATTATATTATGTATTAGGAGAAATATCATCCCACTCACAATCTCCATTAGCACTAATAATCCAATTTAAAGTAAAATGTTGTTCTTGAACTACTCCAGAATTTAAGTTTGCTGGTGTTTCTTGATTTTCCACTCTTGATTCTACACATGCCCAATCATAATATAGAATCCTTGTATGCATATCTAATAGTTCTTCATTACTTCTAATGCTACAATCTTTTATTAATTCATCTATAGAATCATAGTTTCTTATAATTTGAGCTATTTGACGAACATTACAAATTTCAATTGGTGAATTTAAGTCTATAAGACCAAGTGCCCATAATAATACGCAACATCTTTCGTATTGCCAAGAAAATTGTATAGCTGTAATCTTATCTGGTTGTTCCATTTGTATATATTCTTTTTCTTTGTCGGTTAAATAGCTTTTCACTCCATATATTTTATTAATATCTTCAAACTCATCCTTTGCAAGTTCTATAGATCCACCTTCTATTAACAAGCACTCTGAATATAAGGCACAAGAAAATACAGCTGTTGCTCGCTTAGCTATTTCTTTTATACTTGTAACTTTCACTTCATTTTCCATAATTTGAGTTGACAACATAAAGTCTGTATGTGGTATTTTCTTTTCATCACATTCTTTTATGATTTTTCTATATCGTTCTTCATCATTACAAGATGGCTTTATATCCCTTTTTAATAAATCTGAGTTTGATATTGGATAATACTTTTCAAAATCAGTTTCTCCATCTATAGATATAAGTAATTTACCTTCTGACGTGTATAATTTCATACTAGGATAAAGGATAAAACTTTGAGTTTTGTTTGCGATTTCATATATAGCATTTACAATATAGTTTGTTCTTTTTTCATCATCATTAAGTTCAAATCCAATTCCTACAATACAAGTGAACATGCTAATTTGCAACATAGCTTGTTGTAAAATTTTTTCATTTTCAATTGGTGATTTAGAAAAAAAGTTAGCCATACCATTTGTTTGTGTTGTCACATGATTTATATCATCTGATAAATTGAACTCAATATCTGTACCATCTTTAAAAATAATTTTCAATCCTCCATCAATTGTTTGAATTGACTTTGTTACTTCTAAAAATTCTTCTTTTATTACATCAAAAATATTTTTACTATCTAAAGTAACTGAATATACAGTTAAAACCCCTCTTTTCTTTTCTTGTTTAACTTTATTTTGTTTATTTTCCTTATTTCTTTTAAACATTTTAAATATTCCCATATGAATTCTCCCTACTTAATAATAATTTTTAAGTTTTATTTAAAATCCATTTTACCATAATATAGTATATTTTTGTGCTTTTTGTATATTTGTGCAATTAAAAACAGTAGCTTTGGTTGGCTACTGTTTTGATGATAAGAGATTATTTACAATTCCTTAGTTCTTCCCTAAAATTAACTAATCCAAAACTCAGCACTTATAGGAATAAATCTATTCTCATTTATATATTTAACTGTGTAATTTGAATATTTAGTATCTATTGCATCCATCTGGGTTACTTTTAGATATATATGATTTTATACCTTAAACAAAATATGCCAATACCAGTAATAGCCTTTTATAATTATACCATTATAGGAATATTTACATGTCGTATCCTGTCAGTATAAAGAAACCGAATAACCCAATACCCACATAAAAACCCTAGAACTTTTAAAGCCACAATCCTAGGGTTTTTATTAGTGTAATGCTTTGTCTACTATAATATTAAACTCTTCTATTGTATTTATTTTTTAATAATTGTCTAATTCTATACCTATCATTTTTATTAAATATAAAGCATTTCTTGTAGTAGAAACTCCCTGTCTAAGTTCATAATCAAAATATATTTTATTATCTTTATAGTATTCTCGAAAATGATAGTTTTTGAAATTACCATTACTTTCATTTTCTAAATCTCCTAATTCTAAATCATGGGTAGAAACTAAACCCATGGCACCATTATTATACAGTTGTTTTATTAAAACTTTAGCACCTATATGTCTATCTTGAGAATTAGTACCTTTAAAAATTTCATCAAGTAAGAAAAATATTTGATTACTTTCTTTAGTTGCATTTATTATTTTTTTGATTCGTAGCAATTCTCCATAAAATGAAGATATACTTTTTTCAAGATTATCACTTGTTCTCATACATGTATATATATCTACAATTGAACATTTCATATAATCAGCACAAACAGGAGCTCCTGAATATGCTAGAACTAAATTTATACCAATGGTTCTTAAAAATGTACTTTTTCCAGACATATTAGATCCTGTAATTAGTATTATTTTTGATGATTTTTCAATATTAATGTCATTGCATATTGGATTTATACTAATTAATGGATGACCCAAAGATTTAGCATTGAAAATAGAAGGTGATTCAGTAATAATTGGTGTAGCCCAATGTGGATAATCATGCTCTATAGTAGCTAAGCTTGATAAGGCTTCAATTTCACCCAATATGCATATGTAATTTTTTATAGATGAACCAAATTGATTTTTCCAATTTTCTAAATCAACCATACACTGATAATCCCAAAGTAAAATAATATTTATAGAAAAAAACGCCAAGTTGTTTCTATTTGATATACTATCTGCTAATTTTTCTAACTTTTTTAATTGTTCTGTAGCTGAAAGGTCACTACCATTATTTAATTTTATTTTTAAATCATTAAGATAGTCTGAGTGAAATGAAGTTTTTTCAAAGTGCTTTAAAATTTTTTTATATACTTTAATATTATTTTTATATTTATATACCAAGTTTAATTCTTTATTTTTACGGCTTATATCTAAAAAAGTTAAAATCACTTGGAATATTAAAAGCCCTGTGGGAATGAATATTGATATATTATTTGTTAGATAGTAAAATAATAAAGACGAACATGTAAATATTGGTAAAATACGTATTATCAATATCACTATAGGATTAGAATAAAAAGAGTTAGAATTAACTGCCCAATTAAATAAATCTTCGTTATAATTACATTTTTCCATTATTAACATGCCTTCAGCTTTTAGTCTATGACGCCACCATCTTTTTGAAGACAACTCATGAATAGCTTCTTGTCTTTTATTTATTACTTCTTTGTTTTTACAAGGAGTAGAAAGTATATATGCAAGCGTTTTTCTACCACTATAAGTTTGGGCTGAATTTATCCATTGAAATAAAGAGGCATGTCCAAATATATCGAGGTCATAAGAAAAATTATGATTTTCATCCTTAAATTCATCGCCTTTTTCACTAAAATCAGTCCACTCTCCAGTTATTCGTTTTATGCAACATAAATTTATTTCTTTCAATAATGATATGTACTTTTTGATATTTTCAAGCTTATTAAAAACTATAACTAAGTAAATAAATAAAAACATACAGAATACAAATGTTCCACAAAAAATATAATTCATTTGTGATTTAAATAAAAAAATCACATTTATTATAGTTATTACAGCAACTAACGACCTTAAATTTATAATTATATTTAAATTTTTCGATAGAATAGTAAGTAGTTTAGAATAGTAATTAACTCTCTTTTCATAGATAGTTTTTATACTTTTCAAATATAGTTCCACCTTTCCTTTTGATAATATACCGTATAATTTCTATTTTATACAAATCGATTCCTCTTTAAAACAAATAATGCTTATCAAAATACTAGATTATAATATTTTAATAAGCATTATTCTTGGTTAAACGCTATTTAATTTTTAATACATCGTAAGCGTAAAAAATTAGGCGCCTTTAATAAAAGCAAAAATAGTATTAAAATATCCTAGTAAGACAATATAACAGCTTTACTAGGATTAATTTTATTTCTTATCTTTAATTTTCATATTTTCAGGGATCTTATCGGACCAAGGCATAAGACTCTCTAAGTTTTCATCCTCTTTTATGTCTATCTTCGATAGATTGTCAAACAAATAAACTAAATACCTTTCTACAACTAATTTATTAGCCTTGGCAGTTTCAACAATACTATAAATGTGAGTACTGGATTTTGCTCCTTTAGCTGTATTGGCAAACAAGAAATTTTTTCTTCCAATTACAAATGGTTTAATTGCTCTTTCAGCAGAGTTATTGTCTACTTCTAGACAACCATCGAGTAACACGTTTTTTAATCCTGGTAAATGCTTTTTAGCATAATTAAGAGCCTTACCTAATGGGCTTCGTGGGAGAGCATCTTCGATTTCTACATCAACATATTCAATAAATTTATCTATGATAGGAGCTAGTTTTTCAGTTCTTTCTTTAAACCTAATATCATAGTAATTTTCATCAGTTGAATGAGTTTCCCTAAGCTTTTTTTCAAGTTTGTAAATTTGCTCACAATAATTAAACCCTATTGCTGCCCTAGAATTTTTAAGGGCTTCTTCATTTAAATTCTCAATTATATTGTAGAAGTATCTTCTAATATGAGCTAAGCAATACACCCTTGTAGCTTCGCTAACGGAATTATACCCATTATAACCATCCGTTTGGAGAAAACCTTTAAAATCTCCTAAGAAGTTTTTCGGACAAGAGCTTGATCTAGTGCTTTGGTAATCATATAAGATTACAGTCCTAGAATTAGTATTGCTCATATATAACCACATATATTTTTTGCTCTTAGAATTTTTGCCGTTATCATTAATTACTTTCAATGTTGTTTCATCAGCATTAATGTAGTTACGGCTAAGTAAATCTTTTTTCATATGGCTATATATAGGTTCAAGAGCTGTCGCTGCATACATACTCCAATTGCATAGAGTTTGCCTTGAAAGAGTAGCACCTATCATATCAAAGTAAGTTTCTTGTCTATACAGCGGCATAGCATGTTGATATTTAAGTATTATTGTATGAGCAATTAACTCATTTGAAGCCATACTGTTATAGAAAATAGTTTTAGGTGACTCTGTTGAAATTATTCTACTTTCACCAGATTCTCTTTCGCATGTTTTGCAAGCGTAGCTATACATAACATGCTCCTCCACTATTAATTTGGCTGGAACATATTTAATAATCTCTTTTCTAGATTTAACTCCAATAGGAGTAAGTTCTTTTCCGCATTCTTTGCAGTTAAGATCTTCACCTTCCAATTTATGTTCAATAATAACTCTTTCTAAATTTGCTAAATTATCTTTCTTACCAGTATAGTTGCTTTTCTTAGCTCTTTTATATGTAATTTCTTCTAAAGTAGGCTCTTCTAACTTTGAATCACTATGTTTTTCTGCTTCGTTAAAAAAAGATAATTGATTTGTATCTATTTGTTCACTAGATGTTCCAAATATCTTTTTATTTCTATTAGATATAATGCCTTTTAAATAGTCTAATTCATTTTTAAGTTGCTGGATTTCTTTATCCTTTGCACTTAATTCTTTCTTATTTTTATTAAGTTCTTCTTCCATTGATTCAACTTTACTAATTAATAATTTAGTAGCTTCATCCAGTTCATTGTTTAAAAATTCGTGACTCATAGTTACCCTCTCCAGCTTCATTTTATACCTTTATTATAACACAAAACCCTTAAAATTGCTAGATTCCAAGGGTTTTATGGTATGATTTTTTTAATAGTAATTACCTACTTTTACAGGTTTGAATTTAGATTTTGTTCTTACTTTGTAGCCTTTTAAAAGCCAACATAATTCATCGATATTAATCTTTAATGCATCATCAGCTGTCGCTGGCCATTTGAAGCGATTAGCTTCTAACCGATGATAATACAACCAGAACCCTTCATCAAAATGAAGTATTTTTAATTTATCCATATTCCTATTACAAAAAACAAATAATGCTTTATCAAAAGGATCTAACTTAAATTGATTCTGTACTATCATTACTAACCCATCAATGCTTTTTCTTAAATCTGTATAGCCGCAGGCAAGATAAACTTTTTCTACTGTATGTATATTTAACATTTTAGAGTTAACTCCTTAATTATTGATGTTATCAAAGTAGCTTCGCTAACAGGAATAGTTATATTAGCATTGCCTATATTAATTTCAACTTCTTTTAATTTAAGTTTATCTTCTTTAATATTATCAACTGTACTATTCAAAGAAATAGCTTGAAAAACAGGTCCTTTACTTTGAGTTGTCTTTTCAACTCTTTTCTTATGGTAGTAAAATTGACTCTTCTTAAGGTTATTCTCAGCACAAAATTCTTTCACTGTCATTGTATCTTTAATGGACTCAAATTTATCTAAATATTCCTCCCAGGCATCATTATCTAATTTTTTATACATAAGTAAACCTCCCATTAATAATCTTTACTTAAGTTTATCAATGAGAGTAATGGTTATCTAGGTACTTAATTTTTTACGCTTACAATACATCTAATTATTTTCTTTTTCTAATATTTTCTTTATAGTAATTATCTCTTCTTCAGATAACTTAGTAGCCTCTTTTACTATTGATATATTCATTCCTAATTTTAATAAATTCTTACCAGTTTCCATTATTCCTTGTTGTATTCTCTGCTTAATTCCATCATTTTTAGCCTTATTAATTACACTAACTTTTTAGCTCTCATCTCATAAATCATTCTCTGTTCATCATCATTACTAATCCTTACTAGTCCATCCTTATCTTCTTTTATTTCTTCTATACTCATTTCTAACTTTCTAACCTTTTCACTTTCAGGGTTTTTTCAAAATTCAGTCCAAGCAATTAACATATCCTTTTCATCACTATTCTCCTTAAGCTTTGATATTTCTATAAAGTGTATTTCCATAATAGCAATAAGTTCTTCATTAGTTTCCTTTTCTTTTAATAAATAACTATTATGAAATCTATCATTTTTTAGATATTTGAAATTAAGTATGTTTATACATATAGTTCTTGATAAAGTAGAATAGTTATGCCCTTCGCCAAGTTGCTCTTCATATAATTTACCCCAATAATAAAGTCTTCTTTTTATCATATTGTATTCATTCTTTAGCTATCTCTCTATATTTATAACTTCTTTGTTACTTGTTGTAGCTTTTACATCAAGTCTTGAAAATTTATCCTCTAGAAAGTGTTTTTCTAAATCAGTGTTTTGTATCTCAATGTATAATATATTTTTTAATCCATACTTCTTTGAGTTCCCATTATATCTACACATGTAAAATTGTTTATATTATTAGAATAGCTATGAAGTTACGGTTAAGTATATTTTCTGCTATAGGTAGATTGTGATTTAATCAAGTCTAATAACAGGGTAGTTCCTATATCCCCCCCATAAAACATAAACCAAATCATTTTGTACTTCTAAATCTGTTTGTATATAAGATATGATTTCTAATATGTCCCTTACTTCAAATTTATTCTCTAATTTATCTCAATCAATCCTTCCCCAGCTAACGAAAGGAAATTCATTTTGTAAGTTTTCATATATTTCCGCTGTAATTCTTTAAGAAAGCAAATAAACTTTCTACTTTGAAATTTATAAGCAATATCTTCAAATATTTCACTTATCCAATATACTTCATCACTAGAGCAGTTCTCTAAAAACTGTTTTGTAGCTTCTTCATCCACAGACAATAATTCTGTTAATTCAACCTAATATTTTCCAACAATTGGGTCATTAGGATCTAAACTAGCCCTTTCATATATAAGTTGCTTTACATTTCTATTATTTATAATAAATCCTCCCAATTAATTATTGCATATTATTAAACTCTTACATAGCATTAGAATAGTTATTCTAAAATCAAAGTAACATTTTCATTATCTTTACTCATTTCCAATAACCAATCAAATACAGTTGTCTCTTCTCATTCTTCTATTTTTTGTAAATCTATTTTTACAGCTTCTACATTTTTATACCTCTTTGTTAATTAATTTCTATACTTCATTCAATGACTAGCTACTTTTCTATTATAAAATTATACTTCTCACATACTATTTCAAATACATCATCATAGGTCTGTATTAGATAGCTCTTTAAATTACTTCCTCCTACTTTCTTTGCAGTATTTAGCAATTCTGACTCTTTTATTTCTATAAAGCTACCTTCATACCAGTTATCAACTTTCAATTCGCAATATATCTAATTCCGTTGAATTAAATGCAAATACACCTTGGAACGCTAATGAAAATTTAATAAATGACTCATCATCAGTTCCACTGCAACAATCTCCATTTATTTCTCCAACAAATTTTAATTTCCTTTTAGCATAGTTATGATAAATTTTATCTAAATAAATAGCATCTCTTCCGTAAATATATACTATTTTTGTTTCTATTAGATAATGCTCCACCTTTTCGCTCTCCTTATTTTTTTAAATGCCTCTTCAAAATTGACTAATAGCAGTCCCAATATAAATACCATTTTCCATCACTATTGGATTTGAGAATGTATATATTTCCATTATCCCCAACCATAAACCTTGGTTTTTCTTCAGATGTTATCTGAAATATATATTTATATTCATTTGAGCAAGGAGATTGAATATATGATGCATAACCTCCTATCTTTGTATTATTATAACTATCATATTCATCAAAAAATTGTTCACTTAATTCATCATCATCATTTATCTCACTCATGTCAAAGTATTCCCACATCTCTTCCCAACATGGAAAATCCTCTTCAGGTGAAACATACCACTTAATCTGAAATGTTCTATATAAATCACACTCTTTAGGCGTTTTTTGTATTTCTAATCCATCTAAGGTTTTATACTCTCGCAATAACCAGCCTTCTCCATTTTGAGGCATTATTCTTGATGGTAGCCTTTCCTTATTGATGAATACTTGCACTATTTCAGCCTCTCCAAAGTGACTTATTCCATCTGGAACCTCTGATACCTTAATTTGAATAATAGGCACCATAGAACCATCTTTATCTTTTGGCCAACCATTCTGATTATCAATAAAAAAGTTTCCACCAAACCAACTTTTAATATTGGGCTCTGGTCGAAATCCTCCTACTTCCGCCACTATTGTTTTTTTACCTATTGAATCTATTTTATTAAATATATCTCTCACTATATATTACCTCCATATTTTTTTCCTCTTCATTTCATTTAGCATATTTTTTCTATACCTAATTAAAATATCTTGTTGCTCTTTACTCCTAATCTTTCTATTTATTTTCTTTTGACTTGTATAAGACCAGATTCATTTTTGAAGCCTTTTATCAATCTAATCCCTGCTAACAATAATATTATCAGCATATATAAAATTCCTGTATTAAGTTCTATTCGCCTTCTGCACATTCCTCTGCTTCAATCCATATAGAATAATCTCTAATACTAATTTATCATTTCTCCCCTATCTCATTTCATAATGTCTAGAAAATACCGTAATGCCTTGTTAATCTGTACCCTTTGTAAAGGACAATTTAAAAAAGACTATGCTACATTAAGAAGATGATTTCTGTATTGGACAGGAGTCATCTTCTTTAATCCCCACTGATATCTATAGTTATTATAATAAGTCATGTATTGTTTAATT
>JAOASG010000028.1 GCA_025210235.1 Vallitalea sp.
AAGGACGGAGCATGTTTGCTCAATCCTTTACAATATTATCTAAGAAGTGTTGGAATATAAGTTGTAGAGCCGTATACGAGACCCGTATGTACGGTTCAATGAGAGGGAAGTAATACTAGCTATTATTTCTCTACTCTATTAGTTATCTGTTAAAATAATAAGAAAAAACATCTTACTATATATTTTTAATTAAGTAAAATGATATAAGATCCCTCTTTGTTCAAATATGACATACTGTTGTCTAATTATATATGATATTATAAGGAAAAGCCCTAATAGAGAGGATGATTATAATGTCAATAATTACAGTTGATATAAGTAATATCGACGAAGAGCACATATGCTGTGCAATATCTGATAAAAAGGGTGAAAATTGTGTTGGTAGCAAAAAAACTTGGATGAAAGAACGATTTAAAGATGGATTAGTATTTAAAAAACTTGATGAACGTGGTAAAGTTTTTATAGAATATATTCCTGCAGAAAAAGCTTTTGTTCCTATTATAGCACCTAAATATATGTTTATTAACTGCTTTTGGGTTTCTGGGAAGTATAAAGGTCAGGGGTATGGTAATAAATTATTAAGTGAATGTATTAAAGATGCTAAGAATAAGAAAAAAAATGGTATTGTTGTAGTCTCTTCAAAAAAGAAAAAACCTTTTTTATCTGACCCTAGTTATCTTAAGTATAAAGGGTTTAAAGTCTGTGACGAGGCTAAACCATATTTTGAACTATTATATTACCCATTTAAGGAAAATTCTATTGTTCCTAAATTTAAAACATGCGCTAAAGAAGGGATAATTAATAAAAAAGGTGTAGTGTTATATTATACTAATCAATGTCCCCATACAGATAAATATGTACCCATTATAGAAGAAGTTTCCCAAAAAAATAAAATTGACTTTACATCTATAAAAATTAATACACTAAAGGAAGCACAAATGGCTCCATCCCCTTTTACAACATACAGCTTGTTTATTAATGGTAGATTCGAAACAAATGAAATACTTTCAGAAAAGAAGTACTTAAAGATAATGAGGGAAAAAGAAATAATGGATTAAAAGAAACTAATAAAGAAATATAGATTGAATAAAACTATGTAATTATTAGTATATAAATAGTTTTGTTCAATCTATAATTTTTATATTAGGCATGTGTGCCGAGTATTACTTCTAAGTCTTGTTCAGGTGTTGAAATAGGTTTTAAATCAAATTTGTCAACTAATACTTGTAATATGTTTGGTGTAATAAACGCGGGTAGTGTTGGCCCAAGACGAATATCTTTAATTCCCAAAGATAATAGAGCAAGGAGTATACCAACAGCTTTTTGTTCATACCATGAAAGAACTAATGAAAGTGGTAAGTCATTTACTCCACAGTTAAAAGCTTCTGCTAACGCAGTTGCAACCTTAACTGCTGAATATGAATCACTACATTGACCACAATCAAGTACTCTTGGAAAACCTGCAACTGTTCCTAAATCAAGTTTATTAAATCGGAATTTACCGCAAGCTAAAGTTAAAATAATAGTATCTTTTGGAGTTTTTTCTGCAAATTCTGTATAGTAATTTCTGCCAGGTCTTGCGCCATCACAGCCACCTATCAAAAAGAAATGTTTGATTTTACCACTTTTAACTGCATCTACAATCTCATTAGCATGACTTAATATAGCATTATGAGCAAATCCTATTGTAATTCTCTTTTCGGGTTCATCTTCATCCCATCCACCAAGTTCTAATGCTTTTTCAATAATAGAAGTAAAATCTTTTTTGTTATTAACTTCTTCAATATGTGGACAATCAGGCATTCCCACTATACTTGTTGTGAATAACCTATCTTTATAGCTGTTTCTTGGTTTTTGTACACAGTTAGTAGTCATTAATATACATCCAGGAATTCCATCAAATTCTTCCTGCTGTTTTTGCCAAGCACCCCCAAAGTTTCCTACTAAATGTTTGTATTTTTTTAGCTTAGGATATGCATTTGCAGGAAGCATTTCACAGTGAGTATAAATATTTATGCCTTTGTCTTCTGTCTGTTCTAAAAGTTCTTCTAAATCTAGTAAGTCATGACCTGATACGATAATAAAAGGCCCCTTTTTCTTTGTTATTAATACTTCTGTGGGTTCAGGATTCCCAAAAGTGCCAGTAACAGCGGAATCTAATACTTCCATACACTTAAGATCTCTTTTACCTAGTGTTAGGTTAAGATTTAATAAATCTTCGATAGTTAAGCTATCATCAATAGTAGCAGATAAGCCTTCATAAAAGAAGTTATTTACTTCATCATCAAATTTACCTAATACGTAAGCATGATGAGCATAAGCAGCCATTCCTTTAAATGAATATATTAATAGCTCTCTTAAAGACCGTATATCCATATCTAAATCTTTATCGGACATAATTCCAATATTTTTTGCATCTTCTACCATTTCTTGCATAGTATTTGGTGCTTTGTAATTTGCAGCTTTTGGTACATTTTCAATTTCACCAACGGCATTTTTAAGTTCTTCTTTAAGTTTTTCTGCTTTTTTGATATACTCTACAAATCTAGTTGGATCAAAATTGACATTGGTAAGTGTTGCAAACATACTGTCTACAACAAATTTGTTTATCTCACTTCTTATGGTTAATCCTTTTTCTAGATTCTTTTGACCATAAAAACCAATACCTTTTAATTCATGAATAAGTACATCCTGTAGATTAGCAACAGTAGGATTTTTTCCACATACACCTGATTTAACACAGCCTTTGGCACCTAATGTTTGTTCGCACTGATAACAAAACATTGCATTCTCCATAATTAAAACCTCCTTAGAATATAAAACAATTAAATAGTATTTTTATTTGCTTATATTATTGTTTTCTAACTATAAAAAATCTATTCTAAAATACTTAAACTTTATATTTGTATAGAAATTAAATTGGAAGAAAAGAATAATTTTATATAACTTTAGTTTTTTAAGATATAAAAATAATTTCTAAATAAAATATAATATAAGGAGAATTATAATAAATCCAATTTTAAAGAAGTTAAAATTAACATAAACTCGCCAAAAGAATATGAAGAAATATTAAAGGATGTTAGACAAGATATACATTTTACATTTAATGGGAAATATGAATTTATACAAGTTTTTGTTAAATTAGAAGAAGCTAATAAAATTGCTTAAGATGTTGTTGAATCTTTAGATAATGATGGGTATTTATGGATTTGTTATCCAAAAGGTTCATCAAAAAAATATTTTTTAATTTATTTTAGTAAAAAAATTTTTTTATTCGTATTATTATATGAGTTGATTAATTAATATATTAGGTAATTACTCAATTAATTAGAAGAAGTATTAGGCAATTGCGAAACTAAGGATTTTAATTCTTTACATACAATATGTAGTTCTTATTATAAGCGGGAACCCAACATATTGTATTAAAGAATCAACTTAATGTAGTTTCGCAATTACTTAGAAGAAGTATATGTGAAAGGAAGGTGATGTTTTGGATGTTAGAAGAAGAATTGAAAAAAGGTATAAGAAATCATAATCCTAAAATTTATGAAATATTAATTGATAATTATAGTAAATTATTATGGATTGTTGCTGCTGGTGTACTTAAGAATGTTGGTAGTAAGGAAGATATTGAAGATTGTGTAGCGGAAAGTTTTGCATATTTATGGGAGCATCCTGAAAAGTATGATGATAAAAGAGGAAGTATAAAAACATATTTATGTCTTATTACTAGAAGTAAAGCAATAGATGCAGTGAGAAAAATAAACAAGAACATAAATTCATCTTATGATGATGGACTAATAATAGATAGTAATGAAATTGAAGACAAGATTGTAAATAAACAGATTATAAAAGAGATTTATGAGTTCGCTAAAAATCTTAAACAAATAGATAGTGAAATTTTTATACTTAGATACTTTTATGAGTTAAAACCTAAAGAAATTGCTGATAAATTAAATATTACAGTTAAAGAAGTAAGTAATAAACTTTATTATAGTAAAAAAACTTTGCTTACTACGTTTGATTATAAAATAGGAGGGTAAGTATGAAAAAATATAAAAATCTTATATCTGAGCTTGATGAGAAACATCTTGAGATGATTGCTAAGGAACTGCCAGAGTTTACAAATGATAATTTAGGTAATATAAAAAATAAATTTAAGGAGCAAACTAAGATGAAAACAAAAAAAGAAGATAAGAGATTAAAAAAGGTGATTGTAAGAAGTTTGGGTGTAGCAGCCTCTATATGTATTGTGTTTGTAGGATTAGTTAATACAAATACTGTATTTGCTGCAAAATTACTTGATATTCCAGTGTTAAGTGATTTAACTCACTTTGTGACAATAGATAAATTAGCCCTAGAGGATAAATATAGACAAATAAATATAGAGATACCTTCAATTGAAGGAATTCAAGATACAAAAGTTCAAGAAGAAATAAATAATATTTTAAGAGAACGTGGTATAGTGGTATATGACAAAGCGTGTAAAGAGGCTGATAAGATAAAAGAAAAGTCAGAGGAAGCAGGATTTTTGACATCTATGCCAGTAGATGTAAGTCAAAACTATTTTTTAGTTAGAAATAATGAGGAGATAATGTCTTTTAAAGTCGTTACGACAGAAATAGGGGCAAGTGCATATGAAACAGTTGATTTTTATAATATTGATCTTAAAAATAGTAAATTACTAAATCTAAGTGATTTATTTATTGAAAATTATGATTATAATAAGGATATTAATGATGAGATAATAAGAATAATGAAAGAAAGAGTTAAAAACGAAGATGCTGCATATTTTATAGATGATTTTAAAACAATAAATGAGAACACTAACTTTTATATAAATGAGGAAAACAAACTTGTGTTAGTATTTAATGAAGGGGAAATAGCTGCTTCTTTTGAGGGAATGCCAGAGTTTATTATAGATACTTCTATTTTTAAGAATAATATTTCAAGTTTAGGATATTTAAAATAGGAGTAAGATTTACACTACAGTATGTACTTATATGTCAACGTGGAAAGCATCGTCTATATGATTATAGAGGATGCTTTAATATGTAGAGGATATATACACACATCAATTAAAATTCAACTAATATTCTAGCAGGAAATGCATCTAATCCTTCAACTTTTATAGGTAAACAATATACTCTAAAATCTTTTGTAGGTATTTTATTAAGATTAGTTAAGTTTTCAATTGCATAGTTACCACTTTTTCCAAGAAAAACATCTATTAGTCCATGGTTTTTATTTCGCCCAAGTCCTAAAGTATCTATTCCAATCATATTAACTTTCTTATCAACTAAATATTGAATAACTTCCATAGAAATTTCTGGATGCATATTATATTTTTCTTCATCATCTAAGTACCTATCCCAATTTGTTTGAAAGAAGACAAATAAACCTTCTTTAATTAATGAAACATCTAAATCTTTTAATTCTACGGGTCTATCAGTTATATGAGAAACATCAAATTTTATACCAGGGGATATTAATCGCTCGTTTTCTAGTACTACGTCTTTACTCATAACATCTATATGAGTTCCCATATTATGAACAGCACAGGAAAATAATGTTGTTGTATATTCCTTTTTAGTTCCTTCAAAACATTTAATTTTCTCCACTTTCAATGGGGGAGAACCTGGTCTATAAACTTTATTTAATTTAGTAACTTGTGTAATATCAATTATCATTTAGATACCTCCTAAAACAGATAAATAATAAAATAATAAATTATTAAATAATGTTAAATGCATAAATGCTATAGTTATTTATATTTCTATACTTTTTCTAAAATGTTGGAATAAAATAAAAATTATTATATCAATAAGTAATACGGATATATTACCAATTATGTTATTACTCCAAGCAAATATCTCTATAAAAGAATTAATTAATGCATGACATATGATACACATAAATATGCTTTTAGTTCCTTGGTAAACTATAGCTAATATAAATGCCAGAGCAAGAGCATTAATAAAAAAACTAAAAAAAGTTATATTAGCTTGGTTAGTACCAGCAATAAACCATAAAGGTAGATGCCATATTGCCCATATGATTCCAATAATTAAAGTGCTTAAAAATGGAGAAAGATATTTTTCTAAACTAGGCTGTAAAAATCCACGCCATCCAATTTCTTCAAAACCTCCACCTATAATCATAATAGGTAAAGAAATAATAGCATAGTAAAAAGGGTTTTTTAGGACTACATTTGATATTCCATTTGGTATTATTAACTGAACTAGACTATTCATTAGTATTACTACAATAATAAATACGTACCATAACAAATGGTGTTTGGGATTAATAATATTTTTTAGAAATGTCCTATATTCTTTTTTGTTACAGGTATGTTTTCTTATCCATATTTCACTAAAAGCAGGTGCATTACCTCCTAAAATAAATATTATCATAAAAAGTGGTGCGCCATAATTCAATATTTTTAATTGACTTAAAACTACTAATAAACCCCATAGAATCCATGATGTTAAAAATGTTAATACAATAAATTTACCTATTTCTCTTATCATAATTTTCTCCTACTTATCACAAATTTTCAATATGTATAGATTGATTCATAAAATCAAAGGTACCTGGTTCAACACCAATCATTAATTCAGATATCATTTGAAATGTTTTTATCATTTTTTCGTATTCATATATTGACATTTGAATGATTGTATCAGTAAATAATATAGTACTTAATATTATAGATATTTTAGATACTTCATGGGGATATTTACAGTTGAATGTTCCTTCATTTATCCCCTGTTTAATAATATTTGTAAAAAGTGGAGTTATAATTTCTAATTTTTTTTTAAGTAATGTTGTGATTAAGGTTGGATTATCTTTCGTATGAGCAAGAGCCATAATATTATTAAACATAGGTTGTGATGAGGAATCAAAACCTATTACAATCTTTAATTTATCTATAGCAGATAATTTTTTATTACTAATAACCGATTCTACTCTTTCTTTTTCTGATCTAAGAAGAGTAGTAATAGCAGTATCCAATATCTCTTCCTTTGAACTAAAATGATGATATAAACCTCCTCTGGAAAGATTTAATTCTTCTATAATGTCATTAGTAGAGGTTTTCTCATATCCCTTACTTATAAAGAGTTTTAAAGCTGTTTCCATTATTTCTTGTTTTCGTACAATTGCATTTTTTCTAGGGTGATTCATAATTTCATATCCTTTCAAAACCGACAGTCTGTTTGTTGAATTATACCTTATTTTGCATTTTGTGTCAATATGATTCATTAAAAAATTACAGGGCAAACGCATGAAAATTTATTACCTATAGCATCTTACCTTGACAGTTCCGTTAAAATATTAAAGAGATAGCATTTACTCATTTGTGACTTCTTATATTATTTCCATCAGTTTTCTTGATTAAATATTTTTTCTAAGAAGTCTTCATCTACACATGCCCATAATCTTTTTCTTTTTACTCAATTTCTATTCTCTTAAAATATTTAGTGCTATTTTTCTTAATTTTAGATCTTAAAATGTAATATTAAACCGCTGAAATAGTAGCTTTCAATTTTTTAATTGCGTATCCATATTCTGAAATACCGTCTAATTTTCTTAAATCATTATCATCAATTAATGTTTGATATAATTTTTGGCGTATAATTTTTTGTCCTTCTGGATTTATTTGAAGTTGAATATTATCAAAGTATGGGTTATTAAAATAGTCATATTCAGTAGAAAGTAACCCTTCAACGTAACTTTTGAAATATTTTGCGGCAAGATATTTATCACCTTCTTCAAGATGTAACTTGCATAAATTATATGAACCGGAATACAAGCCTATATTGAATGAGTTTTCTATTTGAATAACTGCGTTCAAATAGAAAACTGATTTATCAAAGTTATGATTGTGTTTGGCTATGTTTGATAATATAGACAATATTGATATACTTTGATTTAAATAGAATAACAGCATCTTTTTACAAAGTATTTCAGCATCTTTGTATTTATTTTGCTTTTGTAAAAGAGAAATATTTAATATCATTGGGTCAACAAAAGAATCAAGTAATTTTTTAATACATTTTTCACTTTCATTATAATTTTCTAATTCCATTTGAATACTTGCAATTATAAATAAAGCAGTTTGTAAGTAATTACTTTCTTTTGTTTCCACTACTTTATATAAAAGAGATAAGGCATATTGTTTTTTTGATTTAACTAATTTATTAAAATCATTCCCTAACAGAAAAGTGTACATTTGAATCAAACTTGCAACAGTTAGTTTTAAACCAGAACTGTTTGGGTATTTATTTAGATACTCTTTACACTTTATTTCTCCATCAAAAAAGCCATTATGTAAAAATATATTTGTAAGTTCCTTTTTGATTTTTGCAACTTCTGTTTCTGAAAGTTCTTCTTTGAATGACAATAACTCATTTAAAGATGTATTTAAAGATCTTGCCAATGGAGCTAATAATTCAATGTCTGGCTTAGAATTTTCAGTTTCCCATTTACTTACAGCTCCTCCTGAGACACCTATCATAACACCAAGTTCCTCTTGGGTCATGCCTTTTTCTTTTCTCAAACGTAAAATATTGCTACCAATACTGACTTTATCCATTCTTAAGACCTCCTTATTGTTAGTTACTCTATGTTTTAGTATAGTTTAAGTTTTTATTTTAGACAATGGAGGGACTTTCATTTTTTAGTTAAGAAAACTCGAATATTGGTTAAAGTAAATATAATATGTTTACTTATAAATATTTACTTTTATTTATTCGCTAAAAGAGTTATGGTATTATGAGGAAATTATGGAAAGTTAATACTAATAAACAGCCAATAGATTATTAAATAAAAAAATATACTTTTATCTATTGGCTATAGCTTATTTAATCTGAATTAAAATTATTCTCTGATTTTTTGTTCTTTTTTCAAAGAATGCATTGATTTACGTATAGGAATAATAATAAGTTGAAATGTTATTGCCAGAATACCAAATAGAGTTCCTTTAATCATGAAAGGAATATGGTACTGCTTACAATTGAATCCTCTTTCGATCCAAGTAGTATATACATAGTATTTATTCCATGCTTCCCAAAGCCATGTGATAGACATACATGCCAGGAAAACAAAAAGTACATTTGCAATCAATGTTATACGCTTGTAGTGTTCGATTTTTGAATCCACATCTGAATACAATTCAAATACTCCATCTTGAGCTTTTTTTCTAAAATATCCCCAACGCAAATAGGAACCTACATATTCTATACCTGTATCCTCTAAGAATTTAATATATGAATCACTTTCACATTGAAATGGAAGATGATGTAGAAGTTCTAAACGATAAATGTATTCACCGGGGATACATTCTTCAAAAGTATATTTGCAAAAGCCAACATCAGTCAACATCATACCCTTTGCGGACATCTCATTTAGCCATTTTTCTTCTTTTTCGTAGGCACCTAAGGAAAATACTTTAAATACAGTATGTTTCATTACTTAATACCTCCTATAATTTTTTCACCATTATTCACTAATTCTTTTAATCGTAAAAGGTCTATTTTTGCAGCATGTTTTCCAGAGTCAGTAATAATATATTCTTTTTTTCTTGAATTGCGTTCTCCTGGTAAGGCCATAATCCAACCTCGTTCTAAAAGTGTATTGATTGCACCATACAAAGTCCCAGCAGCAAGATTTACTCTACCATTACTTAATTGATTTACATTTTGCATTATGCCATAACCATGCATAGGCTGATGTAAAGAAAGAAGTATATAATAAACTGCTTCGGTAAGCGTAATGTTTTTTCTAATATTTGACATTTAGTACACCTCCTATATCTGAGTATTAGTTATCACAATCTGTTGACGTTATAACGGATAACGATATAATGTAATTATATCGTTATCCGTTATAGTTGTCAAGTATGAAGTTGTATTTTTTCATGAATATTTTCGAATTTTTCTAATTATTTTATTTATAGTTCTATATGGTTCAAAGTAACATAAGATAAATACATAGGAGGAGAAGAAGTATGAAGAATAAAATGGCGATATTTGTAATTGTTTTATGTATACTCATTTTAAATAAAAATTATATTAATAATAATGAAAAAGCAGAAGCAAAAAATTCTAGTAATAATTCAAATAATGAATTTTCCATAAAGGATTTTTTTCAAGTTGATAATAGAACTAAACTTAATGCTGATGAATTACCACTTAATCAATTTGCTTCAAAAGACTTATCTATTCAAACTATAGAGAAAGGTCCTAAAATCTTAATATTCCATACACATTCACAAGAATCTTATTTTAAGAGTGAACCTAACAATCCATCAAAAACTGTTGTTGAGGTAGGTAGAGAATTAAAAAAACAATTGGAAGAAAACTATGATATATCTGTTTTGCATTGTAAGGAAAAATTTGATGTAGTAGATGGGAAGATTGCACGTGAAAAGAGTTATAAACGTATGGAACCTGTAATCAAAAATATATTGAAAGAGAATCCTTCTATAGAAGTGTTAATTGATATTCATAGAGATGCTGTACCTCCTGATTATAAAGATGGGGTTGTAATGATTAAGGATAAACCAACAGCTAAAATAATTTTTATAAATGGTATATGTAAAAAGATAGTAGATGGTAAGATTTTACCTGTAGAAGATTTACACAATCCGTATATAAAAGAAAATCTTAATTTAAGTTTTCAAATGAAATTAAATGCAGATGAATTATATGCAGATTATATCAAAAAAATTCATATACATCCTTATAGATATGGTTTGCACATGGCTCCTAAATCACTTTCAATAGAAATAGGTAATAACAGAAATACTTTTGAAGAAGCAAAAAATTCAGTTGAACCACTCGCGGAAGTACTAGCTAATGTGCTTGGAATAAAGAAAAAGTTACATAAGGAATTTAATAATATACCCTTGAAAATTAGGGCACCTTATACTTTGGAACGGTTGAGGGTTACAGTTAAATAAATGAAAAAATAGGAACTGGGAAACCAGTTCTTTTTAAATAACTTCTTATATGTCAAATTGTGGGATTGTTAGAGTTATGTTTATACATCAACTGCCCGCCATTTTAGGCGGGTTTATGGCCCATTTGGAAATGCCTTGTTGTCGTGGATATAGATTTTATACTTTTTCTTTACGCCAGTAATATAAAGCCAATGCTAAAAATAGTAATGATGCAATAAAGTTTAGAATTATTCCACTAATAGGTCTTGAATCATGGATATTTAAAAATGCAACAATTAACCATATTATTCCACATACAAAGTTTATATTTTTTTTCATTTCAAACTCCTTTCAAATGCCATAATGTATTAATTTGATTCGTAATCATACTTATTTCCATCTCCTATAATATATGATTGGATAAAACTATCTATAGAAACATTTTCATCTATGTCTAACATAATTATAAAATTTACAATTTTTCATACTATTAGGAAGAGTATTTTTATCAATGGGAGGAGAATAAATCCTAATTCATCCATATATTTAAATGTTACTTTAGTTTTAAGTGTTTCATCATTAGATGTTCTGACTGCAAAAGAGCTCTCTGTTATGTTCATATTAATTTGTGAAGAACCATCTCCCGCTACATATGTGTATGTTGAACTCATAGGAGCATAGTCAGGAAATGGTATATCTATAGCAGAGTTATTTTGAGATAAATTAAAACTGTAATTGTTTGCTCCATTACAAAAAGTAACGGCACCAGATCCTTTATTACTTGTATAGGTAATATTATGGTTTAATCCTTTAGGTATATAAAAGCTTGTTGCCCCTTCATTATTAACTATATTTATGTCAGTATTAATTTCACATAAACTAATACCAGCCTTATTATTTTGTACACTTACTTTTTTATACGTTAAATTTGGTATAGAAATATTAATCTTATCGGACCATGTAATTTTTGCATTATCTTTAGGTTTAGCTGTAATTGTTAATTTGTTTTGTTCATTATTTGTTATGAGCTCAAATAGTTTGTTGTTATAGTTATACTGAAAACTATTATTTTGAGATTTTTCTACAACTATGTTGCAATTTTTTCCTTTTAATATAATGGTATCAACTGTAGTATTATCTATTTCATTAGAATAACAAACCTGGGAAATTAATAATATTATTAGAATTAGACCAATTGAAGTAACTAAAAATTTTTTGCCTTTTTTCATTATGTTACCTACTTTCTTTGTTATGTTTTTAGTAAATAACTGTATTATATCATGAATTATAAAATGATCCAATGTATGCGTTAAGATAAAGTTATTATATAACAAATATATTGTATTGTACAAAAATATATAGAAATTAAAGCAACAATTGCCTTTTTATGTATATGACGACAGTTTGTAAGGTAGCCATTGTGAAGTTGGTGAAATTAAATACTTAATATAAATATACTTAAAACAAATCAGTACTTAAATATTTTAAACCACTATCGTTCAGTGTTAATACAATATTTTTTCCCTTCTCTTTGTTCTTTAGTAATTTAATTGCGGCACTAACATTAGCTCCTGACGAAATTCCAACAAATGTTCCCTCTAATTTAGCAAGGTCTCTTGCCATTTGGCAAGCTTCTTCATCTGTTACTTGTACGTATCCGTCAATTAATTTTTTATTTATTTTTGGTAAATCCATAGCATATCCACAGCCTTGAACTTTGTGGCGTCCTTTATTGATAATAGAATTTCCTGCATATACAGCCGCATTAACAGGTTCAGCAATATAACAACGAATATTCTCATTATATTCTTTAAACTTTTCAGCACATCCTTGAAAGGTACCACCACTTCCCACAATATCAACAAAACAATCTATTTGACCATCGCTTTGTTCCCAAATTTCTACAGCAGTATGAAGTAGATGTGCCTTATATGAACTTTCTAACTTGAACTGATCTGCACGAAAAGCATTTCTTTTTTTTGTTAATCTTTGAGTTATTTTTTCTACTAATTTTAAATCTTCTCCAGATACTTGTCCCTTAACTGAATTCTTTGCCTGTGGTACTATAACAACTTCCGCTCCAAGTGCACGCATCATTTTAGCTCGTTCAGCAGAGTTACCTTCTGACATGCAAGCTATAAATGGATGTCCTTTTGCTTGACACACAATTGAAAGACCTGTACCTGTATTTCCACTTGTTAGTTCAATCACAGTCTGCCCAGGCTTTAAATTACCGCTTGCTTCAGCTTCCTCAATCATTTGTAAAGCAGGACGATCTTTTTTGCTGTATCCAGGATTTAAATACTCTAATTTTGCAAAGATATTTCCTTCAACGCCATAATGTTTTGTTATTCTGCTTAGACTTAACATCGGTGTTTCACCAATTGACTCATAAATATTTTCCATTATTTTTTTCATTACTATTGTCTCCTCCTTAATAATTATGTTATCATAAACTATACTTAACGATAGTAAAATGTACTTAACGTTAAATATATTTTACTATCGTTAAGTATACATGTCAATAATGTTAAAGGAGACAAAATACCTATGAATATAAATTTAATTATTGCTGAAAATTTAAATCGACTTCGTAAAGAGCAAAATTTGAGTTTAGGCAAACTTTCTGAATTATCTAATGTTAGTAAAGTCATGTTATCTCAAATTGAAAAAGGTGATACAAATCCAACCATAAATACCATATGGAAAATAGCTAAAGGATTAAAAGTTTCCTATACCTCACTATTAGAAAAACAAAAACATGATACTTATGTTATAAAAAGGTCAGATATAGCACCTCAATTTGATGATGAAGGACACTATCGTCTTTATTGTTACTATCCTAATACACCACAACGCAATATTGAAATCTTCCAAATGGAAATTGATGAAGGATGTAACTATACTTCTGTTGGACATTCTAAAAAGTCACAGGAATATATTATGGTTTTTGAAGGTGAATTAACTTTACAAGTAAACAATGAAACATTTATTGTTAACGCTAATGATACTATCAGTTTTATTGCTGCTAGTAAGCATGTATATTTTAATAGTGGGCATGGTACTTTAAAAGCTGTTATAACAAATCTTTATCCTGTCTAACAATAACTCAATTAAAATAAAGTAGTCCAGATGAATTATATAGTAAAATTAAGGAATTAATTTAAATATTATTAATGGGAATTTTCGGATTTAGATAGTTCGCTCTTGTTTTTTTAAAATGAGTATACTTTTAAAATATATATGGAAACAATAGGTATTGAATTGAAAATATAGACTTACTAACTATAAATAAGAGAGCAACTCCAATATAAGAATGGATTTGCCCTATACACACTAACACTACACTACATTTTTTTAGTATAGTAATTAGAAAAATATACAACTAAAATGAATTTTATTACAATTAGAAAAACTGCCATATTAATAATGAGTTTATCTACATTCATTAAACTGAGCATTAATATAAAGGCAAGAAATAGATAGTTCATAATTTTAGCAACCATATATCCAGTTTTTTGTCTTATTTGTGTATTTCGTTCATCATTTACTTCAATTTTTTTTTGTTTTTTATTTTTTCTGATTCTATTGCCGGAACAATCAAAGCTTGAATAAACCATCCAATGCCTAATGTTGCCATAGCTGCTCCAATACCAAAACATAAACCAGAAAGCATTTTTAAATCCTTAGTTTTTAACACGAATGCGCCGACCATTAATAGTATTATTCCTACTAATGATTGTAATACAAACCAAATCTTTTTATTTTTCATTTCAATTCCTCCTCATATATAAAGATTTCTTCAATTGACATTCCAAAATATCGAGCAATTTTAAAAGCTAAAATAATAGATGGATTGTATCGTCCATTTTCCAATGAACCAATTGTTTGCCGTGAAACTTCCAAAGCAGTAGCAAGTTGCTCTTGCTTAATTCCTCGTTGCTTTCGGATTTTTTCTAATCTATTTTTCATAAATAAGAAACCGCCTTTCAAAACTTATGGAAAGTTAACTTTACATTAATAATATATAATAATTAACTTAATATGTCAAGTATACTTTCCATAAAAACATATGTATAGTAGAATATTTTTTAATCCTTATTGAAGAATTAATAATATAAACTTGTTTTAATGGAAACTATAAAAGTAAATAATTTTTTAGGAGGTGATGCTATGAATTCAAAAGGAAAACCCAATAGACTTATAAATGAGAAAAGCCCTTATCTTCTACAACATGCATATAATCCAGTCAACTGGTATTCTTGGTGTGATGAAGCCTTTGCAAAAGCAAAAAGTGAAGATAAACCAATATTATTATCTATTGGGTATTCATGAGGATACTTTAGTCGACTTGTCATTGGTGTCATGTAATGGAAAAAGAATCATTTGAAGATGAAGAAATAGCTAAAATTTTAAATGATGATTATGTATCAATAAAAGTGGATAGAGAAGAAAGACCAGATATAGATTCTGTGTATATGAATGTGTGCCAAGTAATAAATGGACATGGAGGGTGGCCTTTAAGTATATTTCTTACACCTGATAAAAAACCTTTTTTTGCAGGAACATATTTTCCTAAGCATAATAGATATGGAACAATTGGTTTTATGGATTTGTTAAATAAAATATCTAATTTGTGGAGTAATAATAAAGAAGAGTTAGTATCTAAGGGTGATGATATAGTAACTTATTTACAACCTAATAAGAAAGATAAACAAGAGGATGTAATAGAAAAAGATAGTATTAAGAAATCGTATATGGAACTAAAAAATGACTTTGATAAAATTAATGGAGGATTTAGCAATGCACCTAAATTTCCAACACCACATAATTTATTATTTTTAATGCGCTATTATAAATATTATAATGAAGAAGACGCTCTTGAAATGTGTTTAAAAACATTAAAATCAATGTATAAAGGTGGAATATATGATCATATAGGGGGAGGTTTTTCAAGATATTCGACAGATGAAAAATGGCTTGTGCCTCATTTTGAAAAAATGTTATATGATAATGCATTATTAATATTTGCTTATACAGACGCTTATCTTATAACAAAAGAAAAATTTTATAAAGAGGTGGCAATGTCAATTATTGAGTATATAAGTAGAGATATGACTAATACAGAGGGCGGATTTTATAGTGCAGAAGATGCAGATTCAGAAGGTATAGAAGGAAAATTTTATGTATGGTCATATGATGAGATAATGAATGTACTTGGTGAGGAAGAAGGTAAGTTATTCATTAATTATTATGGAATAAGCAAAGATGGAAACTTTGAAGGGTTTAATATACCAAATCTTATTAATACAGACATATATAATATTGAAAATAATATTGAATTAAAAAATAAAATGAAAAAGATTAAGAAGAAGCTATTTATGCATAGAGAAAAAAGAGTACATCCTCATAAAGATGATAAAATACTTACGGCATGGAATGGATTAATGATTGCGGCGTTAGCATATGCAGGTAAATGTTTTGCGGAAGAGAAATATGTTGATATGGCAATTAAAGCTACAGATTTTATTATGAACTATTTAGTTAATGAAGATGGTAGGTTGTATGTAAGATATAGGGAACAAGAAGCTAGTAATGAGGGATTTTTAGATGATTATGCATATTTTACTTGGGGGTTAATAGAACTCTATGAAGCTACATTTAATGCTAATTATTTAGAAAAAGCTGTTAAATTAAATAATGATATGATAAATTTGTTTTGGGATAAAGAAGTAGGTGGATTTTTCTTATATGGTAATGATAGCGAACAACTTATCATTAGACCTAAGGAAATATACGATGGGGCATTACCATCAGGAAATTCAGTAGCAGCTCTTAACATATTACTATTATCAAGAATTACTGGAGATTATAAACTTGATGATAAAGTGAATAGCATCTTTAGAACTTTTTCTGAAAAGGTAAATATTGCTCCTAGATATTATGCTTTTTTAATGATCTCAGTACTTTATTCTACTGAAAAAACTAAAGATATTGTCATATCGGCAGAACCTAATAATGAAAATATGAAAAAATTAGTACAAAAAATGAACAGTAATTTTGATTCTTATCTTTCTTTAGTTATTAATAATGGTGATGATAGATTACTTAAGTTAAATAAAGAGCTCATAAGTAAAAGAAAGGTGAATGATAATATAACTGTATATATTTGTGAAGATTATTCATGTAAAGAGCCGATAACCGATTTAAATATTGTGTTGCAGGAGATAATAGATAACTAAATTTTACAATTGGTTATTCCTAAATTTAGTTGGGGCATATCCCTTTTTTTCTTTAAATTGCTTAGAAAAACTATATTGATCACTATAACCTAGTAACCCCGATATATATTTGATACTATATTCTGTTTCCATAAGATAGTGTTCAGCTTTTTCTAATCTAGCATTGATAATATAAGATTTCGGATGCATACCATAATGATCTTTAAATAACTTTCTATAATAATTTTTACTTAATCCCGCAAGTTGACAAAGTTCATCTAACGGGATATTTTTTTCAATATTATTATGTATATATGTTGTTGTTTTGCGTAACCTTGAATCTGTAGGTTTTTTATTTAATTTACAGTCTATGTCATTTATAAGTTCAAATAGTATTTGCTCCAAAATTGTAGATGCAATATTTCTACTATATTTTCTTTCGGTGTTATGATAATTATAAATTAGCTTAGTTAATAAAGTAATATATAGACTTTTATTCGTTTGAAAAGAAAACCCAAAAGGTATCTTTACATATATTTCTTTATGTGTATCTTTATGAAGAATACTAAATCGTAATAAAAATAAATGAGGTAACTCACTTTTATTTAGCAAACGACTATGACAATAACCACTGGTAAAAAAATATAATTTTCCTTTTAGCATCTCGTCATTTTGGTTGTCTCCATAAATATAACTTCCTTTTCCTTCGCGTACAAATGCCATATGAAAATTAGGATTTACTCTATTTTTAAAATCCCATTCTTTAGGTAAAATAAAGTCATTACAAGCATCAATTCTAATATAATATGTATGAAGCATAGTATTGATTAATTGCTCCATTTTTTCATAAATAATTTTTGAATTAGTATTACTTTTTGACATTATTATTCACCTTTTCCCATTTTAATTATTTCTTAAGATGCTATAATTATAGCATGATATATTATTCTAATCTATAATCACTTTTTTAATAAATGAAGTAGTATTTTATTAGTACTTTTTTTGTCATACAGGATAATTCAATAATATTATAAATAAAATTAAAAGGAGAAATCTAATGTCAAATAAAAAACAACCTAATATTATCTTTATATTAATTGATGATATGGGATATAAAGATTTAAGCTGTTATGAGAGTTCGTTTTACGAAACTCCTAATATTGATTCTATTGCTAAAGATGGTATGATTTTTACAGATGGATACGCTTCTTGTCCTGTTTGTTCTCCATCAAGAGCTAGTATAATGTCTGGTAAATATCCTGCTAGAGTAGGAGTGACTGACTGGATTGATCATGGAAATTGTCATCCAACACATGGATTACTAGTTGATGCTCCATATATCGATCACCTCCCATTAGAAGAGACTAGTTTAGCATCAGCTTTAAAAGAATCAGGTTATCAAACTTGGCATGTTGGGAAATGGCATCTTGGACAAGAATCTTATTACCCAGAGAAACATGGTTTTGATAAAAATATTGGAGGATGTTTTTGGGGAAGACCTTTGCATGGTTATTTTAGTCCTTATCACATACCTACTCTTGAAGATGGTCCTGTAGGCGAAAATCTTACTGATAGATTAACGGATGAGGCAATTAATTTAATAAAAACTAGGGATACAGATAATCCATTTTTCCTTAATCTTTGCTACTACGCAGTACATACACCTATTGAAGCGAAAGATGAAGATATAAAAAAATATGAACTTAAAAGAAAAGAAATGGGTATTGATAATGTACAGGAATTTACTATGGGTGATCATTTTCCATGTTCTCACAAGAAGGATCAACGTATTACAAGAAGAATTATTCAATCAAATGCTAAGTATGCGGGTATGATTGAAAATCTTGATAGTAATATAGGTAGATTATTAGATTCTTTAAAAGAAAGAGATATTGAAAAAGATACACTTATAGTTTTTACTTCTGATAATGGTGGACTTTCAACAGCCGAATCCTCTCCTACATGTAATTTACCACTAAGTGAAGGAAAAGGTTGGATGTATGAAGGAGGAGTACGTGTCCCACTTATGATTAAATGGACAGATGTTATTGAACCAAATAGTATTTGTAATGAACCTGTTATAAGTACTGATTTTTATCCTACTTTTCTTGATATATCAAATCATCCATTAATGCCTAAACAACATGTAGATGGAGTAAGTATTTTAGCATTATTTGAGGGGAAGAAAAAATTAGATAGAGAAGCTATTTTTTGGCATTACCCTCACTATGGAAATCAAGGAGGAACTCCAGGTTCATCTGTTAGAATGGGAGATTATAAACTTATTGAGTTTTTTGAAACGGGAAATTGTGAATTGTATAATTTAAAAGAAGATATTGAAGAAAAAGTTAATTTAATTCAAGAGCTACCTGAAAAAGCTGGTATCATGAAAGAAAAGCTTAAAGCGTGGCGTAATAAGGTAGAAGCAAAAATACCTGAACTATATATACATAATTAGGTAAATAAATTAATGTAACTTCATAAATATTAAAATATTTATGAGGTTACATCTGTAACAGAAGCTTGCTAATAGATTCTAAATATAAAGTAGCTAACTTACCTTTCTTATCAATGAGAGTAATACTATCCAACTCCAAAATCAGTATTTACCCATAACACTTCGCATTTTGGTTCTTTATCTAGCCATTTATATTCTTCTTGAAACCATTTAATAAGTTGATTATCAGGTTTAATTATTGTTGAATTCTCTGTATAGACATTAACAGTAAAATGATTAAAGTTATTAAGTGCAAGTTCAATATCTTTTTTTATCATTTCCTTAGTTTGACCACATATACCCACCATAAGGCATACGGATTGAAAATAAGATTTTAATTCATCAATACTTTTATAGTTAAAGCCTTTATTTAATATATTTTCTCGAAAGTCTGTATCAAATGTTTCAAGACCTGTTTTATAAATAATATCAACGGAGAAAAAATCTCTCATAATATTTAATTTCTGTCTATAAATCCAGTGAGATTCTAAAAAAAGTTTTTTTATATTAAGTTTATCTATTGTTTCTTTTATAGAGTGTAAAGTTTCTTGTGGTAATTCAAATACATTACCAGAATTAATTACTTCAAGAACTCCGTATTGTCCAGTAACTTGTTTTAGGATTTCACTATTAATGC
This sequence comes from Vallitalea sp., assembly GCA_025210235.1. GTDB lineage: Bacteria > Bacillota > Clostridia > Lachnospirales > Vallitaleaceae > Vallitalea. Next base: position 20,298 of record JAOASG010000028.1, read on the forward strand.
TATTTATTTTGTAGGTATCTAAAGAATTATCATGTATATAATCACAAAAAGTACATCGTCCCCATTTACAAGGAGTAGACTTTAATAAGACAATTTCTCTAGGGAATTTATTTTTTATTATACTATATCTTTCCATGTTTATCACCATTTGATATTATAGCATATTTTTAAAACATTATTAAAGACAAATTGGCATAAAATTTATTTGAAGATGTATTCTATTTACATGAAAGTATATAGATGATACTCTATAAGCTGAGGTTTAACGTTAACTTCAAAGATAATGTTAGACTAAAACATATGTAAAATGGTGATAATTTATTTGAACTAGGAGGACTAATATGGTTAAAAGATTTGTTTTTGGAAATCCAATAGAAACGGAAGCTGTTATTACTTCGTTGGCTTGAATTTGGTATTTTTACTCCACTTATGAGAAATCACTCTGCTCTAGGTACAAGAGAACAGGAGTGTTATCAGTTTGAAAAAGTAGAAGATTTCAAACATATTATTGAGATTCGTTACAGATTAATTCCGTATCTTTATAGTGAATATATGAAAGCTACATTAAATAATGAAATGTATTTTAGGCCATTGGCATTTGATTATGAAACAGATCCAATAGCTATACGCATAGAAGACCAATTAATGCTTGGAGATGCTTTAATGATTACTCCTATTTATGAGCAAAATGCAGTTGGTCGATATGTATATCTTCCAGAAGAAATGATGAAAGTTAAAGTTAAGAATGGTAAATTTATTTTAGATGAAAAATTAGAGAAAGGTCATCATTATATTGATATAGAGCTTAATAAAATAGTATTTTTTATTAAAAAGAATCATATAATTCCAATTTGTGAACCAGCATTAAGTACAGATAAAATTAATTTTAATAATATAGATTTAATTGGATATGTAGAAGATAAAGTTCTTTATAAGTTTTATCTTGATGATGGTATTACAAAAGATTATGATAGTGAGGATAATATGTTAACTATTAAAGTTGAGAATAACGAAGTACATAGTGATTCTAGTAGTATTAGCTTTAGACTAAATACTCAGCTTTCAAATGAAATATAAGTTTTGAATATTATGTAAACTATAATTAACTAATATACAGTAAAATAAAAATATATATCATAATATATCAAAAAACTATCACTATATGTTGAATAGTATATATTAAAAAGACAGGTGAAACATTAATATATTAATGTTTCTATCTGTTTTTTTTACACCTTTTTATTGTTTTTAGCTTATTGCATATATTAATTAATGCTTGTATAATGACAATCATTATCAGTGGGTAATTACAAGACTAGGGATGAAAAGAGGATAATTATGATAAAAAGGATATTAGAATTAATTATTATTTTACTTGGAGTAAGTATTCTATCATTTGTTCTTTCTAATATATCAACAGTGGATCCAGCAGAAGCATATGCAAGAAGAAGTATTGTAAATCCATCAGAAGAAAAGATAGCGGAGATAAGAAATGAGATGGGATATAATAAACCATTATTTTTGCAGTATTTCAAATGGTTAGGTAATTGTATAAAAGGGGATTTAGGTGTTTCACTTATTACTCAGAATCCAGTAATGAAGGATATATCAAAAAAATTAATTGCAACACTAACTATAGTCGGTATAGCTTTTATATGGATTATAGTAATAACAATTCCTTTAAGTATTATTTCTGCCACTAGAAAAAATGGTTTAGTAGATTATATTGTTAGAGGGATAAGTATCTTTGGGATATCATTACCTAGTTTTTGGTTAGGTTTTATTCTATTAGTTCTATTTGCTATAAATATGCCTATTTTTAAAGTTGTTGATTTTGGAAATTTTAGGAGTATTATTTTACCATCAATTACTTTAGCAATTCCAATTATTTCTTCTTCAGTTCGTGTACTTCGGGGAACCATTATAAGTAATCTAAATAAGGACTATGTTCTATATGCAAGAGCAAGAGGAATTACAATGAAGCAGATAGTATGGAAACATGTATTAAAGAACTCTATACCACCGATAATAACTCTGTTTTTTCAAAACATAGGTTTTATGATAGGGGGAAGTGCAATTGTAGAAAGTGTATTTTCTTGGCCTGGACTTGGAATGTATCTTGTAAATGCAATTATAGGTCGTGACTTACCAGCTATAAATGGATGTGTTTTAGTTATAGCTATTATTTTTGTAATATGTAATTTAATTGCTGAAATTATTAATGGTATATTAAATCCTAACATGAAAAATAGTAAAGAGGTTGAAAATTATGGTTAAGACAGTTATTAAAAATAAGCAAGGAATAATAGGTTTAACAATGATATTTATAGTTATAATTATAGCTTTTTTAGCACCATTTATTGCACCTAATGATCCTAATGAAATAAATACAGCATTAAAATTTGCTTCTTCAACAAGTAAATATCCTTTAGGTACAGATCAATTAGGTAGGTGTGTATTTTCAAGAATTGTATTTGGTGCTAGGTGCTCATTAGGAATTTCTATACCTTCCCTTATAATTTTAGCAATTATAAGTATAATAATTGGTTCATTTACAGCCTACAGAGGAGGAAGAGTGGATAAGTTTTGCTCAATAATATGTAATATATTTATGGCTTTTCCTCCTATTGTTGTTGTATTATCTTTATCAGGTTTATTTGGACAAGGAATATTAAGTATTATTATATCTATTGTATTGTCTATGTGGGTTTGGTATGTAAAAGTTATTAGAAGCTATGTTCTTATTGAAAAAGAAAAAGATTATATAAAATCTGCTAAAATAGCTGGTTGTAATGATTTTAAAATAGTGACAAGGCATATAATTCCTAACATTTTACCTATGATGATTGTTTATTTCACTACAAGTATTGCTGCTCTAATTCTAATGATATCAGGATATTCATTTCTAGGAATAGGGATAAATACTGATATTCCAGAATGGGGTTCAATGTTAAGTAGTGCAAAATCTTACTTATATTCAAATCCAAAACTTATTATTTATCCAGGATTTAGTATATTGTTTACAGCAACAGCTTTTAATTTATTCGGTGAAGCACTTAGAAATATAATAACTCCAGATGAGGTGTAATCATGAGCAGTAATTTGCTAGAAGTTAAAGATTTAGTTATTAAGGTACATGATAACAATGATATTATTGTAAAAGATATTAATTTTGAAGTTGAAAAAAGTAAAGTACTTGGAATAATTGGAGAAAGTGGAAGCGGAAAAACCATGATATGTAAATCAATTATGGGATTATTAGATACTAAGAAATTTAACATTGAGGGAGATATTAGATATAAACATAATAATATAATTGATTTAAATGAAAGGAATATGGAAAAAATAAGAGGCCAGGATATTTCTCTTATCATGCAAAATCCTATGACTGCATTTGATCCAATGACAAAAATCGGTACTCAGATTATAGAATCATTAAGAGCACATTATTCTATTTCAAGAAAGGAAGCTTATCAAAAAGGAATTAGTGTACTTAAAAAAATGAACTTAGGAAGAGAAGAAAAAATTATGAATAGCTATTCAAATACACTAAGTGGTGGTATGTTACAAAGAATTATGATTGCTATAGCTATTATGCTTAAAAGTAAGATAATCATTGCTGATGAGATAACAACTGCATTGGATGCAAGTAATAAATATATGATAATAGAAGAGCTTAAGAAGTTACGTAATAGTGGAATTACAATAGTAATTATTACACATGATTTTGGAGTATTATCAAGTATAGCAGATAATATTATTGTTTTAAATAAAGGTGAAATTGTTGAGAGTGGAAGTGCAAAAGATATTTTTTATAACCCAAAAGAAAAATACACCCAAGAACTATTATATGCAAGTAAATTGAATGGAGAATACAATGGTCAAAGTCAAAAATATTTCCAAACAGTATAAGATAAAAGAAAAAAGAGGAACACCTATATATATAGATGCAGTAAGAGATATGACATTTGCTTTAGAAAGCAATAAAATTTATTCTCTTATAGGAGAAAGTGGCAGTGGGAAAAGTACATTATCAAGGTTATTAACTTATATTGAAAAGCCAACAACAGGGAAGATATGGATAGATAGTAAAGAGGTTACATCTCTAAGAAAAAAACAATTAATTAAAATGCGTTCAGATATACAAATGGTATTTCAAGATGGGAAAAGTGCACTTGATCCAAGACAAAAGATATATGATAGTATCGCAGAGCCAATTAGAAATTTAACTAATATAAATAAAAATCAAGAAAGGGAGGTGATAGAAGATTTAATAGATAAAGTAGAGTTGCCAATTAACATTTTAAATATGCTTCCAAGTGAACTTAGTGGAGGTCAACAAAAGAGAATACTAATTGCAAGAGCAATGAGTGTCTGCCCAAAATTCATAGTTTTTGATGAATCTATTAGTGGATTAGATGTAATTATAAGGAAAAGGATATTAGACTTGCTATTAAAGTTACAACAAGAATATAAGAGTACATATCTATTTGTAACACATGATATTGATGCAGCGTTATATATGTCTAATAATATTATGGTAATGAAAAAAGGAGCATTAGTTGAAAAAGCTTTAGGAATAAAGTCATGTAATGATTTTAATCATGAATATTCCAGAAAGTTGATTAATTCACATTTTATTTGATAAGTATTAATTGTCATTATCTAATTGTAATGAAGTAAATGGAGGATAAAAATGAATAAAATTATAAAAAAATCAGTTGTAGTTATATTATCTTTAGTAATGTGTACATCTTTATTTATTGGATGTAGTTCAAAAAAAACAAGTAGTAACAATGATAAGAAAGAGATTACATTATGTGAAGGTTGGAATTTCGATACAGGCTTTTTTACAGTTCTTTCTGCAAATAATATAGGAAGCAATTATGGACCTATTAATTATCTTTGTAATTTTTACGAAACACTAGTTAATTATGAAAATGGAGAAGTAGTTCCAGGTCTTGCAAAAAGTTGGGATATATCAAAAGATGGTCTAACATATACATTTCACTTAAATGAAGGAATAAAATTTTCTGATGGGGAGGATTTTAACGCTAAAGCAGTAAAAATTAATTTAGATAATATACCTAAATTACTAGGACAGTTTAACGGTGCATATGGAACGATAACTACTTTGCTAAAAGAGGTAAATGTTATAGATGAATATACTGTTGCAGTTAATCTAACAGTACCTTATTATGGAGCTTTACAAGATTTTACATTATTATTACCAATGGCTATAATGTCACCAAATGCTTATAATGAGGATGGAACTCTTAGTGAACTTACAAAAAATAAAACTCTTGGAACAGGACCATATATGTATGATGGACAAAAAAATGGAGAAACATATACATTTGTAAGAAATACAGAATATAATCGTCAAAAGCCTGATGTGGATGTTTTTCATGTTAAAGTAATACCAGATAATGATTCTAAAATTCTCGCTTTAAGAAGTGGAGAAATTGATGCTGTTATTGGTTCACCTAATATTTCTTATGATTCTTACAAAGAATTATCAGAAGGTAAGAAGTATGGAGTTAAGGTATCTGATGCTATTATTCAGACACGATTAATGGGGATAAATCTTTCAAAAAAACCATTTGATGATAAAGCTGTAAGATTAGCAATTAATTATGCAATAGATAAAGATGAGATTAGTAATAGCTTATTCTATGGTATAGAGAAAAAAGCAGATGTAATTTTAAATAATACACTTCCTTATTGTGACGTTAATATAGAGTCTTACACTTATGATCCAGAAAAAGCAAAAAAAATTCTTGAAGATAATGGTTGGGTAGATAACGATGGTGATGGTATTAGAGAAAAAGATGGAATAAAGCTAACAGGTGAAATTCTATATACTAGTGGTACAGCGATGATTGAAGATCTAAGTCTTTCAGTTGCAAATTATTTAAAAGATGTAGGTATAAGTGTTAAAACAACAGGGATGGAAATGATGACACAGTTTAGAACAATCGCAAGTAATGAATTTACTATGGCAATGCAAGTTACTAACCCTATTCCATATGACCCATATCTTTTTATGGGACGATTAAATACTGAACCTCTTAGGGATAATTTGGTGGCACAAGGATTAAAACATATTAATAATGCTAGTGAAATTATTAATAAACTTACATCAATGACTGATAAAAAAGAAATACAAGAAACATATGATTATATTATTAAAGAAGTAAATAATAACGGAGCACTTATACCGCTTACTAATGTAAAAGGACTTGCTATATTTAATAAAAAAGTTATTAAGGATTATAAATTCTTTGGACATCCTGATTTTCCAAATGTAGCTAATTTTATTTTGAAATAATGCAGGAAAATACTACTTGTAAAAAATGGCTAGTGTACTTATAATTTAAGTGCACTGGCCATTTTTAGTATCAAATAATAATTTTTAAGTTATTTCCGTCAATAGGTATTTATTAATAAATACCTATTGGCTGGGCTAATTACTCACAAAATTATATGCTTTATAATAACAAATATTATACAACATTAGAATATGCTAATGGTTCTTCCCTTGAAAGTTGATTAAGTTCATGTTTTATCTTTAGTGCAAAGAATAATGTTACTATTGTAGTAATAGCATCTGCAATAGCTTGAGAATATATAACTCCATCTAAGCCAAGGAATTTAGGGAAGAGTAAGATTATAGGGATAAAACATATACCTTGACGACAAATATTTAATAATCCACCACAAAAAGCTTTACCAATAGCAAGATATAGTGTAGAGAATGTAAACTGAAAACCAAAGGTAAAGAACATAATAGCATTTGCTCGTAATGCTTTTTCGCCAATTCTTATAACAGTTGGATCTGAACTAAATAATGATATTATTGGATGGGCAAAAATAAACATTATTATTGTCCAAATAATAGAAAATGTTGTTGTAAGTTTTATACAACTAGTAATAGATTTTTTTAATCTTATAAAGTTTTTTGCTCCATAATTAAATCCTGCAAATGGTTGAAATCCTTTCATAAAGCCAAATACCACGTTAGACCCAAGAGTAATAACTCTAAGAACTATTCCAATAGCAGCAATGGCTTCATCATTACCATATTCACTAGAATATTTTGTTATAAGACTCATTGAAAGACTGGAAAGTAGTTGTAATAGTAACATAGATATACCAATCTTAAGGATTTGAACATAAATTTCTAGTGTAGGGGTAAAATTAGAGGGTATAATTGTAATATAACTTTTACTACTATTAAAAAACCATAAATAAATGCAAGTAGTTACTATCTGTGAAATAAGTGTAGCTATAGCTGCTCCCTGTACTCCCATATTAAAACCATAGATTAATAATGGATCAAGTAATATATTTAAGATAGAACCAGTTAGCATGGAAGCTAGAGTTATTGTTGATGCACCTTGTGCAATAACTAGATTTCCAGTTGTAACGTTAATTGTACTAAAAAACATACTAATAACAAAAATAGTAGCATAGCTTTTTGCATATGGTAGAATTGTTTCTGTAGCACCCATAAATAGTAATATGGGATGCAAAAAAATAAGAATAACTAATACTAGAATTGTCCCAATAATTAAACTAGTAAATAGCGCTGTAGTTGCTACTTGATCTGCTTTTTTATTATTTTTTGCTCCTAAAAGTCTAGAAATATATGAACCTCCTCCTGTACCGAAAGTAAGTCCCACGCCAGAAAAGATTAAAGAAATTGGAAATGCAATTGATACTGCTCCAACTTGACTAGTTCCAGTTCCTAAATTTGAAACAAAGTAGGCATCAACAATGTTGTATAAGGCAATAACTAACATAACAACAACCATTGGAATACCCAATTTAAATAAAGATGTTGTTATGTTTCCTTCTTTCATTAATAGAATTTTATTATTTTTATTCATTTGTTTTCCTTTCTTTTAAGTAATTTAATTCTTTAATACAATATGTTGGATTCTATATAGTCCATTCTCTTGCATTTTCTTGCTCTTTAACCATTTTATAATAATGACCTTTTTGATTCATTAAATTATCATGATTGCCAATCTCTTCAATTGTTCCATTGTTTAATAGCATTATCTGGTCAGCTTGTTGAATGGTGTTTAATCTATGCGCTATAACAAAAACAGTTTTATCTTTCATAAGCTCATCAAGAGCATTATTTATTTTTGCTTCGTTATCAGGATCAAGGGAAGCAGTTGATTCGTCTAATAGTAATATAGGAGCATTTTTTAAAATAGCTCTAGCAATTGCTATTCTTTGCTTTTCTCCACCTGAAAGAGAGGCACCACCTTCTGCAACAAGAGTATTATAACCCTCTGGTAATTTAGTAATAAATTCATGACAATGAGCTATCTTTGCAGCTTCTTTGATTTCTTCAAAAGTAGCATCTGGTCTTCCTATGATTATATTATTTAATATGGTATCATTTAATAATACATTTTCTTGAAATACTGCACTAATATAATGAAGAAGACAATCAGGATTAAGCTGTTTTATATGTTTACCTCCAATTTCAATAGTACCTCTCGTTGTATCCCAAAATCGTGCAATAAGGTTGATAATAGTAGTTTTACCGGAACCTGATGGACCAACTAATGCAGTAACAGAATTTTTTTTAGATTGAAAACTAATATTATTCAGTACTTGTTTACCTGTCTCATAAGAAAAGCTAACATTATTAAATGATACATCAAAGTTAAGTAGAGTAAAATTTTCTTCTTGATAAGAAAGGGGTTTATAATCTAATGTAGTTTTCAAATTTTGAACAGCTAGTTTTAGATTATTTATCATTATATAATAATGCTCAAAGGATACTAAAAGAGCTGTTAGTGCTAAACTCATTATCATAAAAGCAATAAAAGATTCAGAGGAAAAAGATCTTGTAGAAAACATATAGCTACTTGATAATAAAACCAATGGAGTTAAAAAACTAACTATTATAGAATACATAGTATTTGGTACTGCCATTTTATATTCTGTTTTAATGCTTAACCTTCTTGTTTGTTCCATAGAGTTAAGTAGACGAGTAAAATGCTTATCAGTCATATTATGTGATTTAAACACCTTAAACCCATTTATGTATTCTACTACAACAGAAACCAACTTAGATGAAAGATTACGTTTTTTTGTACCATATTTTTTAACTAAATTATTACTCCAACGTAAAATAGGTAGAGAGATAATAATTAGAGCACACTGTATTAAAGCAAGTTTCCAATTAATAAAAAATGTACCTGTTATAATTAGTAGTGTTAAAGTAGCTGTTTTCATGCAAAAAGGTAAAGCATGTGTAATAATGCCTTCAAAATTAGCTACATCATTTGATAGAGTATTTAAAAGATAGCCTTTACTATTTTGATTAAAATAACCAAGATTTAGATTACATATATGTTCTCCTAAATTAACACGAACATCATGTGCCACATCAAATCCTCTAGTAAAGCATAGAAGATATCCTTTTCTATAAATAAGAATTCTATATAGTACACTTGCAAAACAAATAGTTGTATAAATGATTACTTTAGATTCTGATAAACTTCCGTTAAGTAAATCAACAACAGTTAAGTACAATACAAAATATAATGCCATACTTCCTATAGCATCAATGATTGTTAAAAAAATAGGTAAATATAGTTGTTTTTTTTGATTACCAAGTAGTTGGTTAAGCGTTTTTAGCATTTAACATGCCTCCTTTACTGATGAATTTATATAAGTAGTCCACATCTTGTTATAGGCTCCTTCAGTTTGTATAAGTTCATTATGGGTACCTTGTTCTATTATTTTACCATCTTGAAATACTACTATATTGTCAGCATTTTTAATAGTATGTAGTCTATGTGCAATCATGATAGTTGTTTTACCTTTTAATAAATTTTGTAAGGCAAGTTGAATTTTATGTTCATTTTCAATATCTGAAAAAGAAGTTGCTTCATCAAAAATAATAATAGGTGCATCTTTTAAAATTGCTCGTGCTATTGCAATACGTTGCTGTTGACCTCCAGATAGTTTTATGCCTAAATCACCAATACATGTATTGTAATCATTTGAAAGACTCATTATAAAATCATGTATTTGAGCAGCTTTAGCAGCTTCAATAACTTCTTCAAGAGATGAATTACTTCCCATAGATATATTTTTGAATAATGTATCTTCCATCAAAAAAACATCTTGAAATACAAAAGCAGTTGAATCCATTAAAGACTCAGTAGTTATATCATTAATATTTGTATTATCTATGAGTATTTTTCCAGAGTTAACATTCCAATATCTACCTATAAGTTGTGCGGCTGTTGTTTTACCAGCTCCAGAAGTTCCTACAAAAGCAGTGATGGTACCAGCTGGAATTAATAGATTTATATCTTTAAGTGCATCAGTTTTATCATAGGAAAAAGATACTTCTCGAAATTCAATGTCATAACATTTTTTAGGAGGTAAACAGATGGAACCACTAGATATAGGCTTAATACTTAGAATTTTTTCAACATGAGTTAATCCACTTTTTAATTCCATAATTCCCATTCGGATGTTTATTAGATTAAAAAATGAATTGAAGAAACACATAGATAATAAAATAAATAAAAGAAATTTACCTAGAGAAAGACTTCCATGTAAATACATAAAACCACCTACGGGTAGTGTAAATAAAACGGCTGAATCTAAAATAACTACAGTTATGGCTATTGGAGAACACGAGGTTTTTGCCATTTTTTTTAGACATGTAGTATACATGGAAAGAGCGTTTGTGTATCTTTTAAAATGTTTTGCTGACAAATTATACATCTTTAAAACTTGCATGCTTGAAATCATTTCATTAACAGAGCCGTTAACAGAAGATATTGTATTGGCAAATTCTTTAGTTAAATCAGGATAGCCTTTCATTATTTGCATGGGAATAACAAGTCCTAGGATAGCAGGGATTAAAATACATAATGCCATAATAGGTTGTATAATCACTAAAATAATAAATAATATAATAGGAATAACAAAAGACTGTGCAAGATCAATTAAGTTATGACCTATAAATGATTCAAGCCGTTCAATATCATCGAATAAGGCAGTTTTAATATTTCCTTGTGATTGAGTATTAAAAAAACCAAGATTTAATTTTGACATATGGTCAATAACTTTTATTCTAAGCTTATACATAGCATTAAATGCTGATGTATGAGCACATAGACTAGCTAAAGACATAAAAATTGATTTAATAATTACTGATACCATACATATTATTGCCCAAGTTAGGATAAAGGAAAAACTAAGTTCTTCAATACTTAGTTTTAACATTATTTTGTATATACATAGGTATGGAATAAAAGATAGTGCAGAGCAAATTACAGAAAGTAATAATCCTAGTATTAACTTAAAACGTTCACCTTTTAGTAAAATGAAAACACTATGTAATAATGATTGTTTTTTCTTCATTAGTATACTTCCTTTCTACGTTATTATATCGCTTTTCTTATTATAGAAGATTTATAAATAATAACAATAGTCATTATCTGTTAATTGCATCTTATTCATAAATGGTGTTAAGTATATAAACTAAAGTGTTTATATCACTTTTGTTGTTTTAAGAATTAATATTATTATGATATATTTTTGGTATGATATGATATAAAATTATGATATAATGACATTAATTGAAATGGAGGTAAAAAATGATACAATCTATTAAAGAATATTATTCAATGATTATGGAACAATTTCCTTTTACACTTATACCAGAATTCTCTCAAGAAGGGGATTATTACTATAGAATGATACCAGAATATGGGAAGGGAAGTCTTAGACTAATATCATATAATGATATGTTTATGATTATAATTGCTGACTATACTCCTAAGGATAATTTTGAAAAAGTCTCAGAAATTAATCAAAATTATATAGAGATAAGTCAATTTGAAACTAGCTCTAGTTCATTTAAAGTTGGTAAGCAAAGAATGAAACCAGTTAATAAAGGGATTTGTTGTTATATAAATAAGAGTAAAAAAATACAAGTTTTTTGTAATGCAAATGAACAAGTCTGTTTTACTAAGGTAATTATTTCTCAAGAATATTACGATGTATTTTTAAAAAAAAGATATGGAGAAGGATACACTAAAGCTCAAGATGCTATGAAATTTTTATCATTAAGTCCTAATATACCAGAGCTTAATTTTGTATTTCAGCAAATAAAAGCTTGTCAGGCTAGAGGTACATCAAAAAACATATATCTTGAAGGTAAAATATTAGAATTATTAGCAATAGCTACATATAGTTATGAAGAATCTATAAAAAATCAACATCTACATGTTAAATTAAGTAATAAAGACTTAAAATTAATGAAAAAAGTAATTAAGTATATGGAGGATAATCTTTCTAAATATCCATCTATAGAAGAATTATCAAAAATTGCAAATATGAGTACAACAAGATTTCAATTAGCATTTAAGAAAGTATATGGAACTACTGCATATGAGTATTTAAAATCTATACGTATGAATCATGCATTAATCCTTTTGCGTAATTCTGACTATAGTATTCAATGTATTGCAAGAGAAGTGGGATATAATAATGCAGGACATTTTGCTGGGTTATTTAAAAAAATGTATGGGGTTACGCCTAAAAAATATAGAGACATTCAGAATGTTTTTTAAAAGATGCTTATTCTTTGGTGCTGTTATTATTTTGTGGTATAATTAAGAGTAAATTATAAAAACTGTAATTGTTATGAGGGGGAAAATTAAGTGAAGTTAAAGACAAGATTGATATGGTTTAATTTAGGAATTATAGGGATTGTATCTGGAATTATTATGAGTTATTTAATATATAATATATCTAGTAATGTGAAGCAAGTAAATATGGAAAAAGTAGAAATAAAATCTGATTATATTTCTGGTAAAATAGAAGGAGTTATTAATAATTCTATGAATGATACCAAAACACTAGCAAATACGTTGATGAATATGAGAAAGAGTGGGGAAACTAATAGATCGATAGTTAATGAGTTTTTAAAGTATCAATTAGATAAAGATGATAATTACATGTATTCATGGGTTATATGGGAACCAAATGCATTTGATAATAAAGATATTTCATATATAAATCATCTTGGTGGTAATAATGAAGGTCGTTTTGTTCCGAAGTGGAGTAAAATTAACAATAAACTTCAATTAGAGTATTGTACAGATATTGAAAAAAGTGATTATTATACTATACCTAAGAAAACAAAGAGTAGCTATATTACAAAACCAATAACATATGAAAGAGATGGGGAAGAAATTACAATAATAAAATTTTGTGAGCCTATAATTATTCAAGGTAAATTTTATGGGGTAGCAGGGATAGATATATCATTACAGCAACTTACGCTTATTAATTCATCTGTAAAATTATTTAATAATGGTTTTGGAAGAATAGTTAATGATAAAGGGTTAGTATTAGCACATCAAGAAAAAGAGAAAGTTAACCATATAGCTGAAGAATTTGAAGGAAATCTAGGTAAAGAATATATAGAAAAGATTAATAGTGGAAAAAAATTCCACGAAAAAGCGAATTATAAAGGAAAAGATGTTTATAAATTTTATTCACCTATTAATTTTAAAGATAGTAATATAAAATGGTCTTATACTATAATAGTTCCTATTAAAGAGATGATGGCAAGAACTACTAATATGATTAATATAATGATTATTTTTATTGTGATTGGTATAATAATAATGATAGTGACACTTTACTATAATAGTAGATACGTCATAAGAGCAGTAAATTTACTTTCAGATAGTATTATAAGATTATCAAAATACGATCTAACATTTAATAACGAACATAGTTCAAAAAAAGTATTAAAGAGAAAAGATGAAACTGGAGATATGGCAAAGGCATTAGTTATAATGAAAAAAAGTTTTATTGAATTAATTAAAAAAGTACAGGATGTTTCTGGGGTAGTTTCAGCATCTTCACAAGAGTTAAATGCTATTTCCCAACAAGTAGCAACTAGTTCTGAAGAAGTATCAAAAACTATTGAGGAATTAGCAAAAGGAGCAATGGATCAAGCTCAAGATACAGAAGTTGGTGCTGAAAAGATTAATGAAATTGGAAGCTTAATAAAACAAAGTGAAGATTATATGGAAAAAGTAGATAACTCTACAAATAATGCCGCGCAGTTAATTGATGAAGGTATAGATATTATAAATGATTTAACTGATAAAACTATTAAAAGACAAGAAGCAGAAGATGAAATATTTGAAGTTATAAAGGATACAAATAAAAGTTCAATAGAAATAAGTAATGTATGTAAAGTAATTGCATCTATTGCTGATCAAACTAATTTATTAGCACTTAATGCAGCAATTGAAGCAGCAAGAGCAGGAGAGGCTGGAAAAGGGTTTGCGGTAGTAGCAGATGAAATAAAAAAGCTAGCTGAACAATGTAGTGAATCTACAAAAGAAATTGATAACGTAGTGAATCAGTTAATTAAAAATTCTACAAATGCAGTTGATAAAATGAAAGAAGTAGAAACAACTGGTAAACAACAAACAGAAATTGTAGATATAACAGAGAATAAATATAAAGAGATATTTAATGCTGTTGAGTTAGCAGATAAATCAGTTAAAAGAATGAGTAATTCTATAAAGGAAATGGAAAATAGAAGAACGAACATACTCAATGTTATTCAAACACTTTCATCTGTAGCAGAAGAAAATGCTGCAAGTACTGAAGAAACATCTGCATCAATAGAAGAACAATTATCTTCTATACAAGAAATTGCAAACGCTAGTGATAATCTTTCTGAATTAGCTCAAGAACTTCAGCAAGTTGTTTCTAAATTTAAACTATAATAAGATGTATTGTTACCTAAATATAAAATCATATTTTAAACATAATAACAATTTAATAAAGGTTTCGTTAAAAGCAAGGGGTATTTATTCTAATTAGGATAAATACCCCTTGCTTTATTCATTACTTTATTGACATATATATTATGAAGATGTATTATATAAATATAGGTAACACGTGTGTCATGAGTAAACTAATGTTACATGAAAGAGGTATTAATATGATTAAAGATTATTGGAATGATATAAATACTATTAGCATTAATAAAGAAAAGCCTCATGTAATTTCCTTTTCTTATAAGAACATAAATAATATTATTAATAATGAAAGTAGTGAAAACATAAGATATTTAAATGGTTCATGGAGATTTAAATGGTCAAAAAGTATTGATGATAGACCGATTAATTTTTATAATCAAGATTATGATTATTCAGATTGGAAATCAATTACTGTTCCATCCAACTGGCAAATGAAAGGCTATGGAACTCCAATTTATACAAATATAAAATATCCATATAGTATTAGTACTAAAAACATTCCTTTTATTGATAGGAATAATAATTCAGTTGGTTCATATAAAAAATCATTTATAGTACCTAAAGATTGGGGTAAGAAAAGAGTTTTTTTACATTTTGCAGGAGTTAACAGTTCTTTTAATCTTTGGATTAACGGTGAATATGTAGGTTATTCAGAAGGTACAATGTTACCAGCAGAATTTATGATTTCAGAATATCTTATTGAAGGAGAAAATACTATTTCCGTAGAGGTATATAGATGGTGTACAGGAAGTTATTTAGAAGACCAAGATATGTGGAGACTATCTGGAATTTTTAGAGATGTATTATTGATTGCTAGACCTAATATAGAGATATTTGATATTTATACATATAGTAATTTTGATGGAAATTATGAAAATGCAACACTATGTTCAGAGATAAAACTACATAATTATACAAATGAAAGTTCTAAATTACGTCTACAAGTTAATTTAATAGATAACTGTAATAATATTTTAGAAATCTATAATAAAAATATAAAAATATGTTCAAATAATAAACAACTACTTAGAATCCAAGAATTAATCAATAATCCATTAAAATGGAGTCATGAGATACCAAACCTATATAAAATTATTTTTATATTATATGATGATAAATCAAATATCATTGATATAAGATATATTAATTTTGGGTTTAGAAAAGTTGAAATTAAAAATTCAAAATTATACTTAAATGGGAAATCAGTATTAATTAAAGGAGTAAATAGACATGAGTTTGATCCTATAGATGGGCAGGCAATTACTTATGAAAGAACGAAAGAAGATATATTATTATTAAAAAGAAATAATATAAATGCTATAAGGACAGCACACTATCCCAATAATACATGGTTCTATGATTTGTGTGATTTTTATGGAATATTAGTTATGGATGAATGTAATCTTGAAACTCATGGTTTAAGAGGTAAAGTACCAACTAGTAAAAAAGAATGGGAAAAACCTTGTGTGAATCGAATGAAACGAATGGTGCTAAGAGATAGAAATCATCCTTCAATTATTTTTTGGTCTCTAGGCAATGAAGCAGGATTTGGAAGTATATTTAAAACAATGAAAGAAGAAACTCTTAATTTAGATAGAACAAGACCAATTCATTATGAAGGAGATCATAAGTTAAGTGTATCGGATGTTTTTAGTATGATGTATGCTACTGTAGAACAAGTCGATAAAATAGGCAAAGGAAAAGGCGTTAGAGCAGGGGTTGGAGAGAATCATAATTTATTAGGTACATATGTATCATATGAGAAATATAAGAACAAACCATTTATGTTATGTGAATATGCTCACTGTATGGGTAATAGTCTTGGCAATTTCTCTGATTACATGAACTTATTTAATAAATACGATAGATGTATTGGTGGATTTATATGGGATTTTGTTGATCAAAGTATATTAAAAAAAGATAAGATGGATAATGAAATATGGACATATGGTGGGGATTTTGGAGATAAACCTAATGATGCCAATTTTTGTGGCAATGGTATAGTTGCAGCGGATAGGAGTCCTCATCCTGCTTTATACGAAGTAAAAAAAGTATATCAGGATATCTCTTTTAAATTAATTAACAAAGAAAACTATAGTGTAAGAATTAACAACAACTATGTATTTAAAGAGTTAAAAGATGCATATTTAGAATGGGAAATATTAGAGGAAGGAGAAATTATTGCTAGTGGTGAAATGAATTTAAGTATATTTCCTGAGTATTATGAATGTATAGAAATTCCATTTGATAAATCTAAAATGTACAATAATAAAGATTATCACTTGAATGTAAAAATAATTATTACAAAGGAAAATTGGATAAAAAATAAGCATATTTTAGCATATGAGCAATTTGAATTATTAAAAGGTAAGGTCAAAAAAGTAATAGTAAAAACCGGTGATAAATTTAAAATAAATGAACTAAGTGATTTAATAAATATTAAAAATAATTATTGTGAGTTTAATATATGTAAAAAAACGGGGAATATTAAAGGTATTAATTATAGGGGTAATAATATTCTAAAATCATCATTAAAGATGAATTTTTGGAGAGCACCAATTGATAATGATGAACTCTATGCTTTGAAATATATTCTTCCTATTTCTGAAAAATTTGATATAGGGATGGGTTGGAAAAAAGCTATCAATACAATCAAAATTAAAAAATTAAATTATGTATATAAGAAAGAATATATTTTGGTTAACATAATTTATAAAATGAAATTTAGTAAACACTTAGAAACTAGCTATAAGATTTTTACTAATGGAACAATCATAGTTAAAAATACAATTATTCCAACGAAAGATATGATAAGATTTGGAACTAATTTTAAAGTCGATAAAGATTTAGATATAATGAAATGGTATGGTAGAGGCTACCATGAAAATTATATAGATAGAAAACAATCTGCTATTGTTGGGAAATACAGTGGAACATCAAAAGAATTAATTCATAACTATTTAAAACCTCAGGAAAATGGCAATAGGACAGATGTAAGATGGGTTAAGATATTAAATAAAAATGGTCAAGGTATACTTATTAAAGATTTAACTGGTGATTATATAAATTGTAGTTTATGGCCTTATAGTTTAGAGTCTTTAGAGAGTGCTACTCATATTCATAAGCTGACGGAGGGAAAATATAATACAGTTAATATAGATATGGGGCAAAGAGGTGTTGGTGGAGATTTACCAGCAATAGCAATGTTAAAAGAACAATATAAAATAAAAAAAGGTATTAAATATTCACTTAAATACTCAATTGAGCCTTTAGAAATGAATAATTGATTGATGTAATTTATTAAGAGGATTAAAAAGGAGGATATTAATGGATGAAGGTACAAGCATATATAGGGAAATTGAAAGAGAACAAAATAAAGAGCAAAGAAAGAATGAAATTATATCAATCGCAAAGAAAATGTTTATAGAAAAAGGATATAATAAATCAACAATGTCTGATATTGCGAAAGAGGCAAAAATTAGTAGAAAAACTTTGTATAGGTATTATAACTCAAAAGAAGAAATTGCTTTAGAAATCGAAATAAGTGCATTTAAAGTCTACATAGAATATCAAAAAGATGTCTTAAAAAATTTGAAAGGAAATGGGTTTAATAAGTTAAGTACTTATTTAAAAAATATGGATAATATTATAGATGATTTTAAAGAACTAATTGTATTTACGGGGTTTTTTGATAATTATTTTATAGATGATTATCCAGAGACAAATGCAACAAAGGAATTTATTGAACTAATAGAAATATCTAATAGACCAATAAATGAATTAATTGAAGAAGGGATGAAAGATGGATCTATTAGAAATGATATTAATTCCTTATATGTTGCAAATACAATATCAAACTCAATATTAGCGATGTCACAAAGAGTTTATACAAGATATCAACATTTAAATGATGAGCAACATATTGATGCAAGAAAAATGATATCTTGTCAAATTGAATTATTCCTAAATGGAATAAAACAATAAGTAAATTTAACTTATTATACGAGGAGGATTTATTATGGAGAAGGTTTTACCAAGAAAACTTAAGGTATGTTATGCATTAGGGCAATTTGGGTGGTCATTAATAATTGGGTTAATTAATATTTGGCTTATATGGTTTTATAATCCACCAGAAGGAGAGATAGGAGCATTAGATATCTTATTCATTCCTCAAAATAGGTTTTTAGGGTTTCTTACAGTTATTGGAATAATAACAATGCTAGGAAGATTAGTGGATGCAGTTACCGACCCATGGATAGCTACATTAAGTGATAGGTCTAATCATCCAAAAGGCAGAAGAATTTCTTTTATGGCAAAAGGTGCAATTCCATTTGCAATATTTACTATTTTAGCTTTTTGTACACCCTTAAAAGGAGTTAGTTTTGTTAATGTCATTTGGCTTGGATTAACTTTGATATTATCTTTTGTTTTTTATACAGTTTATGTAACACCATACTTCGCACTTGTTGCAGAACTTGGACATACATCAAAAGAAAAGTTAGATTTATCTACATATATATCAGCAACATGGTTTTTAGGATATGCAGTTGCAAGTTTTGCTTCTAGTGTTTGGAACGTTTTTGAAAATATGGGTATGGAGAAGGTATGGGCGATAAGACTTACTATAGCTATATTTGTATTGATAGGATTAATATTCATGTTTATTCCAGTGTTTACTATTGATGAAAAAAAATATTCTAATTCTAATCCTTCTAAAGATAATGTTCTAGATTCAATAAAAGCTACTTTTAGAAATAAAGAGTTTAGAATTTTTGTAATCTCTGATTTAGTATATTGGTTTGCTGTTACAGTTTTTAGTACAGGTATAGTATATTATGTTACGGTTTTAGTTGGATTACCTGAGACGTGGACAGGAAAAGTTACAGTATTAATGGGGGTATTATCTTTTATGTTCTATCCAGTTATTAATGTTGTTGCAAAAAAAATTGGTAAGAAAAAATTACTCATTTTCGCTTTTATAGTATATTCTATAGTATTTATATATACTGGGTTTCTTGGGAAATTTGGTTTAGGAAAAGAATCACAGATGTATATTTTTATTTTACTAACAGCACTTCCTATGGCAATATTAGGAATACTGCCAAATGCAATTATTGGTGATATAGCAGAATATGAAGCAATTACAGTTGGTGTTAATCGAGAAGCTATGTTTTATGGAGCTAGAACTTTTATGAGTAAAGTTGGTCAGATGTTTGCAATGATTGTTTTTAGTGGAGTTATAACTTTTGGTAAGAGTTCTCAAAATGATATAGGAATAAGACTAACTTCTTTTATAGCAGCTATAACTTGTCTTATAGGTATGATTATATTTGTTTTCTATAATGAAAAAAAGGTTTTAGATAAATTATCCGATAAATAGAAACAATGATTACTCATGAATTTATGTTGGATGAAAACTAAAATCTTAATGTTAAGGAGATAAAATATGAATGTACAATACATAGAATGCATATCATCAGATGATAAAGTAAAAAAAATAAATAATAGAGATTTTTCATGGGAAAACAAAGCAAAATTTGAAGTGAATTCCAAAGAAAATATTTTTTCTATAAGAATGTTACCTATGTGTAACATAAAACTAAAAGCAATAAGAGTAGTGTTTGAATATAATAGTTTATTTGATGGGGAAATGCTAAGTAATGGTTATCAAACATGGACTAGAACTAAATATTTAAATGAAAAGAATAAGATAAAAAAACTTAGCTTTTTAGCAAAACCATTTAATATGAAATATTATGGCGACTATACTTTTTATGAATCTACAGGAGAAAAAGGGAAAATATATTCTCATGAATTTACTTGTTTAAGAAATTCAAATACTTATAGTATATTTGGTTCTTTAAATCAAGAAGTAGCATATACGATTTTCGAAAAGAATTATAATGAGAAGAGTTTTAGTATATATATAGATGTGGATGGTTTGAATTTTACCCAAAGTAATGAAATAGACATTGCAAAAATATACTATTGTACAGGTAATAATCAAGAAGATTTATGGAAAGATTATTTTCATAATATTAAAGGGGATAGAAAACCAGGGGATAGCTTAACAGGATGGACTAGTTGGTATTATTATTATACTAATATTAGCCATGATAATATTTGTGAAAATGTTAAGCAATTAGAAGAAAGCAAAATACCATTTGATGTATTTCAAATCGATGATGGCTATCAATTAGCTGTTGGAGATTGGTTAAATGTAAATAATAAATTTAATAATGGTATGAAAGTAATTGCAGATGAAATTAAGAAAAGTAGATTTAAGCCAGGTATTTGGTTAGCTCCATTTATATGTGAGAAAGACTCTTTCATATACAAAGAAAAGCAAGAGTGGATTCTAAGAGATAAGAATAATAAATTGCAAAAAGCAGGATGGAATAATCTATGGAGTGGAGATTTCTATGCCTTAGACTTATATAATAAAGAGTTTAATTCATATATTAGAAAAGTATTTAGAACTATCTTTGATGAGTGGGGATATGAGATGGTCAAGTTAGATTTTCTCTATGCCGTTAACTTATTACCAAGAGAAGATAAGACAAGAGCTATGGTAATGAATGATGCCCTAAAACTTATAAATGAAGAGGTAGGAACTAAAAAAGTCCTTGGATGCGGTATACCAATAGGTTCTGCAATGGGAAAAGTAGATTATTGTAGAATAGGTGCGGATGTAGCAGGATATTGGAGAGATAAGAAATTAGAGATGATAGGATATAGAGAAAGAGTATCTACGAAAGACTCTTTATATAATACTATTCATAGGTACTGTATGAACAAATATGTATTTTCTAATGATCCAGATGTTTTTATATTACGTAAAGATAAAAATAAGCTTACCGAATATCAAAAATATACATTATTTTTTATTAATAACTTGTTAGGTGATCTTGTTTTTTTCTCAGATGACATCTCCTCGTACTGCGATAAAGAGATTACAATGATTAAATCAGCATACCCGATTATTAAACCTGACAAAGTTATTATAAATGAAAGTAAAAAAGATTTATTTGATTTTAAATTAACTATTAAAAATCGTGAATATGTAGCATATACAAATATGTCAGAACAAGATAAGTCTTTTATGTTACCAAAAGGACTTTATTATTCAAAAGATACTGGTGTAATAAATGAGCAAGAAATTGTTTTGAAGGAAGGACAAACGATATGTTTTTATATACTCAAGGATAATGAAGAGGGCTTATGGGTATTTACTGATGGATATATATATCCAGGTACTGAAGTAATAGATACTAGTAATAATAAAGGAAAGGTTACTGTTAATTTTGCTGAGGGATTTATAAATAAATATAATACGTATGTTGTATCATCAAAGAATATTAATGTAACGAATATAAACGATAAGATAGTTAAAAAAATTGATAATAAGAATATAAATATATGGGTAACAAAAAGAATCCAATCTTTGTAATGAAGATTGGATTCTTTTGAAAACAAATAATTGTCTAATTGGTTCATTTATGTCTGAACTGGCTTGACTCATTATGGATTAATCAATAAAATAACAAAGTATAAATTAATTAATTTAACTAAATAATGTATAAAATACAGTTTTGAAAGTACTTTACTAACTTATAACTTAGGAGGATTAATATGTCAAACACTAAATCACAAAAACTAAAAGCAAAAGATCTTATTTCAATAGGGATTTTTTCTGGTATTTATTTTATTATTGCCTTAGCAAGTAATGTATTAGGTGGACTTCATGCTATTGTATGGTTTTTATCACCGTGTATTGCAGCTCTACTTTGTGGAATACCATTTATGATTTTAGCTTCAAAAGTTAAAAAGCCATTTACTGTGATGATTATGGGTATAGTTGTAGGACTTTTGTTCTTAATTACAGGTCAATTCCATATACTTGTACCTATTACATTTTTTGTTACTTCTTGTATTGTAGAAATTATTCGTTATGTAACTAAGTATACAAGTTTTAAGGGGAATGCTGTAGGATTTAGTATTTTCGCTTTAAGTATGGTAGCTTCTCCATTACCTCTTTGGATTGATTCTGAATCATTTATTTCACGAATTAAAGAATTTGGAATGCCACAATCTTACATTGATACTGTTACAAGCCTAACATCAACAAGTATGTTAATTACGATGATTTTGTTAACACTTATTTCTGGACTAATTGGATCATTAATTACTAAATCTATGTTTAAAAAGCATTTTAAAAAAGCCGGAGTGGTTGCATAATGAGAAGGCAAACTACACCACCTATGGATGCACGTAGTACTTTACTTATTTTACTACTTGCCAACGTTATTGCTTTTACACAGCAATTAATTTGGATTGAGATTGGCTTTTTGGTATCGCTCGCTATTATTTTAGTTTTATGCGACTTAAAAAAACAAGCTATGAAATGGTGTATTGTATTTTTAATTATAGTTACTGTTCAGTATACACTTTTTCCCAATATAAATAATACAATGATTACATATTTTTCGGTAAGCTTTATATATATGCGCAAAATGCTACCGTGTCTGATGGTTGGAACAATTATAGTTAAGAAAATAAAAATGCAATACCTTATTTTAGCATTAAGGAAATTTCATTTTCCACAAGCAGTACTTATTCCACTTTCTGTTACCATTCGATACATACCTTCAATTCGTGAGGAATACCGCCATATTCAGGACGCAATGAAATTACGAAATATTAGAGGACTAAAACGAATTGAATGTGTTATTGTTCCAATTATGATAAGTGCCACAAATACTTCTGATGAACTTTCTGCAGCAGCAGTAACTAGAGGAATTGAAAACCCAGGGGTAAAAACAAGTTCAGTTAATATGAGTTTTCATCTACTTGATTATATATCTATTGCTGTTTCAGTAAGTTTTGCCATACTTGCGATTTTATCTAGAGGAGGAACGTTATGATAGATATTGAAAATGTAAATTTTTCGTATCCTGGCGAGGGTGAAACCTTAAAAAATATTAATCTTAATATAAAAAGAGGAGAATGTGTTGTTTTATGTGGTAAAAGTGGATGTGGGAAAACAACGGTTACAAAGCTTATAAATGGCCTAATACCACATTTTTATGAAGATTACACATTATCAGGAAATGTTACTATAAGTGGTAAAAAAGTTGCTGAAATAGAAATGTACAAACTAGCAAAAAGTGTAGGTTCAGTATTTCAAAATCCTAAATCTCAGTTTTTTCATCTTAATTCAGATGCAGAACTTGCTTTTGGGCTTGAAAATTGTGGAATACCACAAAAAGAAATGCATGATCGGATAGCAAATACAATTTCACAACTTAATATAGAAAAGCTAACAAACCGAAATATATTTGAAATGTCAGGGGGAGAAAAACAAAATCTTGCATTTGCTTGTGTATATACTATGAACCCTGATATTTATGTTCTTGATGAGCCCACTGCAAATCTTGATGAAGCTACAATTGAATTACTTAGGGAACAAATAAAACGTGTAAAATCTGAAGGTAAAACTATTATAATTGCAGAACACCGCTTATGGTTTCTTGCAGATGTTATAGATCGTGCAGTATATATGGAAAATGGTAAAATAATAAACATTTATAGCAGAAATGAGTTTCTAGCACTAACTGATGAGCAGAGAATAAAAATGGGGCTACGCCGTTTAACACAAATGAAGATACCATTAACTAATACTAATAATGATGGTTGTTTTTCAGTGAATAATTTATGTTATAAAATAAAAGGTAAAACTATTTTTGATAATATATCTTTTGGAGTTTCTGATGGAGAAATTCTTGGGATTATTGGTTCTAATGGTGCAGGAAAATCGATGCTACTTCGATGTATTGCAGGTATTATAGAACCAACAAGTGGTAAAATTAAGTTAGATAACAAAGTATTAAAGAAAAAAATGAGAAACAAGCTTTGCTATATGATTATGCAAGATGTTAATCATCAATTATTCTCGGATAGTGTATATGGAGAGTGTGAAATAGCTAATGATAATATACAATCTAAACTCATAAATGATACATTACAAGAATTTGACTTAACAGAATTTGAAGAAAGTCATCCAATGGCACTATCAGGAGGACAAAAGCAAAGACTCGCTATTGCAACAGGGGTTCTTTGTTCTAAAAAAATTATTTTGTTTGATGAGCCTACAAGTGGACTTGACTTTGAGCATATGTGTTCTGTAGGTAAAATGTTACGAAGGCTTGCACAAAAAGGGCACATTATAATTGTAGTTACCCATGATAATGAGTTGCTAGAGTGCTGTGCAGATAAAATACTACGATTGTGAGGTAGTAAAATGATGGATGGATATAATTTAGGAAGTAATATAGAAGTAACTGTTTTTGATAATGATAATATGGTGTGTCAGATGAGAAGTAATGATGGAAATGGGATCATTACCTCTTATAGTGTATTAGACGGTATACAAATTAATTATAATGATTTTCATATGAGTAGCTTTAAATCTGAATTTATTTCAAATACTTGTATGTTTTGTGTGGATCATTGTAAAGAAGGGCGTATTGAACAAGAGATAAAACCAGGAGTATATAGATATATAGAAGCGGGAGATTTGCGAATTGATAATCGTTACAATCATAATACTGACTTTTTCTTTCCTCTTTCGCATTATCACGGTATTACAATTGCTTTTAATTTAGAAAAAGCTGATAAGTCAATTAAAAATATTTTTCCTGATTTTCCAGTTTCAGTTACTGCACTTAGTGAAAAGTTTTGTAACGATAATAAACATTACTTTATAAGAAGTGCACCTTCTATAGAACATATTTTTTCTGAGCTTTACAATGTACCACAAGAGATAAAATTATATTACTATAAAATAAAAATATTAGAGTTGCTTTTATTTTTAAGTGGATTAGAAATAGGTGAAAGTGAAACTATAAAAGCTTATTTCTATAAATCTCAAATTGAAAAAGTAAAGTCTATTCATACGCTAATTATTTCAGATATACAAAAGCATTATACCCTTGAACAACTATCTAAGGAGTTTAATATTTCTCTTACAGGAATGAAAAACTGTTTTAAGGCTATTTATGGTGATTCAATTTTTGCGTATCTAAGAAAATATCGTATTGATAGAGCTACTATGTTTTTGAGAACAACAGATTTAAATATTGCAACTATTGCTAATGAAGTGGGCTACAATAGTCCAAGTAAGTTTGCTGCGGCATTTAAGAAAGAAATTGGAATAACTCCACTTGAATATCGTAATACAAGAATAAAGAGGTGACTATAATTGAAAAAGAAAAGTTGGCTGTCCTATCTATTTTCCTATGCGTCATATTGTAAAGGGAAAATTATATTATCAGTATCATTATCAATAATTAGTGTAATGTCAGGACTTATACCATTTATATGCGTTTATAAAATATTAAAAGCTTTTATAGAGAGTACTGTAACTCTAAATACAATATTGTTGTGGACAAGTGTTTCAATTATTTCCTATATTGTAAAAGTTGTTTGCTTTGGGATATCGACAGGCCTTTCTCATGTAGCCGCTTACACAATACTTGAAAAACTTAGAATACGTGTTGCAGATAAATTTTTACGAGTTCCTCTTGGAAATGTCATGGAAAAACCTATTGGAGAAATCAAGAATATGATTGTTGATCAAATTGAAGGTATTGAGCCACCACTTGCTCACATGATACCAGAAGGCACAGGAAATATTATACTTCCTATTACGATATTTATTTCTTTGTTAATAATTGATTGGCGTATTGCTCTTGCTTCTATAGTAACGATTCCACTTACGATGATTCCGTTTTCCATTTTGATGAAAAAGAGTCAAAAGAAATTTGAAAAGTATATGGAGTCTAGTAACCAAGTAAGTAGTGCTATTGTGGAATATATAGAGGGAATTCAAGTTATTAAGGCATTTGGTCAGACTGGAAAATCTTACGAAAAGTTTTCGAATGCAATTTTAGACTATAAAAAGTTCATCTTAGAATGGATGTCAAGTACATGGGTAACTATGAAACTCTGTTTTGCGCTATTTCCATCAACTTTACTTGGAACATTACCAATGGGATTGCTTCTGTATACTAAAAATATCCTTACACCTGATGAAATTTGTCTTTGCCTTATGCTTTCAATGTCAATGGTGGGTTCTCTGGCAAAAATTGAAGTATTTATGCATGAAATTAAACAGATGGGATTTGCTATTAATAATGTTCAAGAATTCTTAGATATGAAAGAACTATCTGAACCTAAAGATAATGCTAATTTATCAGGATATGATGTAAATCTTTCAAACGTAAGTTTTTCATATACAGGAAATATTGAAAATGAAGTATTACATAGTATTAATCTAGACTTACCACAAGATAGTTTTACAGCCCTGGTAGGACCATCAGGTGGAGGAAAGTCAACAGTAGCAAAACTAATTTCAAGATTTTGGGATGTAACAAATGGTGAAATTAAAATAGGCGGTGTAAATATAAAAAATATGCCTTTATCACAGTTAAGCAATATTGTAAGTTTTGTTACACAAGATAATTTTTTATTTAATTGTTCATTACTTGAAAATATAAGACTTGGAAATCCAAAAGCAACAGATGAAGAAGTATATAAAGCAGCAAAAGCTGCACAATGTGATGAATTTATACATAAATTTAAAAATGGCTATAATACATCTGCTGGAGAGGCTGGAAATCGTCTTTCTGGAGGTGAAAAACAAAGAATTGCTATAGCAAGGATGATACTAAAAAATGCACCTATTGTAATTTTAGATGAAGCAACGGCCTTTACTGATCCAGAAAATGAAGATAAAATTCAACGCTCTATATCTGCTCTAACCAAAGGTAAAACTTTGCTTGTTATTGCTCATAGGCTTTCAACAATTAAAAATGCAGATAATATCATCGTACTTAAAAATGGTGAAATTATTTCACAGGGCAATCAAAATGAACTTCTAAAAAGCTGTCCTCTATATAGAGATATGTGGAGATCTCATATCGGTGCTAAGGCATGGGCTGTTTCCCAAAAGAAGGAGGCATGTGTAAATGTTTAAGACAATAAAACGAATTATTGACTGGTGTGGGGAATTTAAGGGAAGACTTTATCTTGGATTTATTTTCTCACTTATGTCAACTTGGTTTATAGCAGCTCCAATTATGATAGCTTCCTATACATTAGGTTTAATAATTGATGATGCAAGGGGAATTTCAAAGTTTAACGATAAGTGGATATGGCTATCTCTTGTGCTTATAGTCTTATTTATTTTTCTGCGATTTATATTCGATTATCTTCGCGCAAAATATCAAGAAAGCATTAGTTATGAGCTTGTAGCAAGAGACAGATTAGCAGTTGGTGATATTCTTAAACGTGTTTCATTAGGATATTTCCAAAAAGTTAATATTGGAGATATGTTAAATTCTGTAACAACTGGGCTTAATATTCTTGAAAATATGGGTATTAGAATGATAGATACATTTATTGGAGGATATATAAGTTGTATTTGTTTGTTTTTATGCCTTGCTGTATTTAATCCATATGTGGCATTAATTGCAATTGCAGGTGTTGGTATTTCCTTTGTTTTCTTACTTGGAGTATCTAGGCATAGTATAAAAAATGCTCCTGTGGCAACGGCAGCAAACCGAGATATGTCAACGGCGGCTATAGAATATGCAAGGGGATTACCTATAGTAAAATCGTTTGGTCAAAGTGGTGTATCAGTTGCTGCAATGAAAGAAGCTTGTGCTGATAGTAAGAATATAAATATAAAAATTGAATGGGGATTTATACCAAATAATTGTGGACATCTTCTGACATTAAAGTTGGCATCTGTGGGTTTTGTTGTAGCGGCTTCTTATCTTACTTTCATAGGTCAAATGGAACTGCCAATTATGATTATGTTCTGTATGTTCTCATTCACAATTTTTGCGAAGATAGAAACTATCAGTGACTCAGCTCATGTACTTGGTGTTATTGATGAAGCCATGGATCAACTTGATAATCTAAAAAATGAGGAATTCATAGACGAAGATGGCAGAAACATTTCACTTAATAATTATAATATTGACTTTGAAAATGTATCATTTGCTTATGAAAACAATGAGGTTATAAAAAACGTATCTTTTAGAATAAAGGAAAATACAACAACAGCTATTGTAGGTCCATCTGGTAGTGGTAAAACTACAATTTGCTACCTTATTGCTAGGTTTTATGATGTAAGTAAAGGTATAATTAGAATAGGAGGTCACGATGTAAGAGAATTTACATGTGACAGCTTGTTATCTAATATCTCAATGGTATTTCAAAACGTATATCTTTTTAATGATACTATTCGTAAAAATATCTGTTTTGGAAAACCTAATGCCACAGAAGAAGAAATGATTGATGCAGCAAAAAAATCTTGCTGTCACGAATTTATTATGGCACTTCCTCAAGGGTATGACACAGTTGTGGAAGAGGGGGGAGCATCTCTTTCCGGAGGCGAAAAACAACGTATTTCTATTGCAAGAGCGATCTTAAAAAATGCATCAATAGTTATACTAGATGAAGCTACTGCTTCAGTAGATCCTGAGAATGAGCATCTTATTCAATCAGCTATTTCAGAGCTTACAAAAGATAAGACAATTATAACCATTGCCCATCGATTATCGACTATTGAAAATGCTGATCAGATACTTGTAGTTGATGAAGGAAAAATAGTGGAAAAAGGTACACATACACAGCTTATTCAACAAAAAGGAGTTTATAAGAGATTTATTTCCATTCGCGAAGCTGCAGAAGGATGGAGTATATAAACTTTTATACTTAAGGACAATAAATAGAAATGGGCTATCTAGAATTTACATCTACATAGCCCATTATTCTTAATTATCGAATTTATTTTTATTACGCATCTTGTTTAGTATCAGTAATAACTATTTGTCTTAGAGAAACTCCTTGTGGAAGTTCATAAGCAAATTTTATTGTTTTTGCAACGTCATTAGCTGTTATATTTACAGCTCCAACACTTTCTTTCCACTCATTATATCCTTTTTTAATATTCTCATCAGTCGTATGTCCTAATAACTCAGTAGATACTGCACCTGGACAAATGGATAAAACTCTAACGTTAGAAGAAGATAATTCTTGTCTAGCGACTTCTGTTAGACCTGTAACTCCATACTTACTTGCGCAATACGCAGCATGATTTGGAAATGGTTTTAAACCAGCTATTGAAGACAAATTAATGATAGTACCTGTTTGTCTTTCTTTCATATCATCCATAACAATTTGCATACCGTTCATAACACCCATTACATTTACATTTAACATTTTTTGCCATTCTTTTGAATCTTGAGTAGCTAAATTTCCTAATAGCATAATACCTGCATTATTTACTAATAGATCTGTTTTACCATACTTTTCTTCGGCTTCTCTAACAGCTAATTCAAATGAGGATTTGTCAGTAACATCTACTTTTTTACAAATAGTATTTGGAAGATTTAAAGCTTCCATACGTTCAACTCTACGTGCTAATAACAAAAGAGGATATCCATCTTTTGAAAACTCTTTAGCGAGTTCCATACCAAAACCAGAACTAGCCCCTGTAATTACTACTAATTTTTTCATTTTTACTTCCCTCCATACATATTTTTTAGCTTAAGTAATTGTAACTACATTTAGCGTATTAATTAATACAATATGCTTAATTGATTTAACTAATGATTAGTTTACAATTACCTGTATATATATATGGTATACCTTAGAGTTAACTCTAAGTCAAGGATTTTTTTAATAATGTGTTAGGTGTTAATTATTCTCATGAGGGCTTACAATATCATCAACCATAAAGTTAATAATCTTCTTAAACTTATCTTTATTTAATTTATAATAAAGTCTTTTGTTTTTCCCAGGTTCAATATCAATAATTCCAAGGGTAGATATTTTTTTTAGATGATAACTCATAGTTGCTGTAGTTATCCCAAAATAGTCAGCTAATTCTTTTCCATACCATGATCTTTCACCAAGTAGTTTAATAATATTAAACCTATTTTCATCAGAAATTATTTTAATTAACTCTTTATATTCCAGTATCTTCATATTATCATCAAAACGTTGTTCAAGACTATAACCATAAAATATAGTGTAAGTATTATCATTTACCCATATGCCAGACCCAAGTTCACTAAAGTATGAAATATAGAATTTAGTATTTTTTTTCTTCAATTTATTTTTATCAGACATAAGTACAATATTTTCTATAAATTTATTATGATCTTTATCAAATAAATGCTGGTGGTCTTGAAGCTTTTGATTAATAAACGTTTTAATCTTTTGCTCTATGGACTCGAAATAACTATAATAATAATCGGTTAATGTATTAACTAATCTTTCTTTCATAGCATCAGGATATTTAAAATAGTCCATATATATATCAATATTATCATAATTCAAAAGATCAAGTTCATTTTGAATCTCATCTTTAAAAATTTTTTCCAATTCTAGTTTATCAATATTGTTTGGAACATTAAGTTCCAATTTATTAATTATTGCCTTTATAAAAGTGTCGCCTGACATTTTTCTTATGCTATCAAGAAAATCTGGAATATTATCAATTCCTTTATCATCAGCATTAAAGGCTATGGAAAACAATCCTAAATAGAATTTACTACAGGTGTATTCAATATCTTTTTTTAAGATTGGATTTATTGTTGCTTTAACATCATTAATATATTCTTCAATATCTTTATTTAGTTTAAATCTCTTGAAAAGATCATGTTTATTAAATGTATCAGTTTCTAGTATCCTTGTTATAGAAAATATTAAATCAAGTATAATGTTATATTTTATTTTATTAATCAATTTTATCACTCCATTTTAATCTACTGGAGCAGGTTGTGGAATTAGATTAGTTTCTTTTTTGAGCTTATTAGATTTGCTAATAATATAAGCTGCTATAAAGAACATACCAATACCTGCATATATAATTATAAATGAAGTTTCAATATAATCAAGTAATAATCCATGTAATAAGTAGCCAATTGGAGTTATTGCACTAGCAATTGTTACTATAAGTGAAATAACTCTTCCTCTATATTCGTTATCTGTTGTTTCTTGTAGATAAACTTCAAAAGGTATATTAATTAATACTATAATACAGCCTACTGCAAAAGAAATAATACCATAGTAAATTGGTGAAAAATATTGTATAGACATTAAACTAGTAAATATTACTGGAATACTACATGCAATAATTAGTATACCTAATAGTATTGTATATAGTCCTATTTTAATTGGTTTATATTTACCCATCTTATTAGCAAAAAGAATAGATATGAGTAATGAGCCTATACCAAGACAGGCTTGTATAATACCAAAGGATCTTTCTGAAATAGGGTATTGTACTACAAGTATGTGAGGTATGACAACTGTAGTTGTAGTAAATAAGAAATTAAGTATTAGACAGGATTTAATAATAACCATTATTTCTGGTTTTGTTTTGATATAAGTAAATCCTTCTTTTATTTGGGAGAAAACTTCAATTTTTTTATTATTTGTTTTTATAGTATTTTTTCCAACTTTCCAGTAAAAATCAATAAACCCTTCTGATATAGTAGATAATATGAAAGATATTCCATTAAATAATATAAACATAGTTGGATGTACTAAGGCATACACAGCACCTCCAATAACAGGGCCTATGATTGTGGATAAGCTTCTAATAGAATGATTATATGAATTTATTTTTCCTATGTTTTCATCATCAACTAGATTGGGTACTGATGCATCAAAGCTAGTTGAGAATAGTATATTAAGTATTGAAAGTAATACTGTTGACATATATATGATCCATATTTGTAAGCCGAAGATAGTACTTAGCACAAAAGCAATTAACATAACAATACCACTTAAAAAGTCTGTTATTAAGACCATTTTCTTTCTATCCAATCTATCAGCAATAACACCACCTATAGGTCCAAAAATAAGGATTGGTATTGTTGACAAAAGAATGCTAATTGAGAAATTTAGTCCAGATTTAGTTACTTTTAGTATATATAAGCTCATAGCAAATGCATAAATACGTGTTCCAAATAATGATACCAATTTACCGAATAGAAATAATATCATATTTTTTTTTGTCTTATTCATATTATCATACCTTTCATTTTAGGTAATCACAAATTAGGAGATTTCAATTTTTTACAAATAATATATAGGTTTTGTATTAAAGGATCTCTTGAATTTAGTTTTGCAATTACTTACGAATTCTTGAATTTAAATTTATGTTATATAACAATCTAATATAATATATATTATATGAGTATATAATATATATGTCAATAAAAAGTTTAATATAAAAAAGTCTATTCTTAGAAGATATAGACTTTTTATAAATCACAATTTGTATTTTTATTGGTTAGTACATTATTAAAGATAATATTTTAGCAAAATTACTTAATATTTAATAAGTATTTATCAAGAATAATTTAAGATAGACATGATATTTTCTATGGTGTGTATAGTTTGATTCATGCCATTGTTATCCTTTTCATATTGGTACCTGCTACCGTAATAATTACCTAGATGTTTTGTTAAATCCTCTATTATTTTATTTTTATTTATGTCATCATTATAATAATTTGAAAATTTGCCTGAAAAATATGATTGCTCATTAGCATAGAAGCTTCTTTTACGGGCTATTATTTCGTCCTTATATCTATACTTTGTTTCTTTTCCAAGACCTATGACCATATAATCTGGAGTCATTTCTTCCATAATTAAGCGTCTACTTTCTGTATTAAAATGTTTATATTCAGAAATAAGATTGTTGAATCCTTCTTTTAATTCATCTGTTACTAATGTATTATTCAGATGTCTCAAGGCTACTTCGGATGCTTGTATATAAGAGAATGACTCCACAGAATATCCTCGGTATCCATCTAAAGAGTTTAATTGATCTAATGGAGAGGTTATATTTTTTAATTTTTTTTGGATTATATTAACTTTTTCTTCATTAATCCCATTTTTTTTAAGATAGTTAGAAAACACTTCCCATTGATTTTCTGTATTATCTTCAAAAGGACTTCTACCACCATCTATTGCTTTTGCACAAAAAGGTAACTTGGTATAATCTCTTATTCTATACTCTTCTGGAAGTTCTCTTATTTCATCATTAGATATATTTACAAATACATCTTTATTGTTTAATTCATTAACTACTTCTTTTGCTTCACGTAAGATAGTCTTACCCTTATTACTTATCGATACAATTATGCTATTATCTTTATTTGAAGATAGATTCTTAGAGTCTTTATTCGCTTTTGTATCATTATTTTTATACGTATAATTATATAACACATAATTATGATTATCATTATATACTCGCATTTCCTCACTCCTTAAATTTTTAAAATATTATACTTTTAAAACACTTAAAATTCTCATTATAAATTAAATATAGTTAAGTTTATTAATGTACTATATAATATCGGAATTTAAACTTATAATATTTAATAAAAAATAAAATATTTAATTTATTTAATTATAATGTTTTAATAAACTGTTGAATATCTATAAAAATGGTATTAAATTAATATTGAAAATAATAATCATTTTCATTGACAGCAATAAAAAAGTGTGTATATAATATAAAAAATACCAATTATTAGAAAGGGATGAATTAATGGGTGTATTTAAGAGAGTTTTAAGATATGCAAATGAATATAGAGATAAGCATATTATATCAATTTTATTAATTTTTGGTAGTGTTATTGTACAGATTATTCCATATTTATTAGCATATCATATATTGGCAACTTTTATTGAAGGAGATGGTGGCTCACTTCAGTATATAATTGCTATGTCTGTTGGTATTGGAGTTGCTTTATGGTTAAAAACATTGTTGCTTGGGAAAGGCTTAAGTGCTTCTCATGAAGTAGCCTATGATACTTTAATGGGGATGCGTATTGCCTTTGCTGAAAAATTAATCAAATTACCAATGGGAAAAATTCAAGATAAAGGTACAGGATCTTATAAAAAGAATTTTGTGGATGATATTGAGCAAGTTGAACTAGTATTAGCTCATATGATACCTGAAGGGTTACCATATGTGATAAGTCCCATAGTTGTGTTTGTTGTTTTATTAATAGTCGATTGGAGGTTAGCATTATTATCTTTAGGATCTATTCCTTTTGGCTTAATTGCAATGGTTATTATGATGTCAACGGGTATGAAAAAGATGGAAGCTTATTATAGATCGGAAGAAAGAATGAATAAAACCATTATTGAATATATAGCTGGTATGGAAGTAATTAAAATATTCAATAGGACAACTAGCTCATTTGAGAAATACTCAAAAAATGTAAAAGATTATAGAGATTTCACTCTAGATTGGTTTAATGATAGTTGGACTTATATGGCTATTTATTCAGCAGTATTACCATGTACTATTTTATTATTATTACCAGTTGGTTTACACTTTTATTTAAGTGGTACGTTAGAACTTAGCACGTTCCTTTTCTCCTTAATGCTAACAATGAGTATTGGAATTCCTCTTGTTAAGTTAGTGGAATTTTTACCTACGATTCCTAATCTTAAATTTAAGATAAATGAATTGGAGAAAATATTTGAAGGTGATGAAGTTAAGGCAATTGATAGGAGAATAAAACCAGCTGATTATACTGTTACTTATTCAGATGTAACTTTTGCCTATAATGAAGTTAATGTTATAAAAAATGTTAGTTTTAAAGTAAATGAAAATACTGTTACAGCAATTGTTGGGGAATCGGGAAGCGGTAAAAGTACATTAGCAAAACTATTGGTAAAATTTTGGGATGTTAATTCTGGTAAAATAGAGATTGGTGGGGTTAATATTTGTGATATGTCTATGGATAGATTAATGAATTTAGTAAGTTATGTATCACAAGATACATTTCTATTTGATATTCCTATAATGGAAAATATTAGAATAGGTAGACCAGATGCTACAGATGAAGAAGTAATAGAGGCAGCTAAATTAGCACAGTGTCATGAATTTATTAGTAAATTAGGTAAAGGATATCATACAATGCCAGGGGATTCTGGAGATAAATTATCAGGTGGCGAAAAACAACGAATTACAATAGCTAGAGCTATTTTGAAAAATTCACCTATTATTATATTAGATGAAGCGACGTCTTCAACAGATTCAGAAAATGAAGATAAAATTCAAGACGCTTTAAATAGCCTAATTCAAGATAAAACGCTTATTGTTATTGCTCATAGATTATCAACAATTGTTGAAGCTGATCAAATACTTGTTATGAATGAAGGTATTTTAAGTGACAATGGTACACATGAACAATTATTGAATACTTCATTAAAATATCGTCAATTATGGGATGCTCATAATGATGCCATATCATGGGATATTAAAGTTAGTAATAAACTAACAGAGGAGGGCAAATATGCTTAAAATTGTTAAGAGACTGATTCATATGTCAGATAAGTATAAAGGGAGACTAAGATGGGCAATATTTATTAGCTTTTTTGAAGGAATATTTAGTATTAGTCCACAGATTCTGGTAATGTTCACAGTATATAAAATAGTTACAGATACTGTATCAAATGATGATGTATGGTTAGTTGCTATATTACTTATTATAACCGTTATTTTAAGGGCAATTACAAGACGTATTGTAGATGGTTTACAAAGTGGAACGGGATATAAAATTTTTGCAGATGAAAGGATGAGGATTGGTGAGCATTTAAAACGACTTCCAATGGGATATTTTTCGGAAGGAACTATTGGTGATGTTACAGCGGTTGTTACGTCTGACATCATTTTTGCAGAACAGCATGGTATGTCTACTATGTCAAAAATCGTTAATGCATATATTAGTATGATTCTTGGTAGTATAATGATGTTATTTTTTGATTGGAGAATAGCTATTATTGCTATATTAACTTTTATTATTGCTTCAAAATCTCTTAGTAAAATGAATAAAGTAGTTATAAAGTATTCCAAGCTAAGACAAAATGGTATGGCAAAGCTAATAGGTTCAGTTATTGAATATGTTAAAGGTATGTCAGTGATTAAAGCTTTTCATTTGACAGACAAACGTTCTCAACGCATGAAAAAAGAGTTTAATGACTTCAGAGATATTTGTATTGATTTTGAAGAAAATTTTTCTAAGACATATATAAATTTTCATAATTGGTTTGCGTTAGGTATTTCTTTAGTTATACTTACAGTATCATGGTTAGCTATTGAAAAGCAAATAGATATGACCTTTGCTTTAATGATTATTATTTATATTTTCCAATTTTTTATTCCGTTTCAAGCACTTGGAACTGTAGCTTCTTTAGTTCGTATTATGGAAGCAGCATTAAATCGTTATGATGATGTAATGAACATACCAATTATTGATGAAGATGGTAAAGATATTTTACTTGATAGTTTTGATATTGAGTTTAAAAATGTATCTTTTTCCTACGATGAAGAAAAAGTGCTTAAAAATGTTAGTTTTAGAGTGCCAGAAAAGAGTATGACAGCTCTTGTTGGTAAGTCAGGATGTGGAAAAACTACAGTAACTAATCTAGTTGCTAGATTTTGGGATGCCCAAGAAGGAGAAGTACTTATTGGTGGGATTAATGTAAAGGATATGACTTGTGACAGTTTGTTAAAAAATATTAGTATGGTATTTCAAAACGTATATCTATTTAATGATACTATTTTAAATAATATTAAGTTTGGTAAACCTGATGCAACAATGGAGGAAGTTACAGAAGCATGTAAGAAAGCTAGATGTTATGAGTTTATTAAAGCTTTAGACAATGGATTTGAGACGATAGTAGATGAAGGTGGGACATCTTTATCTGGTGGAGAAAAACAACGTATTTCTATTGCGAGAGCAATCTTAAAAGATGCACCTATTGTTTTACTAGATGAAGCAACAGCTAGTGTAGATCCAGATAATGAAAAGTATATACAACAAGCTATAAATGAATTAGTGAAAGAAAAAACTTTAATTGTTATAGCCCATAAGCTTTCTACAGTTCGTAATGCACAGCAAATACTAGTTATGGATGAAGGTAAGATTATTCAGAAAGGAGTTCACAAGAATCTCATAAAACAAGATGGAATGTATAATATTTTCTGGCAAAGACGTACAAAAGCAAGAAGCTGGAAAATACTAAAAGCATAAATTAGATAAAACACAATTTTATTTTTATTGAATAATAATTATATAGTGTAATAAATAATTAAGTCAATATATTTTAGTATATAAAATATATTGACTTATAAAATGCAGTGTGATATATTTTAGTTACTAAAACATTTTGATGAATATATATTATACAGAACAATTATAAGCTTAGGAACTAGGTAAAGAACATAAGAAAATCATAGGTTTCCAATTGAAAATTTGAAAAATATAAAATAGGAAAGGAGAGTAAAATGAGAGTAATTGAACTAAATCTAAAAGAGACAATATGTTACCTACTTCCCATTAAAGATAAATATTTACTAATAGATACAGGATATGAAAAACATAGAGATTTGCTTCATCAAGAATTAAATAACAAGAATATTAAGATAAAAGATATTGAGTACCTTTTAATAACTCATCATCATGATGATCATGCAGGTTTACTTAATGAAATTAAATCCCATAATTCGTCGTGTAAAATTATAATGCATTTTAATACAAAACCTCTTCTTGAGAATGGTCAAAATAATATGACTCATGCTAAATATATTAATAAAAGAATAGCATTTTTTATGGGGATAATTAGAAAGTTGAATAAGAATTGGGATTTTTCTTTTCCACCTTATATAGCTAAGGAAAATGATATAATAATTTCTAAGGATATAGCATTAAGTGAAATAGGTATAGATATTCCTGGTAAAATTATTTTTACACCTGGGCATACGGATGATTCTATTTCATTATTACTTAATGATGGAAATTGTTTTGTGGGTGACGCCGCTGCTAATATGCTTTCAAAATTTGGCACAAAATATTGTGTTATTGTGATTGATGATTTAGACCAATATTATGAAAGTTGGGATAAAATAATTAAAGGAAATGCAAAAACGATATATCCTGCACATGGCAAACCCTTTGATGTTGAGCAATTAAAAAGTAATATCTATAAAAATAAAAAACAAAAAATGAAAAAAATAAAATAAATATTTAATGATTAATATTATTAATCTAATTAAGGGAAGAACGTTAAAATGTTCTTCCCTTAAAATTTATATAAAGATAAATTTTATTAATACTATTGATTAAGAAACAGTGTATTTTAAGATATTGGATAGTATTTTGTGGAAAGTTGAATAATGATACTTACAATAATTTACAAAATATGATAAAATAATATATAAGTTATGTATATATAAAATGAAATTTTAAGTAATAGTTAATTATTTTATAGAGGTGATGATATATGTTCCTAAAAATCTCAAAAAAATATTCTATGTGGGTATGGGTTTTTTTAATTTGGTTTTTTAGTGTAATTATTTCAGCATTATTAACTATAATTATTATAAAATTATCTTCAAATAAAGATTATTTATTAGGTGTTATAATTGCTTGTATCGTAGCAACTGTTGCTTCTTTGGCAACAGCTATACCTTCTTTATTAAGGAATAAAAAAATAATTAGAATGAAAGATAAGATAATAGAATTATCAAGAAAAGATGGTTTGACAAAGTTATATAATAGAACTTATTTTATGGAATTATATACTGAATTAATAGAGAAGACTTTACGAAATAATACTAGTATTACTGTTATAATATTTGACCTAGATCATTTTAAAAATATAAATGATACCTATGGACATATTGCAGGAGATGAAGTATTGGAAAATGTTGGATATATTGTTAAGGAAATTTTACCAACAGAGCTAAGTGGGCGATTTGGTGGAGAAGAATTTATTGTAGTTTTAAATAAAATAAACAAAAAAGATTCCCAAATTATAGCTAAGAGAATAAGAGAAAAACTAGATAATAATATAAGTTATAATGGAAAAGAAATTCAATTTTCGGTTAGTGTTGGAGCTGCCTATTGTAATAATAATTATTTAGATGCAGATACTTTAATTAAGATTGCAGATGATAATTTATATAAGGCAAAAAAACTAGGTAGAAATAATGTTAGTTTCCAAGATGTTGCAAATAATATAAATTAGACTTTTAAAATAAAAAGATGGAGGTATTACAATGAAATATAAAATTGCATTTGTATGTGTCCATAATTCTTGTAGGAGTCAAATGGCAGAAGGATGGGCAAAAAAATTAGGTAGTGATATTTTTGATGTTTACTCAGCAGGTACAGAAAATTATCCAGAAGTAAAGCCATTGGCAGTACAAGTAATGGAAGAGTCTAAAGTTGATATGAGTAGTCATAAACCAAAACTACTTTCTGATATCCCACAAGAAATAGATATTTTAATAAAAATGGGTTGTAATGTTGTATGTCCATATGTTCCAAATAAATATATGGAAGACTGGGGACTTGATGATCCGTCGGGTGGTTCAATCAATGATTTTAGAAAAACAAGAGATTTAATCAAAATAAAAGTGGAAGAATTAATAAAAGATGTAAAAAATGGAACAATATCTCTAAGTTAGATTATAGTTTTTTAAGTTTGTATTAATAAAGGATTTATTGAATATAATAAATAAAACAATACTATTAAGGATAAAATTTAGAAGGAGGTAATAAAAAATGGCTAAAAAATTAGAAATCTATAAGTGTAACATATGTGGCAATATTGTTGAGGTATTACATGGTAAAGGAGGAACGCTTGTCTGTTGTGGGAAAAATATGGAGTTATTAGAAGAACAAATGGCGGATACTTCAAAAGAAAAACATGTTCCATATGTAGAAGAAGTAGAAGATGGATACAAAGTAAGAATAGGTGAAAAGCAGAATCATCCAATGCTAGATAAACATTTTATTCAGTGGATTGAACTAATAATAGATGATAGAGTTTACAGAAAAGAATTAAAGCCCGATGAAGAACCAGAAGTTATTTTTAAAGTTGAGAAATCAGATAATGTTATAGCAAGAGAATATTGTAATATACATGGGTTGTGGACAACTAATTTATAAAATAATATGCATACTATTAAAAAAACTGTCTATTCTATTGAACTTTTTAGAAAGTACCAACTTGAATAAATTTGAAATAAAAAAGAAGTCCTTAATTTTAATTTTTAAAGGCTTCTTTTTATTATTTATTTTGATATGATTTCTATACCAGTTTCTGTAACTAGTAGAGTATGTTCCCATTGTGCAGAAAGTGAACCATCGGTTGTAAATACTGTCCAGCCGTCGTCTTTATCAATATATATTTCACGACTTCCAGAATTTATCATAGGTTCAATAGTAAATACTATTCCTGGCACCAAAATCATGCCAGATCCTTTTCTACCAAAATGAGGAACAAAAGGATCTTCATGGATTTTTAAGCCAACTCCATGTCCTCCAAACTCTCTAACTACTGAGAAACCATTATTTTCTGCATGTTCTTGAACTGCGGCACCTATATCACCTAAAAAACTATTCCAAGGTTTAACTGCCTCTATTCCCTTATATAAACATTCTTTAGTCACATCAATAAGTTTTTTTGCTTTTTCACTAACATTACCAATCTCAAACATTCTTGAAGAATCTGAATAGTATCCATGTAAATTAGTAGTTGCATCTACATTTACAATATCTCCATTTTTAAGGATTACATTTTTACTAGGTATACCGTGACATACTACATTATTAACTGATGTACAAAGACTTTTTGGAAAACCATTATAATTAAGATCAGCGGGTATTCCTCCATGAGATATTGTATAATCATGTGCTAACGAGTTTATTTCATCTGTACTCATACCTTCTCTAATATGTTCACTAATTAAATCTAAAAGACCTTTATTAATAACTGCACTTTTTTTAATTCCTTCAATTTGTTTATTAGTCTTTATCATGCTCCTTGTAGGGACTACACATCCTTGGTGTTTTAACTTTTTTAATTTCTCATCAAATTCCAGATGACATTGTTTATATTTTAAACCACTACCACACCAGCATTTATCATTTCTATTTAACATATACTATTTGCTCCTTTAATTATATTTACTATTTTTTTCTTTTATTAATTTTTACCGTTGCTTTTGAAATACTGAGTCATATATTATACATATTCTAATAACTAAAAATATTATACAGAAATTAACATAAACAATCAAGTAATACACATAAAATAAAGCGTTATATTAGTATATTTTAATATAAGAATATAATATATTGAACAAAATAATAACAAAAATATAATTTGTTATTATTTTGTTGTTTTGTATGATATAATTGATATAAAGATATTATGAAAAAA
Source organism: Vallitalea sp. (assembly GCA_025210235.1). GTDB lineage: Bacteria > Bacillota > Clostridia > Lachnospirales > Vallitaleaceae > Vallitalea. The sequence goes on from JAOASG010000028.1 coordinate 62,486, forward strand.
GGTAATGAAAAATAATAGAAGGGGGCTTATTATTACTTAAGAAATACTAAATTTAGGGCAATTGCAAACTAATAAAGAGGAGGCAGGAATTTGAAACTTAAAAACAGACTAATATGGTTAAACTTAGGAATTATAGGTATTATATCAACATTAATTATGGGTTATATGATATTTAATATTTTTATTAATGAAAAACAAAATAATATTGAAAAGATAGAACTAAACACAGATTATATTTCAAGTAAAATAGAAGGAGTTATTAATAATGACTTATACGAAGTTAGAACAATTGTAAATTCAATATTGAATATGAAAAAAAATAATCAAATTGATAAAAATGCTGTTAATGAATTAATAAAAAGTGAGTTAGAAAAAGATGATAATTATATAAATGTATGGGTTGAATGGGAAGCTACAGAATTTGATAATAAAGCTGATTACTATGCTATTACTAAAAAAACAAAAAGCACTTTTATTAGTAATCCAGTAAAATATGAGATAAATGGTAAAGAAGTTACAACTATAAAATTATGTGAACCAATTATTAGTGAGGGAAAATTTTATGGAGTAGTTGGGCTGGATATATCATTAAATAAAATTAAATTTATTAATTCAAACGTAGAAATATTTAATAATGGAGTAGGAAGATTAATTAATGAGAACGGAATAGTATTAGTTCATCAAGAAAACGAAAAAGTTAATCACTTAGGTGAAAAATTTGAAGAGAATTTAGGGGAAGAATATTTAGATAAAATTAAAAAGGGGCAAAAATTTAGAATAAAATCTAAATATAAAGGAAGAGGAGTTTATCAATTTTATTCTCCAATTAATATTAAAGATAGTAATATAAGGTGGTCATATAATATTCTAGTACATACGAAAGGACTCATGTTAAAGACGACTAATATTATTCAGAACATGATTATACAAATTATTATTAGTATGTTAATTATGGGATTTGTTTTTTATTATAATTGTACATATGTAATAAAATCGGTAGTTTTACTTTCAGATAATATTATTCAATTATCAAAATATAATTTTACATATGATGATAAAAATGATCTTACTAAGTATTTAAATAAGAATGATGAAATTGGTAAGATGGCAAAAGCATTATTTACAATGAAAGATAATTTTATTTTATTAACTAAAAACGTACAAACTGTTGAGAAGGAAATTTCATACCATTCAGAAGAACTAGAAAATATATCCAAGCAGGTTTCTAATGGATCTAATGAAGTAGCTAAAACAGTTGAAGAATTAGCGAATGGAGCGATGCAACAAGCTGAAGATACTGAACTTGGAGCTAGTAAGATTAAAGAACTAGGAGATTTAATTATTCAAAATAAAACATATATGGAAAAAGTAAATACCACTACATATAATGTTACTCAACTTATTAATGAAGGTATACAAATTACAAATGATTTAACAGATAAAACAAATAAAAGAGAACAATCAGAAAATGAAATATTTAGTCTTATCAAAGAAACAAATAGAAGTTCTTCAAAGATAAGTAATGCTAGTAAAGTAATTGCATCTATTGCGGAACAGACTAATCTATTAGCATTAAATGCTGCTATTGAAGCAGCAAGAGCAGGAGATGCAGGAAAAGGTTTTGCAGTAGTTGCAGAGGAAATAAGAAAGTTAGCGGAACAATGTAGTATATCTACAAAAGAAATAGATATTGTATTAAAAGCATTAATTAATGATTCTATAATTGCGGTTGAAAAAATGGAAGAAGCAGAAATTTCGGCTAGAGAACAATCGGAAAGTGTAGTAATAGCAGAAAATAAATATAAGGAGATATATGATGCTATAAAGTTAGAAGAAAAAAGCGTAAAGAAAATGAACAATTCAATTATAGAAATGGAAGTTAGAAGAAAAAATGTTTTTGATGTTATTCATTCCCTATCTGCAATGGCGGAAGAAAATGCAGCAAGCACAGAGGAAACATCTACTATTACAGAAGAACAATTAGGTCACATTAAAAAAATAGAAAACACTAGTGATAATCTTTATAATTTAGCTCAACAATTACATCAAAACTTAGAAGAGTTTAAATTATAATGTGCAACTTGACCTATGTTAAAATCTGTATTTGATAAAAGGTGTTCAGCCTGACTCATTCGTCTATTTTGTATATATTGAGTAATAGTACACTTATAAACTTCCTTAAATGTACATTTTAGTTTTGTCGTTCCCATACATGCTATTTGGGAAAGTTTATCTAAATGGATGTCAAAGCCATAATGATATTAAATTATGGAAAAAAAGAACTCGTTAACAGAAATATTGTTAAGGAGTTCTTTTAACATAGATATTTAATTTGTTATGGGATATATAATATTAAATACTTTTTATGGATTAATCATATATAAAAGTTATAATAATTATGATAAAATATTAATATATCCTTATAATATAATTACTTGATAAGTAATTGCAAAACTACATTCAGTTGATTCTTAAATACAATATGTTGGATTTCTGATTCTAATAAGAACTACATATTGTATGTAAAGAGTTATAATTCCTAGTTTTGCAATTACCTATGATTACTAGATAATATAGTTATAACAAAATAATAAAGAGGTGAATAACCAATGACATCTAACATAATTAATGAGAAGGGGATTATGAAAGTACTAAATGATGAAAAAGTTTTTGTCAATGAAGATAGGAATATGCATTTTGAAGTGCATCATATAGAGGGTTCAAGAGATTTCAGTAAGATAAAACATGTACATCATAACCTTGAGCTTTCATTAGTAAAGTCTGGTACAGGAAAATATTATATTGGTGATAAATGCTATAGATTTTCACAAGGAGATATGTTTATAATTAATAATATTGAGGAACATGGAATTGAACTTAGAGCAAATGAAAAAATGGAAAATATGGTTATACATTTTGTTCCAAGGTTTATATGGGGTGATGGGGATGAATTTAATACTCGTTATTTAAAAATATTTTTTGATAGAAAAAAAGATTTTTCTCATAAATTAAGTGGAAATGATCTTATAATTAAAAATGTAAGAGATTTATTTTTTGAGTTAGAAGAAGAATTTAATAAAAAATTACCAGAATATCACTTAATGTCTAAAGTTAAATTACTTAATATTCTTGTATTACTTTTAAGGTATTCTAATTATAACCAAGATGACTTAATAGTAAAGAATCATAAGCATGAGACAAAAATCATTGAAGAAATAATTGATTTTATTGATTTGAATTATCACAAAGAAATAAGACTGAAAGATTTGGCGGATATAGCACATATGACTCCAACTTATTTTTCTACATTTTTTAAAAAATATAATGGAATATCTCCGACAGATTATTTAGTGAGAAAAAGAGTATCGAGTGCTATGGATTATTTAAAAAATACAGATAAAACTATTTTAGAAATATCAGGTCTATGTGGATTTAATAATTCAGCAAATTTCAATAAAATGTTTAAAAAAATTACAGGGTCTATACCATCTGCGTGTAGATAATTTTACAAGTATAAGTATTATTAATAAGCGATATTATTTAGAATTTAGTCTGAGTTCTAGTAAATATCGTTATTTTATTGTTTAAAGAAAGTAAAAAAGGTAATAGCATAAATGAGTTTAATCATATCGTAAGATAGTTGAAGATATTAGAATAGACATTAAGTACAATATTAAAGTACTTAAAAGAACTTTTTATGTAATAATTATACAATACTTAGGAGGGAAATTTAATTGAAAAAATTTATAAGTTTCGTTATAGCGGCAGTATTAATGATGACTATGGTTACAGGGTGTGGCTCTGATAAGTCAAAAAAAGAAACAAATGAAAACGGGGAAGTTACTGGTAAAATATCTGTACAAGCAGAAAAAGCATGGGTACCATATTATGAGCAAGCAATTGCAAGAGTTAAAGAAAAATATCCTAAAGCAGAGGTAGAAATTGTAGAAATAGGTGTTTTTGATCATTTAGATATTCTTAATTCAACTGATGCAACTAACAAAGATGTTGCGGATGTATTTCCTTTTGGATTAGATGGTGTTGGTAAGCTTGATAAAAATGATAACTTAGCAGAATTTGATGCATTGTCAATGGCAGAAGAGTTAGGTTATAGTGATTTTGAATCTGGTCTAGGTTCTATGCTTAAGATTGACGATAGATACTTAGCAATTCCATATAATATTGAAACATTAATTATGTTTGCTAACAAAGCAAATGCAAAAACAAGTGGAATTGATTTATCAAAGAATATTGAATTCACAGATCTTAAAGCCCAAGATATGTTAGCTATACTACATAATGGATGGTTTGGGGTAGCTTTTACCAATTCAGTATACCTTGATTTATTATCTCAAGATGATTCAGGGGAATTTCATTCAGATTTAGTTAAAGATTATACTAGCCTTGTAAAAGAACAACAAGATTTATTCGAAGCTATGTTTAATTACTGGAAACAACATAATGAAGCAGGAACTGATTTATGGGATAAAAATGCTTCTAATGGTTATCTTGATTCAGCTTTCATGACAGGTAATGGTACTTCACTTCGTCTTGATGGTCCATGGGCTACTCCATCATTATCAGAAAAAACAGATGGAGGCAAAGACCTTGAAATATTACCAATTAATAGTGTTACAGTAAATGGAGATCCACTAGCACATTGGCAAGCAGGATGGGCGTTAGGTATTAATATTAGAATTCAAGAAGATAAAAATAAGATGACAATAGCACAAGAACTTATTAAACAAATTGTTAATCCAGAGCATGCAGTAGAATTATTTAAAGCTACAGGAAAGATATTACCTAATGTAACAGCTGAAAAATATCAAGAATCTGATTTAGAAGATATGGATAAAGCAGTAATTGAGGCAGTAATAAAATCATATGAAAAAGCTGTACCACGTCCAGTTATTCCAGAATGGGATAATGTATGGGGAACATGGGAAAATGCCATATTATCATGGTCTGCTGTTAAACCAGAAAATGTTGAAGATGCTTATAAACAAGTACAAGCTTCATTTAAAGCAATGTTAGATACTTTAAAATAGTTTATAATCTAGAATTTATAAAAAGTGAGAAGAGAAATCTTCTTGCTTTTTATTACATTATATATGGGAGGCAACAATGACATACTATAAAAAGAAAAAGTTTAAAAACCCCATTATTGCTGGATTTTATCCGGATCCATCCATATGTAGGGTTGGGGATGATTATTATCTTGTTAATTCAACATTTGAATATTTTCCAGCTATTCCTGTATGGCATAGTAAAGACTTAGTTCATTGGGAGCAAATTTCTAATGCAATTGATAGAGAAGAACAAGAACTTGGTCTTGATAGAGTTAATCTATCTGGAGGTGTTCAAGCATGTACGATAAGATATTATAACGGAGTATTTTATATTACTTCTACTTCTGTTGGTAAAGAATGGCCAAGGTTAGATTATAATTTTATTATTACTGCGACAGATCCAAGAGGACCATGGTCGAAAGTACATTATATTCAAAACGCACCAGGCATTGATAGTTCATTGTTTTTTGATGACGATGGCAAAGCTTATTTTCATGCTAATCAACAAAAAGATATTGCTGATGATAAAAGCGATGCTGAAATATGGGTCCAAGAAATAGATTTAGATACTTTTGAATTAATAGGAGAAAAACATGTACTATGGGATGGTTGCGGAGGTATATATCCAGAAGGACCACATATTTACAAAAAAAATGGTTATTATTATTTATTAATAGCAGAAGGTGGAACAGGTCATTGGCACACAGTTACTATGGCAAGAAGTAAAAATATTTTTGGACCATATGAGTCAAACCCTAGAAATCCATTATTGACGCATAAAAATTTAGATATAAGATACCCAATTCAGAATGTTGGCCATGCTGATATTATCGAAACTCAAAATGGAGAATGGTATATGGTATGTCTTGGTTCTAGACCAAAAGGTAAATATGATGATTTGAGAAAAGTACCATATTCATGTGGAGGATATTATGCTAACTTAGGTAGAGAAACATTTTTGGTGCCGATGGTTTGGGAAGATGATTTTGGACCAATAGTAAGTCCAGAGACAGGAAAAGTTGAAGAAGAATATACAGTTCCAGATTTACCTGAATATAAAGTTAGTGTGCAAAGTTGTAGCCATTTTGAAAGTGATGAATTAGAATTATTTTGGAATACGATAAGAAATGAAAAAAAGGATTTTTATTCCTTATCAGACAGAAAAGGATATTTAAGGTTAAAAATGCTTCCTGGAAATATTGTAGCAGATGATAAGGTTAGTTTTTTAGCAAGAAGACAAACTAGTTGGTATTTTACAGCATCTACAAAAATGGAATTAAAATTACATGAAAATGCTGAGCAAGCAGGCATTTGTTCATACTTTAATTATAAAGCAAATATGAGATTGTTTTTAGAAAAAGAAAATGATAAGACATATCTAAAACTAATAAAGAGGTTCAAAGAACAAGATACACTAATTAATAAAATTGAAATAGCTTCAAATTGCATTTATTTAAAGATAGATGGAAATGAACAAGAATATACTTTTTATTACGGATATAAATCTAATCAATGGATAGAGTTTGGTACAATTACAGACGGTGAGATTTTATCTTCATATGCATCAGAAGGGCATACAGGTACTTATGTTGGAATTTTTGCATCATCTGATGGAAAGATATCAGATAATTATGCTGATTTTGGTTATTTTGAGTATGTGAATTTATGTTAATTAAGATAAGATAAATGGTGGTGATATATTGAGAGGATATACAATTCTTCCTAAAAAGTATTTTTATTTAATTTTTATTCCCATAGGAATATTAATTTTTATTACGTCAATTGAGGTAATTATAAAAGTAAAAGATAGAACCTTATTTGATGCGTGGGTATTAAATAATAATTTTGGTTCTAATCATACAGAAAGTCAGTTGTTTAATATTTATATGACAGGAAATTTAGCTCTATACTTTCAAAAAATTATTATTCCCATAGGTCTAAGTTTACATACTTATTTTTCATACGTCAAAATTAGAATAAACAAATTATTTGTTTTGGTATGGACTATTTTACTTGCAGGTTCATACGCTTATGTTTTCTTTGATGCAGATTTTACGGATATATTTATATATATTTATACTATTTTATATATATTCATGATCTTTATTGTATTATCTTTAATAATTGTTATAGATAAGAGTGAAGATTGTGAAAGGAGGTAATGCTTTGAAAAAATATAGTATTCTATTATACGATGATATTGGAAACGCTTATGAGCGTAAAAATAAATACATTGAGGATATTGCAAAATTATATGAAGAATATGATGAAACAAAGGATAAAGCAATACTAAGTAAAATAAGTCAATTACATAAAGATAAAGATCAACATCCTTATATAATTAAGCTAAATAAATTCGATAAAGAAGAAAAAGAATTTTTATCACAGCTGAAGATAAAGATTAAAAAGTATAATAAAAATCTTAATCAAAAATCATATAAAATGAAAAAATTAATGATACAACTTTTTATAAGTAAGGAAAAAAATAATTTCTATAAAGCTTATGAAGAGTTGAGTTATGAAACAAGTTATCAATATCAAAAATCATTGATTGAACTAAATCAATTACCACTAATTATTGAACACCTTGAAGTAAATGAACAAAAAATAAATGAATCAATAAAAAACAAGAAGAATATAAGTAACAACAGTGAAGATAATTTGAAAGCTAAAGCTGATTATACAGCTTTTAGTAATGAACAAAATAAAGAATTAAAAGAAGGTATTAGTAAATTAAAAGAAAAAAGGCGTAAACATCAAATATCTAAGAAAGCATTAGAAGATGGAATAAAAGAACTTAAATTACAACATAAAAAAGCATTAAAGGTTAAACATTATGACTTACCTGTTAAAAAGAATAATGAATTAATTAAGAACCTCAAATTTGAAATAAATAAGACGACTAAAAGAAAAGAGAATGTTCTAAAAGCAAATATTGCAGATTTAAGAAGAAAGACTCCGGTAGAAACTATGAGAGCTAAGCCTATTAATGCATTTATCTCTTTTTTATTGCCTGGATTAGGTCAATTATTGAATAAACAATGCATTAAAGGAATTTTATTTCTTTTGGCTAGTTGTTTCGTTTATGGTATTGCAATTCCTTATGCATTAGGATTTGGTAATTATCAAGGAGAAGGAATAACAGGACTTATTTCTTTAGCAGCAGATGGAAGAAAAATAGATAAGTCTTTAATATTTATGATAGAAGGTATTATTGCTATTTTTCTAATTATATTTGCAAGTATTATACTAATATTATCATTTATTGATGTCTACAAAGTAGAAAAGGATAAGATTAAAGGAATAAGACAAAGAAATTGGTTTGAAACAAAAACCAATATTTCTGAAGATGGTTTTCCATATCTTGTTTCAATGCCAGCTTTAGTCGTTATAGTTTTTATTGTTATTGTACCAATCGCTACAACTATCTTGTTATCTTTTACTGGGATGGATCCTAATAATCAATCTAAGTTTTCATGGATAGGAATTAAAAACTATAAATTGATAGCTTTAGGAGAAGGTATGGCAGGATCTTCTTTTTGGTTGATATTAGGATGGACTTTGATATGGACATTGTTTGCCACAACTTTAGCGATAGCTATTGGTTTCTTATTTGCAATACTTGTTAACAATGACCGTGTAAAAGGTAAAACATTTTTTAGGTCAGTTTATTTGTTACCTTGGGCTGTACCATCTTTTATTACTGTAATGTTTTTTAGTATAATGTTTTCATCTAATGGGGCATTAACAGAGATTATAACTAATATTGTAGGTACTAAAATTGAGATTAAAAATGACCCAATATTATCTAGAATAACATTAATACTAATACAGGGGTGGTTAGGAAGCTCATATATATTCTTGTTATCAACTGGAGTATTACAAGGTATTCCTGGGGATTTATACGAGGCAGCTCAGATTGATGGAGCCACAGCTTGGCAAAAATTAAGACGTATAACTCTACCAATAGTATTATTTCAAACAGCACCTTTACTTGTAGGACAATATACATTTAATTTTAATAATTTTACTACTATTTACTTATTTAATAGTGGAGGACCTTTTAATCCATCAAAATATGGTAATCTTGCAGGAAGTACGGATTTACTTATTTCATATATTTTTAAATTAACTATAGAAAATCAATATCAATCAGTTGGTGCGGCTATTACTATTGTTATTTCCTTAGGATTAATGCTATTTGCGTTTATAGGATTTAAAAACTCAAAGGCATTTGGAGAGGAGAAGTTATGATGGCTATATTTAAAAAGAAAAATAAATTATATTTATCTGATAAACAACCGTTAACTAAAAAGGGTAAAATTGGTTTGGCTGTTACTTACTTAGTATTAATTATATGGGTAATTACAATAGTATGGCCTTTATATCAGATGACTGTATCTGCATTTAATGGATATCAAGCTCAACATTTAATCCTAAATGATAATTTTGAATTTTCTTTAGGACATTTTAATTTTTTATTTACTGAAACGCTTTATTTAAGATGGGTTTTTAATACAATTTTTATTGCTGTAGCAACGGCTATATTAACATTAATATTTGTGTCATTTACAGGATTCGCATATTCGAGATATAGATTTAAAGGGCGTAAGGCTTCATTAATGGCTATTATGCTAATACAGACTATTCCAGCTTTTGCGGGAATAATGGCTTATTTTACATTGCATTCTATTATATCGAATGCTATACCTGGATTTTCTAGACAAATGATGTTGATTCTTATATATTCAGGTGGAGGTATTGCTGGTAACACATTTATACTAAAAGGTTATTTAGACTCTATTTCAACAGAGTTAGATGATGCCGCTAAAATTGATGGCTGTTCAAATATGAAAGTATACCGATTAGTCATTATGCCTATAGCTCGTCCTATGTTATCAATTATTGCTTTATGGTCTTTTATTGGTCCGTTTATGGATTTTTTATTTCCTAAAGTTTTATTGACAAATCCTGAGTCATATACTCTTGCGGCAGGTTTATTCACATTGATTAATGACTTTAGAACAACAAATGAGCCAGCTTTTGCTGCTGGAGGACTATTAACAGCTATTCCTATTGTTGTTATGTTTTTACTATTGCAAAAACAATTGGTTTCAGGGCTTTCAAAAGGTTCTGTAAAAGGTTAAATAATAGTTATCAATCTAAGGAGGCAATATGAAAGTTAAATTTAATAATATAGGGAAAAAATATGAAGGTAGAGAAAATTTTACGTTAAGAAATATTAATCTAGAAATTGATGACCAAGATTTTTGCGTTATTTTGGGACCATCAGGATGCGGGAAAACAACATTACTTCGAATGGTTGCAGGGCTAAATTCAATCACAGAAGGAGATTTGATGTTCAATGATATTAGAGTAAATAAGGTGCCATCAAAAGATCGTGATATTGCTATGGTTTTCCAATCTTATGCATTGTATCCTCATATGACGGTATATGAAAATATGGCTTTTTCTCTTTCTATGAGAAAAGAAAGAAAAAAAGTTATTCATGAACGTGTTATGGAAGCGGCTGAAGTACTTCAGATTAAAGATTATTTATATTCTAAGCCATCAGATATTTCAGGAGGACAACGTCAGCGTGTAGCATTAGGAAGAGCTATGGTACGTAAACCAAGTGTATTTTTAATGGATGAGCCACTATCTAATCTAGATGCTAAACTTCGTGAGCATATGCGTGTTGAATTAGTTAGATTACATAAATCATTAGGTACTACAACTATTTATGTTACTCATGACCAGGTAGAAGCAATGACAATGGCAACTAAGATTGTTTTGATGAATGAAGGTAAAATTCAACAAGCGGGTAAACCTGATGAGTTTTATAATACACCCCATAATATTTTTGTTGCAAAATTTATTGGTTCACCAACTATAAATCTTATTGAGGGTAAATTAACTAAAGGAATATTTGTCTCAAATGATGGTGAGATTTCAATTACTCCAAGTGTAGAGGATTGCAAAATACTAAAAGCTTATGAAGGAAAGAAAGTTACAGTAGGTATTAGACCGGAACGTTTTATTAGTGGATGTCATCCAAAAGATACTTTTGATTGTACTATTGATGTTATAGAGAGACTAGGTAAAGAAAAGATACTATATGCAAAAACAAAGTCAGGTCAAGAATTTATTATCTCAACGCCAGGACATTATGAGTATGAAGAAGGTGAAAAGCATACCTTTGGTTTTGATTTACCAGCACTGCATTTCTTTGACACAGATACGCAAGAAAGAATTAATTAGACTAAAGAGGAGAAACAGATGGAAAAATTATTAATGACTTATGTAGAAGATAAATATAATAAATCATTAGATGATTGTAGTAATGAAGAAATATATCTTGCATTACTAGCGATTACAAAACAAAAAATAAATAGTGTAAAGATAAATGAAGGAGATAAAAAACTTTATTATATTTCAGCAGAATTTTTAATTGGAAAACTATTGTC
>JAOASG010000029.1 GCA_025210235.1 Vallitalea sp.
ACAACTTTAAAATGCTGTTAATTAACAACTACTGTTGTCTTTTTAGGTATCACTATTTCATCCTCTCCATTATATTCAACTAAATTACTACTATATATTATTTTTATTTCATTATCTTTATTTAATTCACTAATAGCTACCTCTATATTTTTTTTTGATAGATTATGAACTACTATAACAGAATTACTATCTGTATAACGTCTATAAGCTATTATTTCACTTGAAGAAGTTTCGATCCCTTGAAACTCACCTTTTAGTATACATTCATTATTTTGTCTAAATCTTATTATTTCTTTATAATGATTTAATAATGAATTATCTATGTTTTGTTGCTTTTTAACAGAAATAGTATTCTTATTTTCTTTTATTTGCTCCCAGTTAGTTTGTAATTCATCTGTATCCCCCCATATAAAAGGTTCTCTAATTCTTTCATCAGGTTTGTTACCAAGCATCCCTATTTCTTCTCCATAATAAATAAAAGGGTTACCTGGTAATGTCATATAAATATTAGTAGCAAGTTTCATGCTCTCTATATCACCTTTAAAATAATTCATTGAACGTCTTTGATCATGATTAGTTAAAAAAGGTGCGTCTATATATGTTGAACTAACATTTTTTGTTTTTGAATATATATTATCTAATTTATTAATAAAATTATTATTCTTTTTATTTAAATCAGTTCCATCTAAAACCATTTTTATAATATTATTCTCGGATACATCAAAATTAAATGTAGTATCAAAAGCAACTGCATATTTTGCTCTTTTATAAACGCTGTCCCATACCTCTCCAACTAAATAGTAATTTGGATTAATTTCTCTACATGCCTTATCAAACTCAATCCACCATTCAATATTTTTCTTACTTGTATTAATCCCTTTTTTAACTTCTCCAAGTCCATATATATGCATAGCGGCATCCATTCTAAAACCATCTATTCCTTTATTTAACCAGAATTTAGCTACATTTATTATTTCATCTCGCACCTTTTGATTTTCATAATTTAAATCAGGCATTCCATCCCAAAATATAGCATAATAATAGTTATCTCCTATTTTATTCCACGCTCTATGTCCCCATATCTGTCTATTTGTGTTATATCCTTCTTCGTCTTTTGATACCCAGTGATAATAATTTCTATAGGAACTATTAATATCTTTCTTAGATTCAATAAACCAAGGGTGTTTTGAACTTGTATGATTAACTACTAAATCCATTATTACTTTTATTCCTCTTTTATGTGCTTCACTTAAAAAAGTTTCAAATTCTTCCATAGTTCCATATTCTTCATTTATTAAATAATAATCTGTTACATCGTACCCATGATAACTTGGAGAAGCATTTATTGGCATTAACCAAATACCATTTATACCTAAATCACTATCTGTACTCTCGTCACCATCATTTAGATAATCAAGTTTTTGTTTTAATCCAATAAAATCACCAATACCATCATCATTTCCATCTGCAAATGATCTAACAAAAATTTCATACCATATACCATTTTCATTAAAGTGAGGCTTATCAATATTTTTTTTATTATTTTCAACTATATTGTTATTTACTTGCTGTTCACTTGAATTTTCTTCTTTAGAACTACAAGATGAAAGTATTAAAATAGTATTTATTATCATTAATATTATTATTTTATTTTTTTTCATATAATCCCTCTATCCTTTAACAGCACCAGATGATAACCCTGTCACAATATATTTTTGAAAACAACTAAATAATATCGTTATTGGTACAGCAACTAATACAGCTCCTGCCGCAAACATTGTAAAAGCATTGTCAGAATGACCTTTAATCATTTCATATAATCCAACGGCTAAAGTTCTCTTTTCTGGTGATGTTATTATTAATCTTGGAAAAATAAAATCCATCCATGGTGCCATAAAGTTTGTAATAGCTACAAATGAAATAATAGGTCTTCCTAGTGGTAATATAATTTTCCAAAAAGCTTTTATATTACTAGCCCCATCAATTTTTGCGGCATCATCTAAACTTCTTGGAATAGTATCAAAGTATCCTTTCACTAACCATGTGTTATAAGGTATTTGTCCACATGCATAAACTAATATTAATCCTAAATGAGTATTAATCAATGATTTAGTTCCAGTAAATGTACTTAAAAACGTTATCCTTGATAGTAAAATATATATAGCTACCATCCCTAAAAAACTAGGAAACATTTGTAATATTAATATAGAAATAAGGCTTGTTTTTTTACCTTTAAACTTAAATCTTGAAAATATATAAGCAGTTGATACCGTTAATAAAACAGATAATATCATATTAATACTTGCTATCTTAAAAGTATTAAAGTACCAATTAGCATACTTAGTTGTTTTAAATAATCGTTCATACTGAAGTAACGATAACTCTTTTGGAATTGGACTTATTCCAGCGGATAGCAAACTTTGAGATTTATTAAATGATGATCCTATTATCCATATTACTGGATATAAAACTATAAATGCTATAAATAACAATAAAATTGCAAGTAATATTTTTTTAAATACTTTTTTATTAATAAATTTTATAGCTATTAGTAACGTAAGTAAAACTATTAATAATATTTTCCATTGACGTAACCCAAATGATTTTATATTAAATATAAACAAAGCATTTTTACTTTCAGGTTTAATTCTTATTGCTTTTTCTCCCGATGGTTTTCCATTAATTAAATAAGTATCTTTTATATCAATTTTTCCTAGGACATTTAATTTATTAATAACCTTTCCCTCAATACCTATCCTTATATTATATTGTAAAGGCTCGTTAAAATAAAAATATGCTGTATAATACTTATTAAATTCATTTGTTATTTCTTGCAATGTCCTATTATTATTTATCTGTTTTTTTGCTTTAATATTATCTTCTTCTATCATATCTAATACTTTTTTAGAATCATTTGATGAAGATTTATTACTAAATTCATTACTGAACTTCTCTACTTGATTATTAATTATTTTTTTGTACTCACTATTTAGACTGTCTAAATCAGATATTACTTCTTCATAGAAAATTTGCTCATTAGAAATTATTTCTTCATTATTAAACATGTTTAATGTAGATATAAATTCTTCATATATCTTCTTAGTTTTTGTTGTATATTGTTTTTCTATTAACTTTAATGACTTTATAAAATTATTTTTTGTTTTAGTAGATTCCAAGTCTAATTTAATTACTTTTAAACTTTCGGTTTCATAATTAATTTCTTCTAATAATTTTCTTACCAATAATAATTCTGTTGATTTTCTCTGTTCTATTATGTATTTGCCTTTAATTTTAATTAAATCAACTATAATATTCTCGTTTATTTTTTCCCCGCCAAATGTGTTTTTAATTGTGTTTACATATATATTGCATACATCATTTAATTTATTAAATTTAAAACAGACAAATATTTCATTTTCATTTTGATCTACAAAATCATACTTAATTAGAGTATTATCTTCATTTATAATGTCTTTTAAGTCATTAGAAACTTTGTTCATAGCTTCTAAAACATATTTATTTTCAATTTGCTTTTTAAGTTTGCCTTTTATTTTATTTAATAATGTTATATTTTTTTGAACGTTAACACTCTTAACGTCTTCTAAAGTTTTTTTAATATATTTTAAATCTTTACTGCTGTCTATTTCTTCTTCATATTTTTTTTCATATTCTATTAAAAGATTGTTTATAATTTCTGATACCTGCTTATATGTATTAATATCATTTAATCTTCTAAACTCTTTAATATTAGATTTAATGTTTTTTTCTATTACATCTGCTTTATTATTTTCTTTAATAATGTATAAATAATCTATTGTTTGATTAGAATTATTTACTACTTCTTCCTCTGCCCAATTTATTAATTTACTGTAATAACTCTCAATATTTTTATGCCTAGAAACATCATCTTTAAAATATGATATAACCTTATTAGAAAATGTTACATAATCTTTTGAATCAGAATAATTAGGTAATGTATTAATTGCTTTTTTATAAGCTCTATTTAATAATAATAGAGTATCAACATAATCCCTTAAAGTATTAGTAGCTTTTTCTTGAGCTTTAACATCATTATTAACCCTTTTTAAAATAAATCTCTCTATTAATTCTTTATTTTTATTTAATTCATTAAGCAACTCTTCAATTCCATAATCATTACTACTTATAACTTTTAATAAGAGCAACTCATATTCGTTTATAACTACGTTAAATTCTTCTTTTTCTTCACTACTAAAATTATCACTGAGCATTTCTCCTATATTTTTTAATATACTAATAATGTTTTCTAAAGACTTAATTAATTTTATATTAAATTTATCTTTTTCTTCTTCTAGGAATAACTCATTTATCTCTTGTCTAATTAATTCATCGTTGAAATCTTTTTTATATATTATAGCAGTTTTACCTTTAAATGAATTATCAACTTTTATTTCCACTGATTGAAGTTTAAGCTTTAATGGCTTTCCTTCATCTTCATACTCATAGTCTGTTAATTTATTCAGTATGTAATTGTTATTATCATTAGGACATTCCTCTTTTAGTTCTATTTGTTTTTTACAACCAGTTAGTAAGAAAGCAACTATAAATATCAATATTAATATTCTAATTTTATTTTTCATTTTCATTCCCCTAACTTTTTAGAATTCATCATCTTTAAAAGCTTTTGTTCTGGTAAAATTATATACTGAAAACGTTCCTATAATAATAAATATCAATAATGACATTAATGCGGCTATATTATAATTTTGGTTATCATATGTTAATTTATATATCCAAGTAATTAGAATATCTGTTGCCCCTGCTCCTGAAGCTGGGTCATAAACACCTGTAGGTCCACCATCAGTTAGAAAGTAAATAACATTAAAATTATTAAAATTTGCTGCAAAACTCATAATTATAAGTGGTGTGGTTGATATTACAACCATAGGCAATGTAATAGATTTAAACTTTTTAAATTTATTAGCTCCATCAATCTCAGCTGCCTCATATAATTCGTGAGGAATACTTGTCATAATTCCAGTTAATAAAGCCATAAAATAAGGGAATCCTAACCAGAAGTTAACAAGAATTATTGTTATCTTTGCTGTTGTGGGATCAGAAAGCCATCCGATGTTATTTTTAACTATTCCAAAATACGAATCAATAAATCCAATTTCTTTAAGAGTTAAATTAATGGGTCCAAACTGCCCATTAAACATATTTCTAAAAATCAATAACGAAATTAATGAGGGTATAGCATATGGCAAAATATAAATAGTTCTCCATAGCTTTTTATATTTTATTCCAGAACTATTAATTAATAATGCTACAAATAGGCCACCAAAAAACACTGAAGCTGTTGAAATAATTGCCCAAATAAACGTCCATGTAAAAATCCCTATAAAAGTATTATTCCACATAGGTAATCTAATCATATCAAACAGATTCTGAAGTCCCACCCAATCAACTAAATTTCCTGGAGGAACATGGTCTGGGCTTGAATAATTAGTAAAAGCAATGCACATGCCAAATAATATAGGTAATAACACAAAAAACGTAATACCAACAAAAGCCGGTGTCGACATAATATAAGGAAATGATCTATCCCAAAAACTTCTTATAAATAATTTAAACGAAGGTGATTCTAACCCTTGGTCTAACTTTCTTCCTTGATGAATGGCTTCACGAATATTGATTATATATATAATTATAAATAGCAGACATATTATTAATACAATAATTCCATCAATTAACATAAAAATAGAATGATCATTTAGTTTAATATTTTTACCCGTATACCCTGTAACTTCACCTAAAGAAATTAATCCACTTATACCTTTTATAAAAAACTTAATGTTAACTAATACAATAAGTTCTATACATGAAAAAATAATTCCTTTAATATACTCTTTATTTACTAAAATCTGACCTAACCCCATAAAAAGAGTGGACAATAAACCAGCTTTCTTGGATTTATTCAATTTAAACCACCTCTCTTATTTAATAGGAGCTATTAAAATACATTAAATGTTATATTATATAATGCATTTATATAGCTCCATCATATTTGCTTAATTTAAGTTCTCAAATATCTTTTCTTGTCTTATACGAAACATTATAATATATAATAAATGAGCCTAGCGGAGATGGTATAGGGTAGTTAATCTTTAAATGATTCTCTCATTGCTGACGCTGCTGCTTCTAATTCTGATTCAACATCTGCACCGTTCCAAATATTACTAAATGCTCCACCCATTGTTGGCCAATACGAATCCATTTCAGGAATACTTGGCATAGGTACTGCATATTTTGCTTGTTCTAAAATACTTTTAATTAATTCATCCGATATTTCAATATTTTTTCTTGGTGGAATTTGACTAGTAATCTCAAAACGTTTTTTTAACATTTCATCACTTGACATAAACGCTGCAAATAATCTAGCAGCATTAGGATATTCTGTAAATGAACTAACATAGTTGCCACGAATACCTGAGAATGATTTTGGATGCTCGCCATTAGGTAGTAGTGGTAATTCAGTAATACCAAAGTTAATATTTTCATCTTTCAAACCCTGAATAGCCCAAGGTCCATTAATCATATAAGCTGCTTTTCCTTCTTTAAATCCTAACATCATTGGATCCCAAATAGCATCTGCTGCCTCAACATCATACACTGCTCTAAGGCTTTGAAAGAAGTTCATAGCATCTATACCATTTTGAGAATTAAATCCTAATATATTTTTATCAGTGCCATCAGGTCCAAATAAATCAGCGCCATACCCTCCTAAAAAACAATAATTATAATAAGCATTTGCAGCTTCCCACATTAATGCAAATCTATTGCTAGAAGGATCATTAAATGTTTTTGAAAACTCAACTATCTCTTCAAAAGTTTTTACTGGTGTATCTACAATATCTTTATTATAAAATAAAGCATATGTTTCAATACCTGTTGGATAACCATACATTTTTCCGTCATATGTAGTTGCTTTTACAGCGGCTTCTACAAATTCATCGCTACTTAATAAATTATTTTCTAGTACTAAACCAGCTGTTACTAATCTTCCTAATTTATCATGTGGAGCTGCAAATACATCTGCCCCTTCTCCGTTTGGACCGTCTAATTCAATCTTATCAGTGGAATCAGTGTGTCCCACTGGTTGATACTCAATACTTACATCTGGATATTTTTTATTAAATTCATCTATAGCATATTCTACAAAATCTTTTTCTGGTCCTTCTGATTCCCAAACAATTAAACTGGCTCCTGCTTCTGGAACTAATTCCTCATTTTCATGATCTAGTTTCACTTCTGTCCCTGTAGGCTTTTCTTTTTTTCCACATCCAACTGAAAGTCCCATAGTCAATAAACATACTAATAATAAACATACTAATCTGCGTTTTTGCACATTATTCCCTCCCTTAATATTACTCTTAAAATTTTAAGAGTTTATATGTATTAAACCTTAATTATTTAAGGATTTAATAGCCAAAACACATTAAAGACAAAGCTATTCAGTACATTATATGTATTAAGAACAGTTCTTATTTTTAAATATAAATAAACTTCGCTCTTTATATAGATTATTAAGTAATCTAAGATGCGAAGTTAGTGTATTTATTATTAACTCAACTTTCTAGTATGAATTTAGTGTTTGTTATATTTAGAACTTTTCTGATAACTATTCCTTTATATTTATGTATATTAAATATTATTTTATAATATTATATTATTTTTTCCATTTAATAAATTATTATATTTCCCTTCTTTATTTGTACTATAGGTAATATTTTTGATTAATTAATTCTTTTAACATAATATTAACTTTTTATACTACCAGCAGTAACACTTTCAATAATATGTTTTTGCGCAAAAAAGTAAAATATAATAACTGGAATAATACTAATAGTTAATCCTGCAAGAGCTAAATGCCATTGTTTAGTATATTGACCAAAGAAATAAAAAATTCTAAGAGGAATAGTATGAGTTGCTTCTTCATTAATTGTTAGTGAAGGTAGTAAATAATCATTCCATATCCAAACTATATTAAGTACTGCTACTGTAATAGATATAGGTTTTAAAATAGGAAATATAACATATATAAAAGTCTTAATACTATTACACCCATCTATTGTAGCGGCTTCATCTAAACTACGAGGAATACTCTTTATAAAACCATGGTATAAAAATATAGATAAGCTTGATCCAAACCCTACATACATAAAAATAATACCTGGTATATTAAGCATATTTAACTTACCCATTAAACGTATTAATGGTAACATAACTGATTGAAATGGTATCAACATAGCAGCAATAAAAACATATAAAATAATATTAGCAATTTTATTGTTTGTTCTTTGAATCATCCACGCCGCCATAGAAGCAAATATAATAATAAGTATTATACTTACTACAGTAATAATAGTAGAATTTAAAAATACTTTTATAAAATTCAACTCTTTCCATGCCTTAATATAATTGGCGAAGTCAAGTTTATGTGGAAGACCTAATGTATCAAGAAATAATTCTTTTTTTGTTTTAAATGAATTAGTAAGTATAATATAAAATGGTGAAATAAAAAGTAATCCTAATAATATTCCAATTATTGCAACAATAATTTTTTTTAGTTTCATTACATCTCCACCTCACCTTTCTTAGAAAAATATACTTGTATAAGAGATATAAACGCTATAATCACAAAGAATAAAATAGCTTTTGCTTGAGCCACACCCATTTTATTAAATTTGAAAGCAGTATTATAAATGTTAAGCGCTAACATTTGCGTAGAATTTTGTGGACCTCCATTAGTTAATGATAGATTTTGATCATATAACTTAAAGGAATTTGATAGAGTTAAAAATAAGCATACTGTAAATCCTGGTCTTATTAATGGAAATATTATATGCTTAAGTCTATATTTTAAATTTGCACCATCTATTTTTGATGCTTCTATTAGTTCTGTAGGAATATTTTGTAATGCAGCGATATATATTATCATAATATATCCTGCCATTTGCCAACACATAACAATAACCAAACCCCAAAATCCAGTCTCTGTACTAGATAGCCATCCTTGTAAAAACTTTGCACCCGTTGCTTCTCCAATCATATTAAATACTTTTCCAAATATAAATTGCCAAATAAATCCAAGTATTAACCCACCAATGAGATTAGGCATAAAAAAGATTGTCCTTAGTGCATTTTGAAATTTTAATTTACTTGTTACTAACATAGCTAATATAAATCCAATTATATTAATAAGCAAAACTGAAACAATAGTAAATAAAATAGTAAACTTAAATGAATTACCAAAACCTTTATCATTATAAATTTCATAATAATTACTTAATCCTATAAAATCAATATTATTTTTAATACCGTTCCAATTTGTAAATGAATAGAATATACCAAATAAAAAAGGTATAATCACTGTAATAGTAAATGCTATAAGGCATGGTGCTATAAATCCATAAAAAGCTACCTTGCTACGCTTCATAAGATTACCTCCTTATATGTTTGAAGCAAATTTATATGTACTATTTTAGTTTTATTTTTCAAAAACAAGACCACTGATAAGATCTGATTATCAACTATCACATAAATATGTTTTTTTCTTTTTTGTGGAACTTAACATATTATATTAAAGAATCAACCAAATGACTTTTCAGTGGTCTTATATTAAACTATTTTCTACTTTCTTTCCAAGTAGCTATAGCATTTTCTACTAATTTATCCCATTTTAAATCTCCTGATAGATACCCTTGAATATCGGCTCCTAATTTATCCATACCCCAACCTGATGGATATCCCATGAATACCCATGGCATTGTTTTTCCTTCATTAGAATATCTTAAAATATCTTTCGCAAGAGGATCTTTAGGCTGTAGTGAATCTCCTTCATATCCTTTAAATGCAGGTATGAAGTTAAAATCATTTATGATTCTATTTTTACCTTCATCTGATGTATATAACCAATTTAAGAAATCTTTTGCTACTACTTTTTCATCATCACTCTTACCATTATTAACTGCCCAATACATTGGAATACCAACTGGAATAGAATCTTCTAATACTCCTTCAAGTGGTAATGGTAAGAACCCAATATTAGCAGCTAGTTCTTCATCAATACCAGCTATACTTCCATACGCCCAATTCCCTTGTTGAATAAGTGCAACCCTACCTAATGAGAACATCTCTTCCACTTGAGTAGAATAATCAACTGCATTTAATGATCCTTTTGAGCCATCTGGCATGTAGGCATAATTTGATTGAATATCTAATAATTTTTTCCAAGCATCTGCATAAGGCATTTTTATTTCCTTAGCATTAAATGCTTCGTTTACTGAAGAGAATTCATTTGCAAACTGCACGTTAGCAAGATGTAATCCCGTTACCCATGTTTCTTTTGCTGGAAAAGCAAATACAGCCTTTAGTTCTAGTTCTTTTTTCATTGAATCTAACTTTTTAACCGCTTCTTCTAATGCTTTAAATGATTTAATAGAACTAGGATCAATTCCTGCTTTGTCAAAAATTGCTTTGTTATATATTAGTCCATACCCTTCCTGATTAAATGGTAAACCAAATACTTTCCCATCTACTGTAACTGCATCTAAAGTGCCTGAGAATGCTTGATTTATCCATGATTCATTAGATAAATCTTCCAAATGTTCTTCCCAATCAAATACATCTTGTAACCCTCCAACGTTAAATATAGTAGGTTCTTTTCCCGACGCAAACGTTGTTTTCAATGCAGCACCATAATCATCTCCACCTCCGACAGTTTTAATGTTTATAGTCACATTAGGATTTTGTTTCATATATTCTTGTGCTGCTGAATCTAATGCTTCTTTCGCTTCTACTTTAAACTGAAATATATCTACAGTTACTTTAGGTTTTTCTTTTATATCCTTATCTTTTATATCCTTATCTTTTTTATCTGTATCTTTTTTATCAGTATCTTTATTTGCTTCTGTTTGATTTGTTTCTCCCTTATCCTTTATAACTTTCTTATCTTCTGGAGCTTTACTACAAGCAGAAAGCATAAGCATGACTGTCAATAAAAGTGCTAAAGGTTTTAAAAAATTATTTTTCATAATAATTATTCTCCTCTTTTATTTCTTTATGTATTGCATTATGATAGAACAAAATCATTTAATGCAACCGTTTGCTTTACATTTGGATTATAACATTTTGTTTATTTGTTGTCAATAATTAATGTAGTAATTTATAGCTATCTTTACTTATAATTACTTGCTTTAATGGCATCATTATTGTATAATAATCTACAAATTTAATATTCCAAAGGAAGTGTATTAATGTCTGTAACAATAAAAGATGTAGCTGTACGCGCAAACGTTTCTCCATCAACTGTATCAAGAGTAATTTCTAATAATCCACGAATAAGTGATGCAACTAAAGAACGTGTAAGAGCTGCAATGGCTGAATTAAATTATCAACCTAATTTAATTGCACGTAGTTTAACTAATAAATCAACAAAAACACTAGGATTATTATTACCTGGTTCTAATTCTGATTTATTATTAAATCCGTTCTTTGTTCAAATAATGCGAGGTATAAGTTCATATGCTAAAAGCAAAGGATATTATATACTTTTTACCCATGTTGATTCAGATGAAGAAGAAGTAGATGTTTTATCTAATTTAGTAGGCAGTCAATGGGTTGACGGTATTATTTTAACAACTGTTAAAGATAATGATAAAAGTATTGCTTATTTAAAAGCAAACAACCATCCATTTGTTGTAATTGGAAGGCCTGATGATGATATGCATACTTATTGGGTTGATAATGATAATATTAATGCAATGTTCAATGTTGTTGATATGCTAATAAAAAAAGGAAATAAAAAGATAGGATTTATTGGAGGAGCTCATGAGTTTAAAGTAACTAAAAATAGATTATTAGGCTACCTAAAAGCTTTAAAAGCTAATAATATTAAAGTTGATCTTAATTTAATATATGAAAAAGATTATTCAGAAGAGGCTGCTTATGAAGCTTCCAAAGAAATAATTAACTACCTTATACCAGATGCAATCGTTACTACTGATGATTTAATTGCTTTTGGTGTACAGAGAGCTCTAATAGAAAATAAGCTAGATACTGTATCTTTAGTAGGCTTTAATAATACTGTTTTATCTAGATATAAAGTTCCAAGTATCACTTCTGTTGATATAAACGCTGAAAAACTAGGTATATTTGCCACAAAACTTCTTATTAATCAAATAGAAAAAATACCTATTCTGACAAATAGTTATATCATAAATACTAAACTAATAGAAAGAGACTCTACCAAATAGTCATGACAAAAATATTTTTATTTTATTTGTATAATTAGAAAGACTTTTTTTAACCAATAAGACCACTTTTCAGTTTTCAACTAAAATTTAGTGGTCTTAAAAATAAATAATAAAATCTACTCTATTATATTTCTAATACATTATTTTCTACTAAATAGTATTTTTGATTATATAAATATACAGAAATATCTTTACCTTTCACAAGTGTAATTTTAATATAATCATTTACACAAACATTAATTATTCTACTTCTAAACATTACTCTAAATGAATACTCCTTCCAAGCTTTTGGTAAAAAAGGAGCAAGAAATAATTCATTATTTTTAACTTCTAATCCCCCAAAACCATGAACAATAGACATCCAAGTTCCTGCCATACTTGTTATATGGAGCCCATCATCTGTATCACAATTATAATTATCAAGATCAAGTCTCGCAGTTCTTAAATAAAGATCATACGCTTTTTCCTTATATCCTAATTGACAAGCAATTATTGAATAAATACATGGAGATAGTGAAGATTCATGAACGGTTCTAGGTTCATAAAAATCAAAATTTCTTTTAATTGTATTAATATCATATCTCTCATTAAACATATATATTCCTTGCATAACATCTGCTTGTTTAATAAAACATGAACGTAATATTCTATCCCATGACCAGTTTTTATTAATCGGTAAATTACCCTCTGGTAAATCTTTAACCAATATTTGTTCTTTATCCATATATCCATCTTGTTGACCAAAGACACCTTCCTCTTTTATATATGGGTAATACATTTTATCTATAATTTCTTTCCACTTTGTTATCTCCTTTTTATTTAATCCAATTTTATTAGATATCATATTATAAATGTCTTTATAGTTTTCATTAATATAATCTATAACTTTAATTGCATAATCTAATGTCCAAGCGGCTATTGTATTAGTATACCAATTGTTATTTACATTATTTTCATATTCATTTGGTCCTGTTACTCCTAAAATCATATATTTATCTTTTAATTTATTATAATTAACTCTATCTGCCCAGAATCTACTTATTTCTACAAGTACCTCTATCCCATAATCTTTTAAATAATCTTTATCTCCTGTGTAATTTACATAATTATATATAGCATAGGCAATAGCACCATTTCTATGTATCTCTTCAAATGTTATTTCCCATTCATTATGACATTCTTCACCATTCATCGTTACCATTGGGTAAAGAGCACCTTTTAAGCCTAGCTTTTTAGCATTTTCTTTTGCTTTTTCCAAATGATTATAACGATATATTAGTAAATTTTTAGCCAATTCACTAGGAGCAGTACTTAAATAAAATGGCAAACAATACGCTTCTGTATCCCAATAAGTACTTCCACCATACTTTTCCCCAGTAAAGCCTTTTGGGCCTATATTTAGTCTTGGATCTTTACCTGTATATGTTTGATTTAGATGAAATATATTAAATCGTATTCCTTGTTGTGCTTTTTCATCACCTTTTATAATAATATCATTTTCTTGCCATTTTTGTTCCCAAACCTCAATATGTTTACTAATCAACCTATTAAAACCAATCTCTTTTGCTTTATTAACAGCTTCTTTTGCTTTAGTTACTAGTTCATTATTATTAAAATCTCTATTAGTAACTGCAGAAATATATTTTATTAATATAATTTCTTCTCCCATAGATATTATATTTTCAACTTTATTAGCAACATAATTATCTTCTATAATTATAGAATTTTTATCAGCATCAATATTAATACCATTTTTTAGTAACTCATGTTTCATTGCACAAGTAACACGAAAATCCATTTTTTTAGTTTGCATTGTTAAATAGCACAAATTATCTGTCGCTACTTTATCTATTTCATTCCAAAAA
The DNA here is from genome assembly GCA_025210235.1 of Vallitalea sp. Classification (GTDB taxonomy): domain Bacteria; phylum Bacillota; class Clostridia; order Lachnospirales; family Vallitaleaceae; genus Vallitalea. The sequence goes on from JAOASG010000029.1 coordinate 14,162, forward strand.
TACTCGTCATAGTTTGAATCTTCATTAACTACTTTTCCATCTAAATATGGAGAAAAAGTTATTTTCCCATTATAATTTATTGGTGTAACACTATATTTAATCGCTGCTACCTTTGAATCATACATACTTAAAAATCTCTTACAACTAACTTTTGTTATATTGTTATTTTTATCTTCTACTATAAAACTTCTTTCCAAATAACCATGCTGCATATTCAAAACCCGTTTAAAGTCACTTACTGAACACTTAGCTATATCCAATTCCAAGTCATTTATATGTACTCTAATCCCTATAAAATTTATACCGTTAAGTACCTTTGCAAAAAAATTAGGATAACCATTTTTCCACCATCCTACTTTAGTCTTATCAGGGTAATAAATTCCAGCATAGTAAGTTCCTTGAAGGCTATCCCCAGAATATTTTTCTTCAAAATTGCCACGAATACCCATATGTCCATTACCTAGGCTCATTACACTTTCTGAAACCCTATTATAGTCAGGATCAAATGCATTTTCTATAATAAGCCATTCGTTTTCATTAAAATATTGTTTCATGATTAAGATACCACCTTTTAATTTTTGTGCAAACGGTTGCGTTTATATTAAAAATTATAATATATCCAATATAAATAATCAAGTTAAAATTAAATGGTATTTCTAGATCTATTCTAAAATATTGTATTTATACAAAAATATGCTATAATCTCGTTTTTGACACTTGAAAAATATTAAAAACTCGTAAACCCTTTTAAAATAAGGTATTACGAGTTTTTACTATGCTAAAAAAGTGCGTACCATTTATGATTTTTTAGTCTCTTTAATAATTTTTTTCATTTTTTTTG
>JAOASG010000030.1 GCA_025210235.1 Vallitalea sp.
GATATTTTGTTTTGTAAAATTCATCATTTCTTTAGCCATATCTACGTCTCTTACTCTTGATTCTGCTGCTTGAAGATTTTCTGATGTATTATCTACATTCTTAATAGTATGTTCTAATCTATTTTGTACAGCACCTAATTTAGATCTTTCAGATGAAACTTTTATAAGAGCATTATCAATAGTTTCTGTTAACTTACTAATATCCGTTGCTGTTGATGCATCATTCCCTACTACTTCTCCAATACTAGCAGAAGTTACACCTAATGATGCAGCGTCCATTGTAGCAACATTGAACCCTATAAATTGTTCTTTATTAGCTCCTACTTGTAGTGTTATTGATTTTGTTGCATAAGAACCATCTAATAAATTTTTCTTATTAAACTCAGTTTTTTTAGTTATTTCTGTAATTTCTTTTGATAATTGATTTAACTCATCTTTTATATTATCTCTTTCTTCATCAGAGTTTGTATCATTCGCTCCTTGAACAACTAACTCTCTCATTCTTTGTAGCATTGCATGAGTCTCAGTAAGTGCTCCTTCTGCTGTTTGAATTAATGAGATACCATCTTGTGCATTTCTTGATGCTTGATTAAGTCCTCTAATTTGACCTCTCATTTTTTCTGAGATCGCTAGACCTGCTGCATCATCACCTGCACGGTTAATTCTCATACCTGATGATAATTTTTCTGTTGATTTTGCTTGATTTGTTCCTATAGATCCCATTTGTCTATGGGTATTCATCGCTAACATATTGTGGTTAATAATCATTTATATTACCTCCTTGAATTTTATAGATGACCTTCCTTTGTCACCATTTTTATTTGTTATTTTTTGTTCATAAAAAGCCACCGGGCCCATGCATGGCTTATTATCTAATTAATAATTTGATACTAAAAAAAGGGAATTAACCCAACCCTATACTAGTAATCCTTACTAGTTTACGGTTGAAATAATTCCCTCATCCATGAAGTATTTTTTTATTTACTTATATAACTATTATTTTACTTCGCTCTCATAAATTTCTCCTCTAACAATTTGTATATCTCTTGGTGCATCTATAGCAAGACGTAAATCTCCATCTTTACTTTTTACTACCTCTACTTTAATTTCATCACCAATCATTACATATTCTCCTGGCTTCCTGCCTAAAACTAACATCTTTTTTTCCTCCTTGAGTAATCAAACAAGGCATAAACAAGTATCATAAATAAACTTACTTTTTGTTCGGCATCCTGCCAAATACTAGTGAGTATCTTTATCATCCCTGTTTATACCTTATTATATTTTAAATTTTTATTTTCAATATATATATCGGACAATATTTTATTTACTTAATACTTTTTATCATTTTTTTATTATTTATTGTTAATTTTTGTATTATTATCCTATATCAACGCCATATTACATTATTATTATATTCCAATTAACAGATGTATTGTTTTTAAAGAAAATATGATGCAGCTTTTTTGAAAATAGAATAATCTCTACAACAAAGGCTTCGGAATTAACCGAAGCCATAATAAACTAATTATGTTATCTTAATAATTGAAGTACACCTTGTGGGGCTTGATTAGCTTGAGCTAACATTGATTGTGCAGCTTGCATTAAGATATTTTGCTTAGTATAATTCATCATTTCTTTTGCCATATCAACGTCACGAATACGTGATTCTGCAGATTGAAGGTTCTCTGATGAAGTATCTAAGTTCTTAATTGTATGCTCTAATCTATTTTGCCATGAACCAAGTTTACTTCTTTCAGCTGATACTGTTTTTATAGCTGCATCTACTGCTGCTATATCTGTATCAAATGCTGATGAATCCCATCCAGCACCACCAACATTAATTGCATCAATTTTTTTACCACCAGTACCTAACGCAGAAGCTCTCATATCATTAATATTTAGTGACATTTGTTGTCCTGTATTAGCACCGATTTGTAAATCTACTGCTGTACCTGTTACATTAAATGTATTATTAGCTGCTAATGAAGAATGATCCCCACTTGCAACAACTTCAATAGTAATTCCCATCTTATCAAAATTAAATGTATCACCAGCTGTCATAGATGTTACATCTGCGGCAGTAAGAACTTGAGTAACTCCAGTCGTAGCATTTGTAAGAGTTAAAGTATCAGCAGTACCATCATCAGTTGTAAGTGTATAAGTATTAGCAACATCAGCACCATTATATGTTACTTTGAATTTAGTTGAACCATCAACAGCTGTACCAGCACCAGATATAGAAGCTCCAAATGTTCCTTTTAATAAATCTTGTTTATTAAACTGTGTTCTTTCAGCTACTTTAGTAATCTCAGTAGATAATTGAGTTATTTCTTCTTGTATCTTACTTCTATCATCTTGAGTATTAGTACCATTGTTAGCTTGAACAACTAGTTCTCTCATTCTTTGAAGCATATCATGAGTTTCATTTAATGCTCCTTCTGCTGTTTGAATAAGTGAAATACCATCTTGAGCATTTCTTGAAGCTTGATTAAGACCTCTAATTTGGCCTCTCATCTTTTCAGTTATTGCAAGACCTGCTGCATCATCACCAGCACGATTTATTCTCATACCTGATGATAATTTTTCAGTTGCTTTTGATTGGTTAACTCCAATTCCACCTAATTGTCTGTGTGTGTTAATAGCCATCATATTGTGATTAATAATCATAATAAATTCCTCCTTGAATTTTACAGGCATCCTTGCCTAATTATTTTATAATTATTGGCCAAATAATTATCTTACATATATTATATCGGTAGTATAGTCAAAAACTTTATAACCTTTTTGACATTTTTAATAAAATTTAGAACATTTATTTAATATCTTTACTTATTAACACTGTATAGCTTTTTAACTATGCGTATTTTTAAATAAATAAGCTAAACTATTTAAACAAATCCTTTAATCTTTTAGCTACTTGTTCATTTGTATTCATAGCTTCTTGATTTTCATTTTTAATTTGAAGGTATATTTCTTTACGATGAATTTTTATGTTTTTTGGCGCATTTATCCCTATCCTCACTTGGTCTTTAGATATTTCAAGTACCACTAGCTCTATATTATCATCAATAATAATACCTTGTCCCTTTTTTCTAGATAATGCCAACATATTATTCACCCACCTTTTGCTTTGATTGTGACTGCCTTAGACGTTCATATAAGTTATGCTTTATCTCATATTCATCACTTTCTAAAATAACTTGAATACCTTTTTTGGTATTATTATTAATAATAATGGGGGCTTTTAAATTTGTAGTCATTTTCTCAATATCTGATGGCACTACCATAATAGTAAAAATAGATAAATAATTATCCTGTTTCATATCTCCAATACTTAGAATAATTTCATCATCAACTTCTGGAGTATACTTTGGAAATACCAAAGGAGTACAAATCATAGGCAAAACAACATCTCTATCCTCTATTGATTGTAACCAACATAAAATCTCATTTTCATATAATACTACAAATTTATGATACTCCGAAAACCCAAAAACTCCATGTTCAAAATTAATTATCCTACTATCCTCAACCTCAACCTTATCAAAATACTTAGTCTCAACTAACATTTCACCACTCCCTTACATATATTATAATTAGAATCTGCATTTATATCCAATAACTTCTTTAATTATATTATAATCCTTTTCAAGTTATTATTTTTTATTATTAACTTACCACTACAAAACTTTCCCACATTTATCTTGAAACTATTCTTAACTTACCAGTAGCTCTTTATTTTTTCATCTTATGTCCGTCCAACTATTTTGCGTTATTCCTAATTATATCAGTTTCTAATCCTTTTATCATATAAATATCTTATATGTACTATCTACAATAGTAACAAATAGCCCAGCCAATGGGTATTCATTTATGGAAGTTTTATTTATAAATGATTCTCTAGACTTACTTAATGAATGGAAATGAAATTAGTTTTTCTTGGGGCTTATTTAACTGAACGAATTTTTATATACATCCACCTACGCCCGTCTTGTACAACATAAAACCTTAGACGCATTTACACGCGTCTATTAATAATAATACATATTGTATTAAGCTATCTTAAAAAATCAAGTAAAGATGATTGCACTACCTTAGTTGATGACATTAACGCAGAATCATAAACCATTTGTTGACACTTCATATTTACAATAACTTCTGCAATATCAATACTTTCATTTTTTGTCATTAAATCTGTAAAATTCAGCTTATCATCTTCTAACCTAGTAATTGTTAACTCTACTCTATTCATTCTAGTTCCCAAATCAGCCTGTTCTTTTAATAAGTTCTCTTTATGCTTATCTATCTTTCCAATCAGCTTATCAAATTTATCTCTAAGACTATCTTTTAGTAAATTATCATAATCTGTACCATCACCTTTAACCTTACCTACCTCATTAATCATTTCCTCCATATCTCTCATTAAATCAGTAGTAATAAATTCTTTGCCAAGAGTATTAATTTCTGCATTCTGATTATAACTTACTTGGTATTTAATTACATCTCTTTTATTTTCATATGTTTCCCCAGTGTCTTTATTAGTACACTTAAAATAATGAATTGGATTTAAATCATTATTTTCAAAACCTTCTTTGTCATAAGTAAAGTTAATCTCTTTAATATCCCCTAAATCATCTTTATTAAATATTATTTCTCCTGTATCTCTTAATATATTAACCGTTCCAGGTAATGGTTCATAAGCATTTGCATCTGTTGAATTATTTACCGAATTAATAGCAAGTTGTTTTGATGGTGTACTAGACACTGTTAGCTTATCATTTGGAGGTGTCGCATCATATTTTATTTTAGAATAACTAACCCTTATTCTGGCTATTTCACCTTTTCTTGGTGGTGTAGAATTAAATACTTTTTCCACTTTTTCTATGTTATCTGCTCCAAACTTTTCTTCAATAGTAAACTTATCATCTTTAGCATTTTCTGTATACGTTAATGGTTTATCTGTTTTATACCCAGTAAATACATGCCTACCTGCATAATCTACATTACCCTCATCAGCAATTTGATCCTTTAGTTGTTTTAGTTCTGTAACGATGCTTTGTCTTTCTTTAATTCCTAGAGGACCGTTGGCAGCTTGCACACACAATGATCTTGCTCTTTTTACAACAATTTCAATAACATTAGAAATTGATTTTTCCGCAACTGTCATCCAAGATAGTGCATCTTCAGCATTAGTTCTATATTGCTCTATCTCATTTACACTAGCTCTAAGTTTTAACGCTCGTACTGCAATAATAGGATCATCTGAAGGTCTTTGAATCTTTTTTCCTGTTGCTAACTGTTCTTCATATATACTAAGAGCTAATTTGCTTCTATTTAAACTAAGTAATATATTATTCGTTACCATACTATTAGTTACTCTCATCTAATAACTCCTTTCTAATTAACTTGCGCCCATTCTATTTATTGTAACATCATATATCTCATCAAAAACTCTAATCATCTGTGCCGATATATTATAAGCCTGTTGGAATCTTATAATATTCATTGTCTCTTCGTTTAAATCAACTCCAGAATATGACAATCTTTGATTCTCGATCATTTTACTTAAATTAACTTGTCCATCATGAAAACTCTTTGATTGACTACAATCAATTCCTAGTTCACCAACTAAAGATTGAATATAGTTATCCGGTTCCCCTTTATCAAACATATTATTATCATGTCTTAACTTCATAATTTCCTTAATTAAATCACTGTTACTTTCACCATCAATAGAAGAATATTTAGTTAATAATTTATCTAAATTATCTTTAACTTCATTAGAAAATTGAAAGTTATTTATATTCATCTTATCATAGTCAACGTCATCACCTGGTGTATAGCCTTTATATGTAAATAACGGTACCCCTGTATTTCCATTTTCATCTACACCTTTTGCATGAATATCATTAAAGTTCTTAGCAATTGTTCTCACAAAACTATTTAATTTCTTTACATAGTAGCTTATACCTTTATAATTTAAATCATCCCCCATACTTACGTTTTTTGATCCTACTGGCGCATCAGTATCTAGGGTAAACGTTGCTTTATCATTAACTTTATCATAAGAGTAATTATTATATGTGTATTCTACACCATCTATTTTAATTTTACCTTTTAAAGGCAAATCAGATCTAGCTGGATTTACTATAGAGATTGTTTTGGTTGCACTTGCTAATGGGGCCCCTTCTATGCTACCTTTAAAAATATCATTATTATTTCCATCTCGCATATCTATATAACCTTTTAACTCTCCTTGAAGGTTAGGATCAGTTATATCAAATTTATCTCCATTCTTCCAATAAATATCAAATAATCCCTCTTCATCTTCTGGGTTATTTTTATACTTTCTAGCTTTAGTTTCTAATAGGCTAACATCATTTCCATATACAAGTCTTTGTCCATTAGCTAATATAGAAAAAGTTTTTTTACCATTAGCATCTACTACTTCTTCTGCTTTTATATTGATAATTCCACTTAATTTATCCACTATTTTAGCTCTTTTATCTCTCAAATCATTAGCTTGAGCACCGGCAAATTCTACATTTCTAATTTGCTCATTTATTGTTGCAATTTGGTCTGCATAGTTATTTATTTGATCTACTTTTATTTTAACTCCAAAATTAGCATCTTTTTGAAAAGATCCCATTTTTTCTCCAATATCATTGAAAAATCTTGAAAAACTAGTTGCCATATCAGCAAAATTAACTTTGCAAGAACTATTATTTGGATCTTTCGCTAGTTTTTGTAAAGAAGTAAATACATCACTAAAGTGTTTAGTTATTCCGTCATTTTTTACTTCATTAAGCATCGTTTCTAAGTAACTGCTTTGATCATTTTTAACAGAATACTCTCCAAGATGGCTACTATTATTCCAGTACTTAACATCTAAATAATAATTTCTATATTGACTAATCTTTAAAATTTCTGAACCCGTTCCCATCATTCCAATGCCATTATTAGGTAAAGGTCTACAAGCTGATTGAACTCCATATTGTCTGCTATATCCTGGAGTATTAGAATTCGTAATATTATGGTTTGTAATATCTAAACCTATTCTTGCTGTAAATAATCCCTGTGTTGCAACATTTAGCCCAAAAAATGTTGATTGCATCTAAATCCCCCTATCTTCCTACTAACCCTAATCTACTAATAACTTGTTCAAGCATTTGGTCTACAACTGTTATGACTCTTGCAGAAGCATTATAAGCATGTTGATATTTCATCATATTACCCAACTCTTCATCTGATGAAACATTCATTAACATACCTCTTTGATTATTAATTTGATTAATCAATACTTCTTGACTTTTCATTTGTGTCTTATTTGATTCACCCATACTTCCAATATCCCCAACAAAACCTTTATAATAGTTTTTAATATTTAACTTAGAAGTACTTCCAGGTCTTTCTTCAATACTAGCTTTTTCCCATTCTTCTTTAATTTTTTCTACAAGTTCATTATTATTTACTTCTCCACTTATTTTAGTAATACATATTTTATCGTAATCATTTAATACCTCTGGATTAATTTCAAGATTTCCTGCTGAATACAAGGAGTTAATATCTGAGGCATCTTCACCATTATATGTATCTCCAGTATATCTACTCATATTTTTTCTTTTGAATATTTCTATATGCTGAGAATCATCTAATCCATATGGTGCATTAGCTTTATCTTTTTCAGGTACTGCTGGTGGAGTAGGGTTAGTAATAGGAGCTACAATATCATTTACTTTCTTAACAATTGAATGTACTAACATATCAAATTTCGCTTGAGTCCTCATTATAATAGAGGGCTTAACGTTTTCTTCATAATTAGAAACATTTTCTGTATCTTTATAGTTAGCTTTTCTTTCTCCACGCGATAACAACAAGCCTTTTAGCGAGCCTCTATCATTTTGTCTATCTACTGATATTTCAGTTTTTAAATTAAACACTCTATTCCCAGTAACTTCCCAAACAGGAGATACAAATGGACTGTTAGGAGCAGCTTGCTCTAATTTAATTTTATTAACTATCCCACCAGATACTAAAGGAAATCCTTCTGCTAATACATTCACATTTCCCTCATGATCTTCACTATATGTAATATCTATTATTTCAGATAATTGATCTAATGCATTATTTCTTGCATCTCTAAAGTCATTTGCGTTATCACCATTTATCTCATATTTAGATATCTTTTGATTTAACATATTAACTTCTTTAGCTAATCTATTAACTTCTTTTACTTTATCAGTGATTTGTGTATTTAAATTTGTCTGATATTCTTCTAACTGATTCATAATTAGATTAGCCTTATTAACAAATAATACAGCAGTCTGTATAAACGTACCTCTTGCTTCTAAACCATCAGGATGTTTAGATAACTCATCTAAGGATTTATTAAATTGTTTGAGAATACCCTGCATATTCTCACCTTCTATTTCTCCAAATATTGTTTCTATTTCTTCTATCGCTTTTGCTCCTGAATTATAAAATCCATATCTACTGCTTTCTTCTCTAAAAGCACCATCAAGGAACATATTTCTTACTTGACGAATTGTTTGAACGTCAGTACCCATACCAATCATAAGATTAGAACTACCATTATTACCTATTTTATAATAATTAGATTCTTTTAATAAAACTTGTTGTCTTACATATCCTGGAGTATTTACATTAGCTAAGTTATGAGCTGTTGCCTGTAATGCATATTGACTAGCTGATAGTCCTGAAACTGCTCTTGATAAACTACTAATTGACGACATGTTATCACCTCTATTATCGAATTTAAAGTTAAGTTAAGTATTTAAAGCTATAAGTTAAAAATATTTATCTTATACCTCTAAACACTTAACTATTGTATATCTCTACCGTTACTGCTTGGCGTCAAAAAAACTTTTGCCTTCAGCTTCATAAATATTCCCTTTTGATTGGTAATTACTATTAGGTAGTGAACTACTACTCTGAATAGCATTCATTGTAAAATCAATATAATCTAAAGATTCTTTTATTAATATTTTATTTCTATCATTAATAACTTTTAAGTTACCAACAGCATCTTTAATATCATTTCTTAATGCTATTAGCTTATCATTTTCTTTTTTCTGATTACTGAGTAAATTCGCTAACTTACTAATAGTTAGTTCATCATCATTTAGATTAGTTACAATCGCTATATCTTTAATAATTGTTTCTCTAGTTTTTTCTAATCCAATAACGATAGAAACCATTTCTTGTTCGTTTATTAAAAGTTCGTTTAACGCTGTAATATCACCTTTTATAATAACATCTGTTTTTTCTTGACTTATATTAGTTAATTTAATATACCATTCTTTTTCCTGTTCTAAAGTTGTTATTAATTCATCTATTAAACTAGCCAATATAATCTTCCTTTCTTATTAAATACATAATACTAGTGTAATTAGATTATAACTATCTTCGTTCATCAAAGTATCTATCTACTATTTTATCTGCAACTTCTTTCCCACTAACGTTATATGTGCCAGATTCTATTCTACTTTTAATTTCTTTTACCTTTTTTTCTCTAGTATCTGCTGTATTATTAACTGCTTTCTTAGCTATTTGTAATTCTTTAGCGATATCAGATATAGCCAAAGAATCTTTTTCCTTTTTTATCTTAGAAACTTTATTAATCTTATCAGTTCTATTAACCTTATATGCACTATTTACACTTTTAATCCCATTGATTCTCATTATACACTCTTCCTTTCACATATAGATTAATTAAGGCGTTTGCAAAACACCATAACCCGTCTGTTATTTCTTAATATATAAAGTATATGTTTCTTTCAATTATTTTATCGGCAATGGGTAATATATTATTTAGTTTAATTAAAAAAAAACATTAAAAAAGACTAGCTCATAACATATTATAATTCTATTAATACCAAACCTACAGATAATATTATGTCTAAGCCAGCCCTTTTTATAAATATTAAATTTATTGATAACTCTTTTATATGTTGTCTTTTCTTAAATATCTCATTTTTGCGGAATTTTCTTTATTATATTTTTTATCTTTTCCTTTTTCATATACCCCATCAAGATTGTGCTGTATATCATGTTTACACTTTTCACAATAGCGTCCTGTTCTTATTGTTGTTCCACATAATTCACATTCAATCCCTATAGCTGATTCTTCTGAGAATATAAGTCTTTCTTCACGCACCCATTGGCGAATAAGTTTAAGAGATACGTCACAATTTTCTGATACTTCTGCTATATTTGCATTAGGATTATCCCTTATGTATTTTTTTGTTGCTTGAAATTGATCTTCCAATTCGCTTTTACATGAAGGGCACATTGGAACCCCTCTTAGATAATTAAATATTTTACCACATTTCACACAATTTCTTACATCCATTTTCAATACCTCCCAGTTATATTTTAAAAGCCTTTACCTATAGCAAGTGTACAAAAATATATTTCTTTTGCGCCAGAGTTTAATAATTCTTTTGCACAACTATTAATTGTATTACCTGTAGTATATATATCGTCACATATTAAGATTTTCTTATCCATTACTACACTAGACATTACTACTTTAAAAGCTTTTTTTGTGTTGTTTATTCTTTCTTTGTCCGAAAGATTCTTTTGTGGCTTAGTGTCTTTTATTCTAACTAAACAATCATTATTACATGGGATATCAAGATATTTACTAATATTATTGGCAATAATTTGTGCTTGATTATACCCCCTCTTTTTTTGTTTTTTTATGTATAGAGGTACCGGAACTATTAAATCTATCTTTGCTTCTGTTATTTCTTTATTATATAACGTTACTACTTCTTTAGCAAAAATTCTACCATAGTTTTTATTATTGTTATATTTAAATCTCTGCAAAGATTTTTTTATATTACCTTCATAGAGCCAAACAGCCCATCCTTTATTATAATAATGTTCATTATTTGTACAATCATAGCAATATTTTATCGTCTCATCATCAATTGGTTTACTACATTTTTTGCAACGTGGATCAGTAATATATGGTAGTTTTTCTATACAAGTTTCGCATATTTTTACTTCTTTATCTATAGGTATTATATCCATACATATTGGACAACGTTTGGGATAAATAATGTCAAGAATACCTTCTGATAATTCTTTTATACCCATCATTCTCCCCCTTAATTAATTCTTATTCCAAGTAATTCCAAAACTACATTCAGTTGATTCTATAAATCCATAGCTTCACTCATAGTTTCAAATATTTCACTTATTCTAAGTCTAAGTGTAGAGTAACGCTCTATTTCTTTATCGTTGTCTATCATTTGAAAAATAGTAGTGTCAAGTCCTACAATAACTACATATTTTTTTGCACGAGTAACAGCTGTATATAATAGATTTCTAATAAATAACATTGATGGTCCATTTAGTAGTGGAATTACTATTACTGGGTATTCACTTCCTTGGGATTTATGAATAGTAACTGCATATGCCAATTCTAATTCTTCTAAGTTAGCGTATTCATACTCTACTATTTTATTATCTTCAAATTTAACTTTTATTTTATTAGAGAAGTGATTAATATCTGTTATAGTACCTATATCACCATTAAAAACGCCAATACCTTCATCAATTGTAAAATTATATTCATTTTTAATTTGCCATGCAAGATTATAGTTGTTTTTAATCTGCATGACTTTATCTCCTTCCCTATATAAAACTCCTCGAAATTCTTTTTCTTTTTTTTCCTTATTAGGTGGATTTAATGTCGCCTGTAACTCTTTATTAAGATTGATTGTTCCAAGTAGTCCTTTTCTCATTGGCGCAAGTATTTGAATGCCTTCAAAAGCTGAACAATTTGCAAACTTAGGTAATCTTGTCTTTGTTAACGTCTTTATTTCATCTAAAACACTGCTTGCAGTAGACCTTTTTATATAGAAAAAATCACTTTTTTTATTTGTTAAATCAATATGTTGTCCCGAATTTATTTTATGTGCATTCATTATAATAGCACTTTCTCTAGCTTGTCTAAAAATCTTCTCTAACTTAACAACTTGTATTTTATTACTTTCAATAATATCTTTCAGTACATTTCCAGGTCCTACAGAAGGTAGTTGATCTTTATCCCCTACAATTATAAGTCTTGTCCCAGGAATAATAGCTTTTAACAAACTATTCATAAGTACAATATCAACCATAGATGCCTCATCAATAATTAATGCATCACATTCTAATGGATTATCTTCATGTTTTTCAAATCTACTACTATCATCATCTTTTTTCATAAAAGATATTTCAAGTAGACGGTGTATCGTTTGGGCTTGTCTTCCAGTTGCTTCTGTCATTCTTTTTGCAGCTCTACCAGTAGGTGCTGCTAACATAACATCTAGCCCTTGTCTTTCTAATAGTTCAATAATTGAATTAATAGTTGTTGTTTTCCCTGTACCAGGCCCTCCTGTTATTACAATAACACCATTTTTAATTCCTTCTTTAATTGCTTGTCTTTGATAATCATCAAAACAAATATTAGAACTAGCTTCAATATCTTTTATTTGATTATCAGCGTTTTCTGGTAATTTATAATCAAACTGAGATAAATCATATAGTTTTCTAGCAACATTTAGTTCCAAATGATAATACATCATGCTATATGTTATCATTTGATCTTCTATCTCTTTACTTATTATGTGTTTATTAATCTGTAACTCAATAACTGCATTTTCAATAAGTTCATAGGGTACACATAACATTTCTTCTGCACTGTTTATTAATTCATCTTTTGGTAAATAAGTGTGCCCATTAAGAGACGCTCTATTTAAAACAAATTTTATCCCTGCTTTTACCCTATGAATAGAATCTTTATGTATTCCCATATTCATAGCTATTTCATCAGCCGTTTTAAAACCTATTCCTATTATATCTTCAGCAAGTTTATATGGATTATTACTTACGATATCCATAGTTTGTTCTTTATATCTATTATATATTTTGATAGCATAAGTTAATGAGATACCGTATTCTTGTAAAAATATGATCGTTTTTCTCATTTCCCTTTGTTCATAAAAAACATTCGCTACTTCTCTTGCTTTATTTTCACTTATCCCTTTTACTAAAGCAAGTGTCTCTGGCTCTTCTTCAATAATTCTAAAAGAATCATCTCCAAATTTCTTAACAATTCTCTTTGCCAATGCTGGTCCAATTCCTTTAATCGCTCCTGATGAAAGATATCTAAGTACAGAATGCTTATCTTGTGGCATAAAACTTTGATAACTTTCTATCTGAAATTGTAGTCCATAAGTATGATGAGAAACATATGAGCCAACTGCCTTAATCTGCTCTCCTTCAGATATACCAAGCATCGTACCCACACAAGTAATATCTTCCTCTTCCAAACTTACTTCACACACACAATACCCATTATTCTCATTTCTATATATTATTTCTTCTATTAATCCTTCAATAACTAGCTGATTTTCCATGATTATCACCTTTACAGAATATATGTTCCATTTCAACTATTTTATCATATATAACTGTAGAAGACAATTATTACGAGTCATTCCACCAGGGCAAACGCATGAAAATTTATTTTAACCAAAATTCCAATAAGAATTTTTAAAAATATACTAAACTAGTATTATTATATAAAGACAAAGGTTATAAAGACTGGATTTATGGCATACTTCCGTAAATGCCATCTCTTTAATATTTTTTGATGGCTATTGGTTTTGGTAAGATGCTATAGGTGTTGCTCTTCCTTGCCGTTAAACGTCCTGTTTAAAGGCAAGGCGCTTAGACGTCCTGTCACGCTTGCCGCAACACCTATAGCATCTTAC
>JAOASG010000031.1 GCA_025210235.1 Vallitalea sp.
AATTTAATTGGATAGGGTGAAAAGATATTGATTTCTCTTTATTTTCTTTTGATTTATGATAATATAGTTGATTTCTTGTGATATTATGCTTTTTGCAAAAATCAACCAATTTACCTTCATGTGAATTGTATAATTTTATGACATGCTTCCAATTAATTTGAGTTTTTTCCTTTGCCATAACTAGGACCTCCTTACTTTCTCCTATAATTCTAGCAAAGAAAACTCAAAATATATATCCGTCAATTTTTTTACACTTACGTTATATACAACTTTTCCACAGATTTAAAATCAATATAATTTTCTTATAATTAAAAAATCCCTCGTTGGTTAAAACAAGGGCAGTTTGCAAATCTATTTATATCTAACACCAGTATTATCAACAGTTTAAATTTTATAAATAAACTCCTTTCCACATAAAGTATGGATCCTCTAAAAATTTTTCTAATTCTTCTGAAGTTACTTTATTAGCCTTTCTAATATATTTAATATTTTTTTTAGTCCCATCTCTCATAGTTATTTTTCCAGAATCAAACAATACATTCAATGCACTCATATCTGTAGTATATATTCCATCTATGCATTCTCCCGAACGATAGAAACTATTTGATATACTGAAACGAATAATTTTAAATCTGCTCAAATCTTCTATCCCATAAAATTCTAGTATTTTTTTAGGATTTTCATTTAAATATTCATTAGCATATTTCAACTGCTTAAATGGTTTAATTAATTTTCTATCATAATTTATAAATCCTTTTTGATCCAATGGCATAGGCTTATTTTTTAATTGAACACAAAAATATAGTCATCTTTAACTGCCAAAACATCAATATCCCCTTGTCTTCCTTTTTGAGTAGTAAAATTTAACTGAGATTTTTCAGGATTATATACTTTAAAACCATGTTCTTCTAACATCAGTTTAAAGTTCTTTTCAAAAATATCCCCCTCTTTTAAATTTATTTCAAGCTTATTTATATGTTCAATGAACATTCTACCAAAATTAGTTAACATCACTACAGACGGAACAATAGTGCATATATTCCCACATCGTATTAACGGAGTGCAAAAAACATCACATATATCATATGTACCAAAAGTATAATAATCTATCAGTTCATCTACTGCTTGATTTGTAATATCCTTATCAATAAAATACTTAAAGAATAGAACAATATACATTTTTAAGGACATCCTATCTATATTTATAACAGATGTAATAGAATGCTTTTGTTTTTCAGAAATAAATACTTCTTCAGCAATATAATAAAAATTAGCAATCCCCAAAATTGCAATATGAAAGTGTATCATATCATCAAATGTAAATGCCTTTGTTTCTCCTCGAATTATTACATTTTTACTCATTTTATTTACATCAATATAATTTTCAAATAATATAAATTCTGTATATCTCTTTGTATCAATCAGAATTGTTTTTAAATTAGTTAAGAATTCTTCTGACAAAAAATCTATCTTTAATTTAAATGAGTCTCTAGATATTTCAACAAATGGTCTAATATCTTCTGATTTTAACATTTTAAAGTTTTTAGGTGATTTTTGACTATATTTTTTAAAATTAATTTTTTCAAATGTTCTTAATCTCATTTTAGGTAAATCATATTTTAAAAATCTTTTAATTGGATATTTTAATTGAAACTCATTTCCATCGTAACTATCAACAGTTACTTCTTTAGCCCTAACCATTTCTAAAACATCCTCAATACTATTTAATTTGCAAATTATCTCTACAAAATTATTATCACTTTCTTCTTTCATTTTCTCTATAAATTTCTCAAAACCTAATTCTTTGTAATTATTTGAAAATTTATATTTTTCATCAAAAATTATATTCATCATTCTATTCAAACTACCAATAGCCCTATCAATATTGTTTTGGTGAACATCCATAATCCTTTCTATATGTTTATCACCTATATATCTATTTAACTTTATATTTAGATCATGTATAAAGTTTTCATACATACATGCAATGCTATACACAGTAAAAAGCATATTACCTTTTGTATAAGGCAAAAAATCTTTTTTCAAGTTTGTATAAATACCTTGTAGTGCATCATTTATAATGAATATTTGGTTAATATATTCCTTTAACTCTGGAAATAAGGTTAACAACTTAATACTTAATGGTCTAATAAAGTTTGTATAACATTCCTCATCTGACGGTTTATACACTAGAATATTTTTATACACAATCCAATTTTCAATTTTATCCCTATCCATACTCTTTAAAAATCCTATTGTTTCATCAATAGCTTTTTTATAATCCTTTTTTGATAATAATTCTTGAACTTTTTCTCCCATATATCATTCTCTCCCTTTATTTAACGTTTAATTAACCCCCCCATATTAACTTAATCTAAAACATAATATATTTTTACACAAGTAGTTTACATAGTTATATCATCACCTCAAAAATATAAAAAAAAATATCCCCTTATGCAATATATTTATTTTCATATCAAAAACCTACTATTTCCTAACATATTTCCACATATCCTATCATATATCAATTCTTATTTCTATACTTCTTTTTAAATCTTTTTCAACGTAATTTTCGCTATTTTTCCTAAAAGAATAGAAATCACACAACCACTGAAAAACTAGTAAAATTGTAGTACTACGGTCTCCACATATGTGGTTTCCAAAAAAGTAATATTCTACAATAATTGAATGTATTTCAAAGTATTCTACAATACACTGTATACATTGGTATATCAAACATCCAATGTTTTTTATATTTCAACATATTTTACTGAACTACATTGTATTTTCATTATGGGTGGCAAATAGATATCAATTTTTCTTTTGCCACCTATTTTATTTTAAGATTTTTAATTCATTATTTATTATATATTGAAATTATTAAAACTAAATACCATGGCAAAAAAGGCTAGTTTTAAATCAACTTAAATCTAGTCTCTTCTTTATAAAACCATATACTAACTTTCATAATTAAGATTATAATAGTACCTACCTCATTTTTGACCAATTAGTTTAGTTATACTTTTTCCAATCAATTTCTTAATAATTTTTTAGCACAATATTAAATCAAATTAATGAATAATTTTACATCTGCATTAGTTATCTTTTTGTTTTCATTAAGTTTATAGCTACTAATCAATGGTTTATAAGTACTTCCTTGTGAGTTATCGTCACTTTTTCCCAATTATCTGCACTATATTATCTTTATTAAATTTGTCTATTTTTTTATTATAATTATTTAGTATATAATAAGTACCAATTCCAACATCTTAGGATTTTATTAACTCTTCTGTAATCAATTCTTTTAATTCAATTAATACCCCTATCTACTTTTACATTATTTACCTTTTTGTGATCTCAATTACTTATCTTGGTATTCTTTTTAATAACCACTAATTCATATGCTTCATTAAAAAATTGTATTATACTAAATTCATACAAAAATCTAATAATCTAATTAATAAGGGACTAAAAAAAGGAACTAATACAAAAATGGCGTTACTCAAAAAAAACATACAGTCATGTTTTTTTATTGTCCACTTTATTTCTTTAAGTTTTTCTTCGCTTAATTTTTCTCTTTCTTCATCTGCTTTCATTATTATACGGTAAAAATCAATTGTTTCATGATTTTCTACTAAAGCTAATAGATTGTTATACTCTTGCTCTATTTGTAAAACTTGTTTTGAATCATTATTATCTTCATTTTCTAATTGACTTATTTTTGTATATAATTTTCCTATTTCGATATAATTGCTTTTTAAATTATAATATCGTTCTTGATAATTTCTTGAAGTAATAAACATAGAAAACAAAGATAATGCAATAGAAGCGATTAATAATAATAGCGAAGAATTACTTATACCAAGGTTTATATTTCCACCATTATCAACCGGTTTTATATTCCAAATAGATAGCATAACTATCACTATTGAATAATAAACTGAAACCCATTGGTATAAATCATTTTTTTTCTTTAATCTTTCTGAAGCCTCAATTCTGCTTTTTTTTGTAATCCATATTCTTCTTTTTAATTCAGTAATATTTGGCAATATTAAAACTCCTTTATAAATTTTTTTGTATTAACCTGAAGTTGAATTCTGTAAATCTTTTTCTAAATCTTTTATTGAATCATGTATTATTTTTTTAAACCTATAATTTACTGTATCTTCATCCCAATTATCTACTTTCATTTTGAAAGTTTCGTTTAAAAGTTTTTTCTTATCATCTAGATTATATTTAGCTGGTTTGAATATATAATTAGTTTTATTAAGCCTAAAGTTCACTTCATAATATGTTCTTAAAAATTTTTTTACTTCTAAATTATTCTCATTTATTTTTTTTTCTAAATTAAATCTATGTATTAATTTTGTTACTAGCCTATCTAAATGTCTTAAAACACCTGTATTATTTATTTGAGAAAAAAAGATTACCCATCCATACTTTGTTTTACTTTCTGTGTCAATAATACCTGTTATTTTTATATTTAATTTCCAAATTAGTAATTTCAAGTTCTTTTGTTGCGAATTCTTATATTCAACAAATAACTCTTCAATAGCTAATTCCAACTTATGTAAAGAAGTATCTCTAACTGATAATTTATTATTTTTTATTAAATAACCTAAATAAGAAAATCCTTGTGTAATATCTCCTTCTTTCTTTTTTTCATCATGTAATTCTAAATTAAAAGTTAATTTATCTGTAAGTTCATTAGAGATAGTATTTTTTATTTTATCTGCATCTTTTTTTTTACATAGAATTAATATATCATCAACATATCTAAAATACTTATATCTATTTGAATGTATGTGTTTTTTATCAAAATCTATAAAATATATATTAGCTAATATATTTGAAATTGGTAACCCTTGTGGTACACCTATATCATTTTTTTTCTTCCTACCTTTTTTAGGCTCATTCATCTCTATGGTAGGAGTCTTTATAGATTTAACAATTAAGTTTAGAAGTTCTGGTTTTGTGATTTTTTCACTTACTTTGCTTAAAAGATATTTATGATCTAATGAATCATAAAATTTCTTTAAATCAAGTTTAATATAATAATCAAATTCATTTCTATCAACTGTATCTTTAATATTATTTATTATGGTTTTAACAGGATTATTTTCTAAATCTGAATTGAATAAATCGTATAATATATCTTTTAATATAGTTAAGGTGATTTTATCTTTAATCGTAGGAATTGATATAACTCTAGGATGTTTGTTTCTACCTTTTGAAATTAGTATTTCTCTATATTGAGTAAATTTATATGTGTTGTTATTTATTTTTTTTACTATATAATGTGAATATTTTTCTAAATTATCCTTAAATGATTTTTTATTTATTTTATCTATTCCAATACCTGATTTATACTGTATTTTTTCTAAGTAATATTCTTTTATATAGTCTTCATTTATATAATTTACAAATAAATTTTCTTCCATGATATGTGCTCCTAATATTTTTATTTTATGTGTTTAGAAAATAGCTAATAAAAGATGATTCAAAAATAATAATAAAACTATCTTATAGTACTCTATAGTCTTTAAAAGAACATTGTATTCTTATTGAATAGATATATTTTTACATGGATAATTGTTATATGTAAAAAACAAATGTAAAAATCTGCAAAAACCACCTTTTATTAGCTTCATTTTACATTATAATTGTTAATTTTATCTTTATCAACCTTTTTATCACAAAATCATATTTTATAATTTAAACACTTATTTTGAATATAATCGAAGTTTTTTTGTAAAAATTTCAACACATATAAAATCATTCAAAAAATTATTTTTTAGCTAAAACTATTATGTATTTACCATGGCTAAGCAACAAAAAATCTTAAAAACTCTTATTTTATCTATAAACCAACTACCTCAATTGGACTAATATTAGCCATCTCCTCTCAAAGCTCGTTAGCCTAAAATCAGCCTACTCTAACTATAAACCAGGCTAGTCTTAAGCCTATCCTAATCAAAAATTACTCAGCTTAATACTAGCCTAATTTCTTCAATACATGAAATTTTAACTTTGCATATAAATAATCTAACTTTCACTACTATTGGCTACTCTCTCAAATCATAACTTATTACTGTATTCTTTTACCATGCATATAATTAATTTTTCATAATTCACATTATTAGTTTAACTTATTATATGTGTTCACTTCTTTTAACATATTTACTTACTCTAGATTTAATAGTATAAGCATTGTTATATATTTATACTGTTAATAATACTTTCAGCAGAATTTATACCGTTTATTATAAGATTTTTATCTACAGAATCTTTAGTTTTCAATTTTTCTTTTTCTGTATGTATAAAATTTTCAAAGTTTTCTTTTAAATCCTTTTTTATATTATTAATTAAATTTTTTAATCTATAACTTAATATTTTCTCATAATCTTCATCAAAAAGATTCTCTATATCTATAATCATTTTAAAAATTTTATACTAAGCAATCATATTTATATGCTTTACGTAGGTATCAAGTCGGCTGGTAAACCTTCCACCTCTACATCAAAGGATTTTTTATGCATTTAGATAAACATATACACATTACTAAACATTTTACTTCAAAAGTATATTTAAATCTCCATCTTATTCCATATATTCTTCCTTTCGATACTTTTGTTTAGGCCTGTACAAGTATCACCTAATTTAAAATGAGTATAATTTAAATGTTAGCTGCTTTTGACTTAAGTAGCGTTATTTCAATTATACTCATTTTCGCTTAGGTACCTTTTTCTGATTCTAGTCAAAAAAAGAGATGTTAATTACTTAGAATTAACATCTCCTTATCAACAAATAGAAAATAGAAAAGTCTATTTTGCTTCTGTCTTTTCTACCTTAGGTAAAATTGTCTCAACCTCCATATGTGGACGAGGAATAACATGAACTGAAATTAATTCTCCAACTCTTTGTGCAGCTGCAGCTCCAGCATCAGTTGCAGCCTTTACAGCACCAACGTCACCTCTTACCATTACTGTTACTAAACCGCCTCCAATATGCTCTTTACCAACCAAATATACATTTGCTGCCTTAACCATTGCATCTGCTGCCTCAATAGATCCTACTAAACCTTTTGTTTCTATCATTCCTAATGCATCATATTTCATTTTTATTTCCCCCTAAATTTTTACTTTATTATTTTGATTTTTGATAACGAGTTAATATTCATAGCATTTGCTTCTTCTGTGTCAACATGACACTCTAAAACAGAAGTATCATTTGCTCTAATAGCAACATTATTATAAATACCACCTCTTGAGCCATTAATCTCAATTGAAACCACCTGACCATCACTAACACCAAAATATTGTGCATCTTCACAATTCATATGAATATGTCTTTGTGCTACGACCAAACCTTCATCAATTCGAACAGAGCCTTTCGGACCAACTAATGTAATTCCAGGACTTCCATATAAGTCACCTGATAGTCTTACTGGTGAGACTATTCCTAGCTTAAATGAATCTCCTACTAAAACTTCTACTTGTGTCTTACTACGCACAGGACCAAGGATTCTAACTTTCTCAATCGCACCCTTTGGACCACAGATTGTCACAGTTTCCTTACAGGCATATTGTCCAGACTGTGATAAGTCTTTCATCTTACTCATCTGATAACCTTTTCCGAATAAAGAGTCCATATCTGCTTTAGATAGATGAATATGACGATTTGAAATACCTACTGGGATTTCATGTATATCTTCTTTATTTTGTGTTGAAGGTACATTAGATTGAATAGCCTCCATCAAAAGCTTTAGGACAGCTTCATGATTGTCCATTTTAGTTAGCTCCCTTCATAGCTTTTACTATTTCATTTACTAAACTTAAAAGCTTTTCATTATCATTACAATCTATGTTCAATTCATTTAAATAAGAACTAATTTCACAACCTCCTGCTTCACTCTTAGTTTCACTGATATTAAGATCAGTATAGTCAAAAGATAAATCATCAAGAGCTAATGTAGCACAATCCTTTAAACCATATGCAACACTTTTAATATTTATTAAATGCATTGGGCTAACATTTTCAGAAACTGAGCTTCCTCCCCAGGTACCACAACCTAGTGTAAATGAAGGTATAAGTCCCGTACTTGCACCAGTTCCTCCCTGAGAACCACCTGTATTAACCAAAATACGAGATGCTGGCTTTTTAACAAACTTCATCACCATGTCTCTATCTTCTGTATGAAGGCTCATAGTATGACCTATACCATTTTGAAGTAATTTTATGCTAAGTTCACATGCTTCCTGCCAATTTTTAACTGTATAAAAAGCTATAACTGTTGTTAATTTTTCATATGATAATGGATATTCCTCGCCAACACCTTCCTGCTCTCCTATTAGAAGTCTTGTTTTTTCTGGAATACAAATTCCAGCCTCCTTAGCAATAACCTGTGGAGTTCTACCTACAAGCTTTGCATTCATAGTGTGATTATTCTTAAATAAAACTTTACAAACCTTTTTAGTTTCTTCTGCTGTCATAAAGTATCCGCCCTGCTTCTTAAATTCAGTTACTACCTCTTCACTATTGCACTCTTCCACAATTATTGATTGTTCAGATGCACAAATTGTACCATTATCAAAAGTCTTACTTGACATAATGTTACTAACTGCTTTTTGAATATTAGCAGTTCTTTCAATATATGCAGGTGAATTACCTGCACCAACACCTAAAGCAGGCTTACCTGCACTATAAGATGCCTTTACCATTCCAGGTCCTCCAGTTGCAATAATCAGAGCAATATCATCATGCTTCATTAGCTCATTTGTAGCTTGCATAGTTGGTGTTGAAATACAACTTATAATATTTTTAGGAGCTCCTGCTTTTTCTGCTGCATCGTGCATTAAGCTCACAGCCTTAAGTGTACATTTTACTGCTGATGGATGTGGTGAAAATACAATAGCATTACGTGATTTGATTGATATCATTGCTTTAAAAATAGTAGTAGATGTGGGATTAGTTGATGGAACAATCCCCATTAACAAACCCATAGGCTCGGCAATATCAATTAATTGATTATTCAAATCTTCTCTAATAACACCAATAGTTTTCATATCTTTGATTGAATCATAGAGCATAGCAGAAGCCATATGATTCTTATAGGTTTTATCTTCAGTGTTACCAAATCCTGTTTCCTCTGCAGCCATTTTAGCTAAAGAAACTGCATTTTCTCTTACTACTCTAACCATACTACATAAAATCTTATCAATTTGCTCTTCAGTATAATCAGCAATCTGATTTGCAGCAATTTTTCCTAATCGTGCAAGGTCTCTTGCTTCTTGTACTGAACGTAAATCACGATCAATATTTTCCAATCAAAACCCCTCCATTTTAATTGTTCTCATAATATTCTTTTAACTCTAAAATAAATTTTAGCTTATAAGATCTGACCAGTTAGCTGGATATGTAGCATAAAATAGCTTAGCTTTATCTTTAGATTCCCAAGTAACTTTTGAACCTGATGGAATATAGAGTACGTCACCTGGATATGCTGTTAAAGTTTTACCATCTATATTAACTGTTACAGTACCTTCAATTACATAATCAATTTCTTCATAAGTTAGCTCCCAATCAAATTTGGAATGATCAATAATTAAAAATCCAGCACTTATAGAAGATTCTTCTTTATTAATTAATTCTTGATAAAATACCTTTGCGTCAGGATTTTGGGTATCAAAAACATCAAATTTTACCGAATCACCACGTACTACCTTTAAGCCATTAGAAGCACTTTCTGATATATATGGCTTAGAAATTGAATGAAGTATTTCATTTAAAAGGCCTTTATCCATTATAGCCTTTAGTACCTTGTAAACCACATCACTATCTGACCCATCTTCTAAGGTTTTTTCTTTACAAATATTCTTTGGTTTACAAGAAGGCACTTCTGTAGAAAACTCTATTCCAGCAAATCTTGCTACATCTTTTGCTGATGGAGTAATAAGTGTATTACTGTCAATATAAATTACTTGTTTCCCTTGCTTTTGAGCTTCTTCAACATCCTTGGCACAAATTAATCTTTTCAATTTTTCACATCCTTTCTTCATAATAATGTTTAAAACTTTCTTTTATTAATAAATTAAAGTAAAGATGCAATCAACATATCCGATGGGGCAGGTATAACCTCTACATTTACTAAGAGACCATTTTCCTTTGCAATAGCTTTTCCTGATTCAACTCCGGCTTGAACTGCAGCAACATCACCAGTAAAAGTAAAGAAGGACTTACCTCCCAATCCATTTCCGAGGCGTAACTCTATTGGTTCTAATTCCGCTGCCTTAAGTATTGCATCAGCAGAAATAACCATAGTTGCTTGCGAGAAAGATTCCATAATTCCTAAAGCTTGAATCTTCTCTGGCATCGTTGAGCCTGTAATTGCTGGAAATACTTGAGGACTAACATTTGGTATAACAATTGAATCAACCAAATATTCTTCTGCCACTCTTTCTCCAGTGCTCACTGAATTATTAACTGATGCAACATCACCATGAACAATTGCTATATATTTACCAGGACAGGTAGAGCCAGCTGTAACTATTTCTACATCAGAAACTTTTACCATTTGGTCTGCTGCATATATTCCACGTGCAATACTTGTAAATTCAACCATTCCTATTGCATTTTGCATATTAGCCCCTCCTTATTACAATAAAATCTTTTTCAATTTGAACTATATTTCCTGATATACTTGTATGTATATTTGCACCTAAGCTACCTTCCGGGATTTTACCTATTTGCTGACCTATTTCAACATGATCTCCTATAGATACAATCGGAATTGCAGGTACACCTACATGCTGCGTTGTTGAGATATAAACCAATTCTGGTTTCATTTCAACTTCCGTCATAGGAGCTGGTTTGTCAAAATTATACAAACCTAATCTAGCTATAAGGTGTTTAGTTAGAAGCAAACGATATTCTCGACTTTTACGAACTTTAAATTCTGACTTTTTGGGTTTATACCTTATATTTTGCTCTGCTAATTTATCTTTAAAATACATATTTGCAAATTTAGGATGAAGATTTGCTTGACATGAAAACAATTCACATAAATTGCACTGACAGCAAAGCTGTGCAATTTTTTGAGCTTCAACATCATCTAGTGAATAATTTAGAGCATTCATCATTTTGTGAGGCTGCATCTCATGTCCAAGAAGATAACGTGGGCACATATCTGTACACATTCGGCACTGCTCACAAGAAGATTTATTAACTCTTCTTGCCTGTTCTGAAGTAACAGATTTCTTCTTTACTAGATGATGATCCTTTTTTAAAATTATAAAGCCTTTATTTTTTTTAGTAACATATCCATCTAAATTGCTCATAATAGGGCCCATCATAGGACCACCATCAATAACTGCATAATTATCAAAGTTTTCAATGCCACTTAATCTTAATACATCTATAATAGGTGTCCCAACTGGAACCTTTACTGTTAATCTCTTTGGAATATCACCTGCGATTGTTATATACTTTTGTGTAACTGACTTGTTTATAGATGCATAATATATATTTAATGCAGTTTCTGAGTTTAACACTACACACCCAACTTGAATTGGAATTCCTGTTTCTGGAACAACTCTACCTGTTAGTTCATAAACTAGTACCTGTTCATCACCTGCAGGATAAACATCTGGTAATTCTCTTACTTTTACAAAATCCTCTAATCCAAGTGCTTTAATCCTATCACGTAATATAGAAACTACTTTCTTATGCTTTCCTTTTATGCCTATAAGAGCTTTATTTGCCCCAACAAATTTTCCCGCTGCTTCAAATCCCTTTATAATTTCATCCGGAAACAGCTCCATAAGCTGCTGATCAACTCTCAATAGTGGTTCACATTCAGCTCCGTTAAGAAGTATATATTCAGCCTTTGATATAAGTTTTACATGGGTAGGAAATCCTGCTCCTCCTGCACCAACTATACCTGCTTCTCTTACCATATCAAGAAGATTCATTCTTGCACCTCCTGAATTTATCCAAAATTGCAACTTTTATCAATAATTCCGACAACAGCTGCATCAACTGGAATATCATCATTTCCTAACATTCTACGAGCTGATGAACCTGTACAAACAATAACTCTATCTCCAATGCCGGCACCAATGATATCTGTAACAATTAATCTCTGACCATCATCACTACCTCCAATTACTTCTGCCAGCATAAATTTTAATCCATTTAGTGAATCTGCTTTTCTAGTGGACCATACATTATCTATTAGTTTTGCCGCTAACATAAAATTTTCCCCTTTTCTAAGTTGTATAACTATATATTTTCTATTCTATAATCTCTTGTGTACAACTAAGTGCAATACCTAAAGGAGTTACAAACATAGGATTTTGAGGCTTATGAGTAAAGATACCTGTCTTTTTTTGTATAATATCTTCAATACCTGTTAAACAGCAAGTTCCTCCTACTAGGAATATTTCCTCGACATCATGATTTTTGATATGTTGACTTATAATAGACGCTATTTTTTCAACTACTGGCTTTAATACAATTGATAACTCTTTATGATTTGTTATTTCTCTTTTATATAGTTCTGCCTCTTGAAATGACATTTTATATGCTCCAGAAACAACTAGTGAGAAATGAGTACCTCCTGTTGGCTCATCAGCAATATAAACAACTTTACCATTCTTTAGTATTGAAATTCCTGTTGTTCCACCACCGATATCTACAACTGCACCATTTTGAATCTTGAGAACTTTATTAGCTGCTGTAGGTTCATCAAGAAGATTGGTTAACTCAAACCCAGCAGCCTGAACTACATTTTTAACTGCACCTGAATCCAGGGCATCTGTACCTGGTGGTATTGCGGCAGCTCCATATATTAGTTCTGTTCCTAATTTTTCTTCAATCTCTTGTTTTAACTCTCTAACAATTTTTATTGCTCCAATATAATCTACAACCATACCATCACGAACTACATCAGCATATCTATAAGCACCTGCAACTGGGTTATAGTTCTCATCCAATACAGCTAAAACAACACATGCAGTACCCAAATCTACTCCTGTATAATAAACTGAGGATTTACTTACAATTGGCTTTTGAACTACATCTTCAAATTCCTGGACAATTTTATCACAATATTCATAGTTTAACTCTTTCTCTGACATCATTAATCCTCCTTTACTTTTGTTGAAAATAAGTATTCTTTTAATTCTTTAATACCTATTTTATTTGGAATACTTATCTTATAATAAGGCTCTGATATTCCTATTTCTTTTAGCTGTTTATAGCACAGCTTCTCATTTTCTACATTTAAATCAACTTTAGTTATTACACCAATTACTGGACATCTAAAGAGTTTTGCAAAGCCAGGCGAATAAATGTTATCGCATTTTGACTGATTAATTAATATTAAAATATGAGATGCATCTTGAGATACTGCAATAATATGCTTATACATCCATGTATTTTCAATATAAGATCCGGGAACATCTATAGTATTTTTTCCATAAATAATATCCTGTGTTCTTCTTAATGGACCGTCGTAATCATTTAAGGCATTCACTAATGTGGTTTTACCTGATTTTGTAGGTCCAATTACCATTACTCTCTTCTTTCTCATGTTCTTGTTATAGGAGCTGTTGTAAAGTTCAACAGATTTTTCAGTGTATCATTTACCCCATTAAGTGCTGTCTCAACAGACTCTACATCACCAGTAATAACTAAAGATCCCGTAAATCTATCTAAAAATCCAATTTCAATATCCGCAGTCTTTGTTGCAACATCAGCTGCAATAATGGCCGATTCATATGGTGATATTGTCAAAATTCCAATTGCACCTTTATCATCTATTCCCAAGCGTTCATATATATCCTGCATAGGGGAAGCAATAATATGAGCAATTGTAACCTGTTTTCCAGGTACTGATTCTTGTATAACACGTTGTATAGCATTTTTACCAACAACTCCCATAAAAGTTCCCTCTCAATCTATTTGTATATTAATCCTAGTTTAATGCTTTATAACTGAGACTGGAAAATCATATTTTCTAATCCAACTCTCAATTATTTCTAACTCATCACTACTCAATTTTGGGTCTTCTTCTATTTGATACTTCATGCCCAATTGCTTATACTTATTTACACCCAGTTTATGATAAGGAAGTAGATCTATTCCTTTAAAATTTTTATAGTCCCTATAAGGCATTAGAAAGTCAATCACTCTTTTAATCTCATCTTGACTATCATTTACCCCCTTTAAGAGTGGTATTCTTATTTTTACGTTATATCTAAGGCGAAGTAATTCCTTTAGGTTCTCTAATATTCTCTCATTACGTACTCCTGTTAGTTGGTAATGTTTTTGTGAGTCTATGTGCTTTAAATCATAAAGAAATAAGTCAGTGAACTGTGCTACTTGAAGTATTGATTCCTTCTTTGCATAGCCACAGGTTTCAATTGCTGTATTTATTCCTTCCTGCTTACAAGCCATAAGTAAATTTGAAGCTACTTCTGGCTGCATAGTTACCTCTCCACCACCTAAAGTAACTCCTCCACCTGAAACATCATAAAAATCTTTGTCCTCTTCTATAATTTCTAAAAGTTCAGAAACGGTTTTTACTTCTCCTACAACAGATAATGAAGCTTTAGTACAAACCTCCTTACACTTATTACAGCCTAAACAATCAATATTATGATTCACTACATGTTTTTCTTCCTTATCAATAGTATGAATTCCTACTGGGCAAACCGATACACAATCACCACAATTAATACATGATTCACTTTTAAACATAACTTGATATTTTCGTTCTAATCCTTCAGGATTAGAGCACCACTTACAACGTAGTGGACATCCTTTAAAAAATACCAATGTTCTTACTCCCGGTCCATCATACATATTGTATTTTTGTATATTAAATATAAATGCCTTTCTTTCGATTATACCTGCCCTCTTGCTCATATCACATACTCTCCCATTTAAAAATGTGTAAGCATAGTTCTACTTATTATCTCATCTTGAACATCCTTGCAAAGTTCAACGAAGAATGCACTATAGCCTGCTACACGGACTATCAAATCACGATACTGTTCTGGATACTTTTGTGCTTCTATTAAGGTATTATTATCTAAATAGTTAAACTGCATTTGGCCATTACCAAATATACAAGCAGTACGTAATAATGTAATAATACCTTCTTCGCCTTCTGATGTATCCAGTAAACCAGCCATAAGCTTAAAGTTATGAACCATACCTATATTCATATTGTCACAAGACATTTTAGAAACAGATTTGATAATTGCAGTAGGACCTTTAAAATCTGCTCCTTGAGTAGGACTAATACCATCAGATAATGGTGCCCAAGCTTTACGTCCGTTTCCAGATGCTCCAGTCAGCTGACCAAATGGGGTATTGTTAGAGATAGATAAAGTACCATGACTAAGTACAGAATATAGAGTTTTATACTTACGGTGTTCCATCTCCGTAAAGTTAATTAAATCAGCAGCAATTAAATCTGCATAATCATCATCATTACCATATTTAGGAGCCTTCAAGCAATCATTTCTAAGTTGTTCATAACCCTCAAAATCAACTTTTAATGCTTCATTTAGTTCTTGTAATGTATATTTCTTTTCATCATATACTAGCTTCTTAATAGCAGCCATAGAATCTACATATGTAGCTAAACCACTCCATATAACACCAGGTCCAAAGTTATACATAGCTCCACCTGCAGAAACATCTTTAGCTTTTTGCATACAGCCTTCATACATTATTGACATTAATGGTTTTGGAGCTAATTCTTTATGCACACGTTGTGATATAACAGTAGCTATACTGCTTAACTTAGTAACATATTTAATCTGTTCCTTAACAGCATTTTCAAAATCCTCATACGTTTTAAATTTATCTAAATCACCCATATCAGGGCAAACCTGCTTACCATACCATAAAGGTACACCATTATTTAAAACTAGTTCAATGCATATAGGCCATTGAGTATACGCTGTTGAAGTCCATTGATATAAACGACCTGACTTTTGAGGTTCAACACATCCCATCAAGCAATAATCACGTGCATCTTCTATAGAAACACCTTTTGCTAGCATCATCTTTATATGAGCATCATCAAAATGGCATGCTGGAAATCCCATACCAGAACGAACAACATCAACGATTTTCTTTAAATATTTCTTAGGTGAATTACTATGAATACGTGTTGCTAATGATGGTTGATAAATCTTAACATGACGAACTGCATCCATTAATAAGTAAGTTAAATCGTTTGTAGCATCAAGACCTTCACGAGTAACACCACCAACGCACATATTAACAAATGGTTGATAACCTGCAAAGAATTTAGAACCACCTTCACTAGTAATCCACATCACCTCTGACATTTTAATTAGCATACATCCAGCTAACTCAAATGCTTCATATTCAGTCATACGATTACTTTCTATATCTTCCTTATACAGTGGATACATATACTGATCAACACGACCAATTGACATACCTGTTTGATTCTCTTCAACTACTAGTAAGGACTCTACAGTCCAAACAGCCTGAATTGCTTCCCAGAAAGTGCTAGGCTTATGTGCTGGAACTCTTTTATTTATTTCAGAGATTTTTTGTAGTTCTGCCTTACGCTTAGGATTCATCTCTTTTTGTGCAAGTTCTGCAGCATATTCAGATAAACGCTTAGCATAAATCATAACTCCCTCAGTAGTTTCAATAACAGATTTATAGAAATAGATTTTTTCAATGTCCTCAGGATTTTCATAACTTAACTTATCCAAATGTTCTTTTGCTTCATTTTGAATATCTATCATACCTTTTTTCATTAAAATCACATCGTATCCAGGGTTAGAATCTCCACCACCATTTACTGCATGATATGAGCAATCTGAAACAAAGGATTCACCTGAAATCTCCCAAACTCCAGCTTCACGATATTGATCTTCGCAATATTCATCAACGGACTTACCTTCCCAAAATGGAAAAAGTTCTTCACGCATATACTTCTTATCTTCTTCTGAGATATAAAATGGATCCTGAGGTCGAGTCCCTATTGTATCAATTTCATCCTTCATCCATCTCCATGCTATATCAGGAGAAAAAGCACCAGCACGAGGTGCACCACAAGGAGCCCCTACAATCAATTCATGATCTTGAATTACTAAAGGTGCAGTTTCACAACAATATTTGAAGCATTTAGCTCTTAATAAAATTTTAGGCATCCCAGGATTTTCCTTAGCAATCTTAGTAATAGCATGTGCTCTATATGTAGTAATACTAGGTTTCCATTTTAGGTACGTTTCCTTTAGTTTCTTTAAGCGATCAGTCATTCCACTTGGAACTTTAGTCTCCTTAGTATCAGGCTGTGTACAGCTTGTAGTATCCTCTTTTGTAATTTCTTTTGAAATACCTTCAAAAATCTGCATTAAAGATGTTCTTTCTTCTGAAGACATGTTTTTAGTTACTTGTGCAAGTTTATTTGAAAATTCACGAATATCCAAAATCCTTCCCCCCCCAATTCTTTTACAATTCTTTCTAAAATTCGTCTATATTTCTTATTCCATATCCGACTTTACGAATATAAATTAAATTCATAGGTGAAACATTATCAGATGTCATTCCCTTACCTGCTGATCCACTTCCAAGAGTTAATGCGGGAAATAAATTAGTTGTTGCACCCATACTACCAAAAGAAGCAGGTGTGTTAACAAGTACTCTACCTACCGGTTTTTTCAATGCAAACTGGCGAATTACATCTTCATTTTTTGAGTGTATAACAAGGGTATGACCATTTCTTTCACTTAATAGTAGCTCTATGCATTTTTCACAAGCATGTATCCAATCGTCTTCTATGTAATAAGCCAGCACTGGACAAAGTTTTTCCTTAGAATAAGGATTGGTATCAGAAACATATTTTTGTTCAGAGATCAGTACTAATGTATCACTAGGAACACAAAAATCTGCTATCTTGGCCAATTCTAATGCAGATTTACCTACCATTTCAGAGTTTAGTCTTCCATCTAAATGAAAAAATAGTGAACCAAGTTTTTGTGACTCTTCCTCAGTCATAAAATATCCACCACTTTTTTTCATCTCCTCTTTAACCTCATCTGAAATACAACTATCTACAACAATAGATTGTTCAGCTGCTGATACTATTCCATTGTCAAAGGTCTTACTGGCAATAACATCTCTTACCGCCTGCTTTATATCTGCTGTACGTTCAATAAATGCCGGTCCATTCCCATTACCTCCATAAATCACAGGCTTTTTAGACTCATATGCACTCTTAAGCATTCCTGGAACACCAGTATTCATAATGAGTGATGTTTCTTTATGATTCATTAATTCCTTTGTCCCAGCAGGTGTTACAGTTTGTAAGTACGAAAGAGCTCCTTCTGGTAATCCATACCCTTGAGCAGCACGTATCATAATATCAAGAGCTTTTCCAATTGTATTCTTCGCTCTAGGATGCGGAGAAAAAACAATTGCATTTGCAGACTTAATTGCAATTAAGGTTTTATATATGGTAGTTGAAATAGGGCTTGTTGCAGGACTTATTGCAACAATTACACCCATAGGTACTCCTATATCCATAGTCTTATTCTCTTTATCTTCTCCAATAATACCTACATAGCACATTCCTCTGAGTCTAACTGGTACATACTCACAGGCGAATCGATTTTTGATATATTTATCCTGCCATTTTCCATAATCAGTTTCATCTTCACTCATTTTAGCAAGTTCATAGGCATACTTCTTAACTTCTTCTGCCATACGTTCAACAATTTCATCTAGTTTTTTCTGTGAAAAAGTCGCTAATATTTTTTGTGCTTGGTTTGCATTTTCTATAAGAATTCTAGCCTCTTGGATGGAGAGCAAATCATTATCTATAATCTTCATTTACGTCTCTCCCTTTCATTTAAATTAAAATTAAGCATTCAAAGCATCAAGTGAATAGCGTGAGATAATTTTTTCAATATCCTGATGCGGACTTGGTATAACAATTGAACTATAAACCTCAGCGCCCATATCCTCAACAGCTTTTACACCTGTTTCTACAGCTGATTTACATGCTCCTACATCTCCACGAACTAACACAGAAATATAGCCTGAAGCTACATTTTCAAAACCAATCAATTCAACATCAGCAGCTTTACACATTGCATCTGCAGCCTCTAAAACAAAAACTATACCAAATGTTTCTATTAAACCTAAAGCATTGTATTTGCTCATATGTAGTTCCTCTCCTCTAATTACTTTTATTTATCAACATCATATATTGAAACAATGTCTCCAATATCCCTAATAGGTCGTGCCATGACATTTTGAGCTGTCAATTTACCAATCGCAGCAGCAGCTTGTGCCCCTGCTTCAACAGATGCTTTAACAGCAGCAACGTCTCCCTTTACCATAATTGTAACAAGAGTAGAACCAATATTTTCATATGATACAAGTTCAACATTAGCAGCCTTTAACATTTTATCTGCCGCATTAATTGCAGGAACCATTCCTATTGTTTCAATAAGACCTAATGCCTCATCTCCGTGATACCTCATTACATTACCTCCTTTCATTTATAAGAACATATCTTTTATGATTTTTTTAAGAAAATGCAATTTTATCAAATCACATTTTCTCAAAATATATCCTTTTTCATTTTAAATATATAAGATTCTAATGCTACTAAATTGTTAATCTTTAATATACTTATTAATTGTAGCCGCCCCTTCTTCATGAGCGCGGTAATATACTTTTAATTCATTAGACTCACTCATTTCAAATCTCGATTCTTCAAGAAGTCCATTAGCTTCAGCTGTCATCAAAGCAGATATTACATCCTTTTTGTTCAAGGCTTTAAAATTACCATACTCAACTTTTAAAGCTTCAATAACATCTTCTGCACATGCCTCATCAACCTTTGTAAAATATTTTAAAATAGCATAGTTAAGAGGTTTCATACTACTTATCCTCCTTTTTTATTAGTAATTCTAATGGATTCATTGCAATTACTAAAATACCAAATACCATAAGCACAGCAGCAATCCAAGCTATAATCGGTATTGACCAGCCACTTATACCACAAAATACTCCAAGTACTAGCCAGCAACAAAACGGTCCCCAGAATGAATAGGTTCCATTACAAGCCATTCCTAGAGCAGCACCACACATACTGTTACCTCTATACCAGAACATATAAGAAACGAATGCACAAAGGCCACTTGCAGCAAACCAAATCATAGCAGGTCCACTTGTAAATGCCTTAAATGCAAGATTAGTTGAAAGACCTACATTACCTGCTATCATTCCAAAAATAGGAAGTAATATAATTAAGTTTGAAAGTCCTGATGTTGCTTGACGAATAGTAATCCCTATTTCAGAATCAATCATGGATGTACCATAACCAGCTACACAACCTTCAAAGCCCCAACCAAGAGCAGCAATAAAAGCAATACAAACACCTAAGAACGCCCCTTCTTGTGCATTTGTACTAATACTTGTGCTACCTATCATAAAGCTAGCAATAACACAAATAGCAATACCTAGCATCATACGTTTATTTAATTCTTGCTTAAATAGAACTCTTCCTAAAATAGCACCAATAGCTGGACAAAGAGCAGTAATAGGAATAACAATTGAACCTGCCATTTGAAGTCCAATAACATAAGCTGTACTAGAAATAGGGCCTCCAATTAGAGCTGCTAAAATCATGACACGTCCCGGAGTTGTATTAAGACATCTTATAAAATCTCCAAACTTACCTTTGACACCTGCGTACAACATTGCCCAAATAGCACTACATGTATCATTTACTGCACTTCCAACTGCTCCTAGTA
The DNA here is from genome assembly GCA_025210235.1 of Vallitalea sp. Classification (GTDB taxonomy): domain Bacteria; phylum Bacillota; class Clostridia; order Lachnospirales; family Vallitaleaceae; genus Vallitalea. Next base: position 20,823 of record JAOASG010000031.1, read on the forward strand.
CGAATGTAATAACAAAAGGTGATAAACCTACTGTGTTTTCTCCATACCAATCTGCCCAAACACCCTTAGTCATACCTAAGGTTAAAAACGCTGAATAAAATCCATACATTACTGCTGAAAATAGTGCGATTGCGATACCTTTTCTAAAAAACTGGGATGATAGCTTTTTTTTAGCAGCAATTGCAGATGCATTAGCTGTTGTTGACCTTTCTGACACAAGCAAAACTCCCTTCCATATAAATATTTTTAGAACTTAAGATAACTCAAATTATAGCCATTTGAATTTATTTCTTGTATCTTGCTTTTATAATTTTTATGCTAGATTTTTGTTAATATTACATTAATTTTAGCAGGATAATACATAAAAAAACCACGGCTGATATTTTTACATCTAGCCATGGCTTTAATTTATATTTATCTTATTTTAAATTTACTTATTTCCTCATTTAAATTTATTACAAGCTCATTAAGTGAGTCTGATGCTTTTGCAACTTCCTCTACAGCATTTGCTTGTTCTTGCATCGAAGCACTAACTTCTTCTGATGAGGCTGCTGTTTCTGATGATACAAATGATATATTTGTTATAGCTTGTACAATATTATCTTTATCATTATTAATATTAGTAACATATTCACTAATAGAATTAATTTTTTGTGTAATTTTATCAATAGATTTTATAATTATATTAAATGAGTCATTAACACGAGAAACTGCATTTGATTGACTCATGGTACTTTTTTTTGCTTCATTCATAATCTCAACAGTTTTATTGCTATCATTTTGAATGTTAATAACAATTTCCTTTATTTCACTAGCTGCATTATTTGAACTTTCTGCAAGCTTTCTTATTTCATCCGCAACTACGGCAAATCCTTTTCCAGCTTCACCTGCTCTTGCTGCTTCTATCGAAGCATTTAATGCTAATAAATTAGTTTGACCTGCAATCGAACTTATTGTATCTAATATATTAGATATACTTTTTGCCTTATTATTTTGCTCAAATATTGCTTGTCCAACTTTATCAGTTTCTTTATTATTTAATCCTGTTATTTCCTTTAATTCTTCTATAACTTCAACACCTATTAAATTAGCATCCATAACTTCTTTTGTAAAATTTAACATATCCTCAGTACTTTCTGAAAGTTCATTAAGTTTATCTGACAAATTAGATGCTAAAATAGACCCTTTGCTGGATTCACTAGCTTGATTAGAAGCACCTTTAGCTATTTCATCTATAGTTTTTGCTACTTCTTCAGCGGATGCACTGACCTCTTCTGAAGTTCCTGCTAAGTTCTGTGAGGACTTATTGAGTTCATGTGATGCATCCTGTATATTATTCATAAGTTTTCCAATATCCTCAAGCATTTCATTAAAGCCTTCTCCTATTTTACCTATTTCATCTTTCCTCTTAAAATTATACCTTACTGTAAAATCACCTTTTTTTATCTTTTCCATATTATCTGAAAGTATATTTATAGGTTTTGTTAAATTCTTAGAAAATATAATAGAAGCAAATACAGCTAGCAGTAAAGAACTAATTCCTATAATTAAGGTATTATTAAATAATACCTTAGTATCATCTCTAATTTCATCATTATATATAGTTGCAATAAGTGTCCATTCTAATTTATCTATCTTAGTAAATAATGCAATTTTATCTTTTGAAATTCCTTGTTCATTTTTAGAATATTCTACACTTCCTTCATTAATTTTATTTATAGCTTCTTCGACTTTTTTTACATCTATATGTTTTCCTATAAGTTCTTTATTTTTATTAGTAATAAAATTTAGATTTTTATCTACTAAAACAGCATAACCATTTTTTCCAATTTTAAGTTCATTTACTTTAGTTGAAAAACTTTCTAAACATATATCTATTCCCAATACACCAACTAATTCATTATTATTATTATAAGTATTATATACAGGTATATAAATAGTTGTAAGCATTTTTCCAGTAACTATACCTTTATATGGCTTGTCCCATATTATATCATTCTTACTTAAAGTATTTTTATACCAATCTTTTTCAACAGGGTCGTATCCTTCTGGTAAGTCTAATTGAGGATATGTATACATATCTCTATTTATTGTAGCTAAATATATACTTTCAACAAATGGATGAGTTTCTTTATAACTTTTAAAAGTTTCCATCATCCACATTTTCAAATCTGGATTTGATATAACTAGCTGAACATTTGGATTCTTAGACATTTGAGTAATATTAAATTCATTTTCTTCTATAAAAGTTCGCATATTCTCTTCTATCTGCTCAACTACTTGAAACGAATTCTCTTTTAAATTCTCTTTTAAAATTGCTGTTGACTTAATATATGAAGTTATTCCTAGTGCACTTAATGATACAATTATTAACAAAATAAATACTATAATAAGTCTATAACCTATCTTATTTCTAAAATTCAATATTTTTCTCACTTAAATCCTGCTCCTTATTCTTATGATTTTTTGCAAATTTTCCATCATGTTGAATCTTTTGTAATATTTATCGTTCTAAGACATTATTTTACTCTATTTTTACATATTTTTCAATAATGATTCATACTTTCTTCTAAATATTACTTTTTTCTGTTTAAAACAAATGATTTATCTAGTTTTAAATACTACTTGTTGTGTTTTTAAATATATTCTTTTATTATATGTGTACCATTTTTAAAAAATACAGAGTATTTTTTAGATATTTTAGTATAATTTCTTTTATTAATCGTTTTTAAGCTTAAATGACATTTTCTTTTTTTCCATATATATATTATCATAAATACATCAAGTAGTTTTAAAAACCACTTGCAACTATAATTAATTGATATGGAGGTATGTTAAAATGGGAATTTTCACACGATTAAACAACATTATAAAAGGAAAAGCAAATAGTGCACTAGACAAAACAGAGAACCCTATAGAACTTTTAGATTTAAAAATAAGAGAAATGGAAGAAAGTCTTAACAAGGCTAAATTATCTTCTGCTGAAGTAATAGGAAATGCTCATTTAATAAAAAAGCAAATGGATGAAACATTAAAGCAATCTAATGATTTTGATGAAAAAGTAAAGCTTGCAATGAGCAAAAACAATGAAGATTTAGCTAAAAAAGCTTTACAAAAGAAAATGGAATGTGACAAGAAATATGAAAGTTTAAAGAAATCTTATAGTGAAGCTAAGACAAAAGCAGACCAATTAAAATTAAAACTTACAAATTTAGAGGATGAAATTAAAAAAACAAGACATTATAGAGATGAAGCAGCTGCAAGACTTAACAATGCAGAAGCATCTCAAAAGGTAAATGAAATATTAGCCAATATTGATAATGGATCTAATAGCATTGACTTAGATGATATTGAAAGAAAAATTTCCAAGAAAGAAGCTCTAACCGAAGGAATGTCCAAACTTAAAAATAGCTCAGATTCTTTAGATGAAGAATTTGAAAAATTAGAAAATGATATAGACTTAGACTTAGAGCTTCAAAAATATAAAAACTAGTTAAGGCGGTTAAAATGGACTCTAATTTATTTAAAGCTGAAAAAAATAAGTATGAAAAAATATACGTAGATATAAATTATGCAATAAATGATATAAATGAATTTTTATCAGAAGATAAAATAAGTCAAAGAAAATATATATCTAGATCAAATATATTAAAAGATTATATAAAACTTATAGATACTTTAGAATCTAAATATAACAAAAAATCTATTTTCAAAATCTTCGAAAAAGAAAATGATTATGTTGAAAAACTAAATAAATATAAGAAAAAACATGAGTCCCATTTTAAGCAGATAGAAAACTGCTTAAAATGCTCATGCTTTAGATGTATAAAAGAATGTAACTTCGATACTTGTCTTGGATGCAGATCAAACTCGAAAATCGTCATGTGTGATCATAAAAATGTAAATGCCACAACTTATAGTGATTATACTTTAAATCTTACAAATAACGATACTAATAAAGATGATACATATAACGTATTATCTACTATACAAGTACTAAATGACAATAAAAGATATATAGTGATTCAAAACACTCATAATCGCGATGAAAAATATATATTATACCACTATCCTGGTATAAAAGAAGATGATTATGGGGAAATATCAGATGCTTCTGAACTGGACTATATCGCTCAAATATTTAATTCTTGCAGCTTAGATTAAGGGGATGTATTTTTATGAATAAAAACTTTAAAAGAATATTTTTATCTATATTCTTGATATTTACACTACTTTTTTCTCAAATAATAGTAAATACTGCTTATGCTAAAACAAGAAGTGGCTCTTTTTCTAAACCTAAGAGCTCTTCTTATTCTAAATCATATAAAAGTAATTCTTCTTCATATAAAAAAACAAATAACAGTGATAGTACATTGAAAAGCTCTAGTTTTAAAAGCAGTACTGATACAAATTCTACTTCTCAAAAATCTAGTAACTCAGGATTAAAAAGTGAAAATTTCTCAAATACCACAAAAAATAATCTAAATAATTCTAGTACTTACTCGAATACAAAGGATACTACATATAAGGACTCTACACCTAAGAGTTCTATGAAAAGCGGTAGCTTTTCAAATACTACAAAAAGCAATACAGATAACTCTAATACTAAAAATACTACATCCAAAAGCTCTGAGCCTAAGAGTTCTATGAAAAGTGGTAGCTTTTCAAACACTACAAAAAGTAATACAGATAACTCTAATACCAAAAATACCCTATCTGAAAGCTCCAAGCCTAAAAGTTCTATGAAAAGTGGTAGCTTTTCAAATACTACAAAGGATAGTGCAAATGAAGAAGTGTATGATACTTCAACTAAGAAACAGATTTATAATGATACAGACTATACTCCAAAAAAGTCTAATACATTCTTTAATTTTAGATATTACACAAATCATGGGTTTTATGGTTCACAACTTAGCTTTTTTGATATAATGATATACTCATTTATTACAATAATGATATTGATATTTGTAGTTTCTATAATAAGAAATAAATTTAAAAAATAAAAAAGTAGCCATTGGCTACTTTTTTATTTTGCATATTCTATTGCTCTTGTTTCTCTTATTATGTTAACTTTTATTTGTCCTGGGTATTCTAATTCATCTTCTATTCTCTTAGTTATTTCTCTAGCAAGTAAATGCATTCCCTCATCTGTAACATTTTCAGGTTTTACTATTATTCTAACTTCTCTACCTGCCTGAATAGCATATGATTTTTCTACTGAATCATATGAATTAGATATTTCTTCTAATTTTTCTAATCTCTTTATATAAGCTTCTAGAGTTTCTCTTCTTGCACCTGGTCTTGCTGCAGATATAGCATCTGCTGCTGTAACTAAAACAGCTTCAACTGTTTGAGGTTCATAATCTCCATGATGAGTTGACATAGCATGAATTACATCTTTGGATTCTTTATATCTTCTAAGTAAGTCCATTCCTAACTCAACATGAGTTCCTTCCATTTCATGATCAACAGCTTTTCCTATATCATGTAAAAGTCCTGCTCTTTTTGCAAGTTTAACATCTGCCCCAATTTCAGCTGCCATTATTCCAGCTAAATGAGACACTTCTATAGAATGCTTAAGAACATTTTGACCATAACTTGTCCTATATTTAAGTCTACCAAGTAATCTTATAAGTTCTGGATGAAGTCCATGAACACCAGTTTCAAAAGTAGCTTGTTCACCTTGCTCTTTTATTATGTTTTCAACTTCTTTTCTTCCCTTTGCAACCATTTCTTCTATTCTTGCTGGATGTATTCTTCCATCTGATATTAGTTTTTCTAGAGCAATTCTTGCCACTTCTCTTCTTATTGGATCAAATCCTGATAATATTACCGCTTCCGGAGTATCATCTATTATCAAGTCTATACCCGTTAAAGTCTCAAGTGTTCTTATATTTCTACCTTCTCTACCTATGATTCGTCCCTTCATTTCATCATTAGGAAGATTTACTACTGTAACCGTAGTTTCAGCAACATGATCTGCTGAACATTTTTGAATTGAATATGCTATTATTTCCCTAGCTCTTTTCTCAGATTCTTCTTTAGCAGCAACCTCTATTTCTTTTATCATCATTGACATTTCATGTCTAACTTCTTTTTCAGTATTAGTCAATATAATATTTTTTGCCTGATCTGATGTAATTCCTGAAAGACTTTCTAGCTTTTCAATTTGTTTAGTTTTTATTTCTTCTATATCTAATTCTTTCTTTACTATAGTTTTTAGTTTTTCATTCAAATTAGATTCTTTTGATTCTAGTGATTGTAGTTTTCTATCTATATTTTCTTCTTTGTGAACTAATCTCTTCTCATATCTTTGAAGTTCACGTCTACTTTCTTTATTTTCTTTTTCTACTTCAGTTCTCATTTTATGAGATTCTTCTTTTGCTTCTAATAATTTTTCTTTTTTTATAGTTTCAGCATCTTTTTCAGCTTTTTCCATTATCTGCTTAGATACTTCTTCTGCAGCTCCAATCTTTTTCTCTGCTATATTTTTTCTCACTATATAGCCTACTGCGAGTCCGATTCCAGTCCCTGCTACACCTGCCACAACTAATAATATTTCTATAATCTCCACCTCCCTTTTCTAAAGTGAAATTTAATCTACATTATTTAAGTAAATTAAATCTGACTAATTCAACCCTAAAATCTCTCGATTAAACGAAAATAATCTATTTATATTTGTTATTTTTATTTTAAACATAAATAGTAAGATTTAAGTCATTAAAATAGATAAACTAAACAAAGTCTTTCTTTTCATTTTTTAATTTAAAGATATACTTAACAAAAATATATAGAGACCTATGCCTCTATATATTTGAAAGTCTCTTATTCCCTAATTGTATAATTTTTTAATTAAAGTGTCAAGGTTTACAGGTTATTCAGTAGCTGTATCCACCTCTTCAGCTTTTATTAGTCCATAATGAACTCTTACTTTATAATCTATTTCTTCTATTAATTCACTATTTTGAGTTAAGAACTTCTTCACATTTTCTCTTCCTTGTCCTAATTTCGTATCGTTATAATTGTACCAAGAGCCTGACTTTTTAACTATATCAATATCTACTGCTACATCAAGTAAATCCCCTACCTTAGATATTCCTTCTCCATACATTATATCAAATTCACATTTCTTAAATGGAGGTGCTACTTTATTTTTTACTACCCTAACTCTTGTTCTACTTCCAAGTATGCTATCCCCTTGTTTTATAGTATCGCATTTTCTAACATCAAGCCTTACTGACGAGTAGAACTTTAAAGCTCTACCTCCAGTTGTAGTTTCTGGATTACCAAACATTATACCTACTTTTTCACGAAGCTGATTTATAAATATGGCTATTGTATTTGACTTTTTAATAGATCCAGTTAGTTTTCTAAGAGCTTGTGACATAAGTCTTGCTTGTAGACCTACATGTGAATCTCCCATTTCTCCTTCTATTTCTGCTTTTGGAACAAGCGCTGCAACAGAGTCTATTACTATTATATCTACAGCTCCACTTCTTATTAACGCTTCTGCTATTTCTAATGCTTGCTCTCCTGTATCTGGTTGAGAGACTATCAAGTTTTCTATATCTACGCCTAGAGCTTTTGCATATACTGGATCAAGAGCATGTTCTGCATCAACAAAGGCTGCTATTCCTCCTGCCTTTTGAGCTTCTGCTACGGTATGAAGTGCTACCGTTGTCTTACCAGATGATTCTGGTCCATATATTTCCACTATTCTTCCCTTTGGAAGACCTCCTATACCAATTGCTATATCAAGGCCTATAGATCCTGTTGATATAGTCTCTATATTCATTTTTTTATTTTCACCAAGTCTCATTATAGATCCTTTACCAAATTCTTTTTCTATTTGAGAAAGAGCCATGTCTAATGCTTTTTTCTTATTATCATTCATAATTAACCCACCTTTCATATAAAGAACAGACGTTCTATATAGAATTATATATTATATTTTCTTTATAGTCAATTATGTATTATATTATTCATATTATTTTTACTATAATGCAATATAACCCAAATAAGACCTTGAAATCTTAATAGACTTCAAGGTCTTGTTTATCTTAATCCATATCTTTAAATATATTTCTATTTAGATTTATATAATCGTATCCTGAGTATATTGTAAGTACTACAGCAATCCCCATAACTATATTTGAATATGGTATATTTAATAAAATCATCATTATAGCTATTATTTGAGACACTGTTTTTGCTTTTCCCCATTTGCTAGCAGCTATAACTATCCCAGATGATGCTGCTATTGCTCTTAATATACTAACAGCAAATTCTCTTGATATTATTATTATTACAGCCCATGATGATACTAAATTTAAATCAACCATAGTTATAAAAGCGGCAGCAACTAATAGTTTATCAGCTAAGGGATCCATAAATTTTCCAAAATTAGTTACTAAATCATATTTTCTTGCTATATAACCATCCAAAAAGTCTGTTATTGATGCTATTGCAAATATTAATGCTGAAATCAATAGTGAATTTTTAATACCAGAAAGTATTGCCACTACAAATACAGGTACTAATAATATTCTAAGTATAGTCAGCTTATTTGCTAGGTTCATCTAACATCACTCCCATTAAATCATATTCTAAAGCATCATTTATTTTTACATCTACAAACTGTCCAATGTCTAACTTTTTATCTGTATTTACATATACAACACCGTCTATTTCATAAGCATCTTGATATGTTCTTCCTATGTATGCATTATCTTCTAATTTCTCTTCAATTAATACTTCATATGTATTACCTATCTTAGATTGATTGTTGTTAAGAGATATTTCTTGCTGAATAAGCATTAATTCATCTCTTCTTATATGTTTTATCTCTTCGTCTATTTGATTTTCTAACTTAGCAGCTCCTGTTCCTTCTTCTTGAGAATAAGCAAATACTCCAAGTCTATCAAACTTAACATCTTTTACAAACTCTTTTAATTCTTCAAATTCTTCTTGTGTTTCTGAAGGAAATCCTACTATTATAGATGTTCTAATACATGCATTTGGTATATCTTTTCTTATTATATCTATCTTATTTTTTATTTCTTCTTTTGTAGTTCTTCTATTCATAAGCTTTAATATTCTATTGTTACAGTGTTGTATTGGAATATCAAAATAAGCACATATTTTTTCATTTTCTTTTATAACCTTTATTATTTCCTCATTTAATTCTTCTGGATATGAATACATAACTCTTATCCATTTAAGTTCATCAATTTTTGCAAGTTCCTTAAGTAAGTACGCAAGTTTTTTTTCTTCGTATATATCTATTCCATATCTTGTTGTATCCTGGGCTATTACTACTAATTCCTTAGCTCCATTTTTTACAAGTTCTTTTGCTTCTCTTAATATATTTTCTATTTCTCTACTTCTATATTTTCCTCTTAATTTAGGTATTATACAGTAAGTACAGTGATTGTCGCATCCTTCAGCTATTTTTAAATAAGCCATATAAGAAGGTGTTGTAGTATATCTTGGTAGTGTTTCATCATATACAAAGTCAAGTTCATCAAGTTCAACTATATTCTTTTCTTCAGACAATCTCTTTATTATTTGAGCTATTTTAGAATAACTTGCTGTACCAACTATAGCATCTATTTCCTCTATTTCATTTTTCATTTCTTCACTGTATCTTTGTGCTAAACAACCAGACATTATAAGTATTTTTAAATTTCCTGTTTTTTTATACTCTGCAAGCTCTAATATTGTATTTATAGACTCTTCTTTTGCCGACTCTATAAATCCGCAAGTGTTTACTATTATTATATCTGCTTGTTCAAAGTTACTTGTAAGTCTATATCCATTATTTTTAAGTATCCCTAACATAACCTCTGCATCTACTAAATTTTTAGAACATCCTAATGATTCTAGTGCTATTTTTAAACTCATTTATTTTAAGCTCCCTTCATGTAACTGTCTATGTATGTTTACTAAATTATTCATGGCTTTTTCAAATTCATTACAATCTACAATATAATCATATTTAAATTTATCAATAGAATATTTATATAAAGGATCATAATAATCTATTATAAGCTCTTTTGCTATTGCATCATATTCTTTTAAATGAAGTTTTTCATTTAAATAATTTGTTTTTTCATTTCCTAACCTTTTTCTAAGTTTTTCTATTGACTCTAGAATTCTCTCATCATCTTTATAGCTTAAATTAACATATTGATTTACTAACCTTTTAACTCTATTTTCTATACTATCTTCAATAAGTATATGATATCCTTTTTCTATAGTCATATTGTATATATTCTCTGGCAACATTACATATCCAATTCTTCGACTTTCACTTTCTGTAAATATATACTTAGATTTTGAATTTCTTATATATTCAAACAATAAAGTTTCAAACATTTTTTGAGTCGGTGGTTTTTCCTTAAAGCCCAGATATCCAAATACAGATCCACAATTTTGTGCAAGTCCTTCTAAATCTAAGCTACTAACACTCTTCTGTTCTAAATATTTAAGTGCATCTGTTTTTCCAACACCAGTTAAACCGTGAAGTACTATAAATTCATAATTTTCATCTGCATTTTCTAAAAAATTTATAACATAGTTTCTATAACTTTTATAACCTCCATCTAACTTATGCATATTAATGCCTAGTCCAGAATAGAAGTTGACCAAAAGAGAACTTCTCATTCCACCTCTTGCACAATATACTATTAAATTATCATACTCATTTGATAATTTCTTTAATTCTATGTAAATATCCTTTAATTTATCAGCTACTAGTTCTAAACCTTTTTCTATAGCTTTTTCCTTTCCTTCTTGTTTATATATTGTACCCACTATTTTCCTTTGTTCATCATTCAGAATAGGTATATTAATAGAATTTTGAATTCTATCCTCTTCATACTCTGATTCAGACCTTACATCTATAAATATTCTATTTTTTAACTCTAACGAATCTTCAACCTCTATTACATTACTCAATTTATTCACCCACTGTACTTTCAAATTCTTCTTTAGTAACTAAAACTTTTCTTGGCTTGCTTCCCTCACTGGGACCTATTAATCCTCTTTCTTCCATTTGGTCAATAAGTCTTGCCGCTCTATTATATCCTATTCTAAATTTTCTTTGAAGCATAGACGCTGAAGCTTGATTGCTATTTAATACAAGTTCTATAGCATCACTTAGTAAATCATCAGCATCAGATGATTCCATGTTTATTCCTTTATTTATATCTTCTATTATATCTTCTGTATACTTCACCTCTTCTACTTGACTTTTAACAAAAGTAACCACTTCTTCCACTTCATCATCAGATATAAAAGCACCTTGAAGTCTTACAGGCTTATTAGCACCAACAGGATAAAATAACATATCTCCTTTTCCTAAGAGCTTTTCTGCTCCACCCATATCGAGTATTGTCCTTGAATCTGCCTGAGAAGATACAGCAAATGCAATTCTTGATGGTATGTTAGCTTTTATAACACCAGTTATTACATCTACAGAAGGTCTTTGTGTAGCTACTATAAGGTGCATTCCTGCTGCCCTTGCCATCTGTGCTAGTCTACATATAGCATCCTCAACATCATTCGGACTTACCATCATTAAATCTGCAAGCTCGTCTATTATTATTACTACCTTAGGAAGTTTTTCTTCTATTTTGCTATTGTATCCAGTTATATCCCTTACTGAGTTTTCTGCAAATAATTTATATCTTCTATTCATCTCACTTACTGCCCAAGTAAGAGCAGATGCTGCTTTTTTGGGATCTGTCACAACAGGTATAAGTAAATGTGGTATACCATTATAATTTGTAAGTTCCACAACTTTTGGATCTATCATTAAAAACTTAACTTCATCTGGCTTTGCCTTATATAGTATACTATTTATAAGAGTATTAACGCAAACACTTTTACCGGATCCAGTTGAACCTGCTATAAGAAGATGAGGCATTTTTGATATATCAGTAATTATAGGCATTCCAGATATATCCTTACCTAATGAAAACGATAACTTGGATTCATTAGTTGTAAATTCTTTAGATTCTAAAACCTCTCTTAGTGTTACGATTTGTACTTGTTCATTTGGAACTTCTATCCCAACAGCAGCTTTTCCTGGAATAGGAGCCTCTATTCTTATACTCTTTGCAGCTAAGCTTAAAGCAATATCATCAACTAGTCCTACAATTTTACTAACCTTTACTCCAGCTTTTGGTTGAATTTCATATCTAGTTATAGTTGGTCCTTTAGTAACTTGATTTATATTTGCTTCTACACCAAAGTCCTTTAATGTTTGTTCTAATACCTTAGCATTTTTTAGTATTTGTTTCTTATCTTTTAAATCTACATTATTAGTAGACGCTTTTAATAAATCTATACTAGGTATCTCATAGTCAGAGAAATTTTCTGCATCAAGATTCGTTACTATTTTTATTTCTTTTTCTTTATTTTCATGTTGCTCTTTTTCTATATTTTTTGAATTAGAGTTTTGTATATTATTCTCTACATTATTTACTTCAGTTTTAGATTTTGGATCAAAATTTATTATTTTTATAGGTTTTTCTTCTGAGTTTTCTTCATAAGAATCTTCCTTTTCATAAAAATCTTCTTTATTGTTAATTTTAATCTTATTTTTAATTATATTCTTATTTTGCTTTCTCTCAACGGTTACAAAACCAACAACAAAACTTTTAAAAGAAATAAAACTATCTATTAATAAACTATTTAATCCTTTTAATGCATCTTGAATTGATATATTAAAAGCAAATAAAGTGATAGCAATCAAAGCAAAACTACTAACTATATAAGATCCTTTAACTCCAAATAATTTTATAAAATAATATGCTATTATAGTACTAAATATACCACTACCATTGCCCTCTATAGATATTGAAAATATTATTTTCAAGTTCTCAGGTATAAATGGACTATCTACTGGTATAAAATCCTTTTTCATAAGTCCATAAATTAAAATCATCATAAATACTAAAGGATAATATAATTTGTAACTTTTTATATTTTTAATTTTATCAAGATTTATTAAATTGATTACTCCTATCAAGATTATAATATATGGCACTATTATAGATAACTTTGAAAAAAAACCTAAAAACATAACCTTAATGAAATAGCCAACTTTTCCCATAGAATTAGTCTTTAAGCTATATAAAAGGAACAATCCTAAAAATATCAAGCTAAGATCTCTAAGTTCTTGCATAAACTTATTATCCACCTTATTTTTAGCTTGTCTTTTCTTTCTTTTTCCCATAAGAATCACCCCATTAAAATATATAATACATAGATTATGTACATAAAGCGAAAACTTAATTCAGATAGAGTTTTTGTCTCATTAGAACTTTTAGCTTTCAGATAAATCATGTATATTATTACATTAATAAAAGTGTTAATGCGCTTCACACTAACACTTTTATTTTATAATTATAACATATTATTTATTTTCCTGCGAATTTTCATCTAAGTTTTCATTTGATTTTTCTTGTAAATTTTCTTCTGAGTTTTCATCTAGTTTTTCTTCTAATTTGTCTTCTTCAATTAAATTTTTCAAATAGTGTATAGCTTCTTTTAATCCTCCTACTTCATTTATTAAATTATATTCTACTGCTTCTTTTCCTATTAGTACACTACCTACATCATTTACAAGTTCATCTCTTGAATTCATTAATTTGCTTAAACTTTCTTTATCTATATTTGATGTTCTAGTTATAAAATCTATAATTCTCTGTTGCATTTTCCTAAAATATTCAAAAGTCTCACTTACTCCTATTACAGTCCCATTCATTCTTATAGGATGAATTGTCATAGTTGCCGTTGGAGCTATAAAAGAATAATCTCCTGAGGTTGCAAGAGGAACTCCAATACTATGACTTCCTCCTAATACAAGTGTAGCTGTATGTTTAGATAAGCTATTTATAAGTTCTGATATGGCAAGTCCTGCCTCTACATCTCCTCCTACAGTATTTAATATTATTAGTACTCCTTTTATATTAGGATTTTCTTCAATTGCATATAACTGAGGGATTATATGCTCATATTTAGTTGTTTTCTTCTGTGGGGAAGACATCATATGACCTTCTATTTCTCCGATTATAGTTATACACTGTATTTCTTTATTATCAAGTCCTAGATTAGGAGTTCCTAATTGTTTTATATCTTCTACCATCTCCTTATTCTTAGACTCATCTTTATTTTTTTTATTTTCCATAATTTCCTCCTATAATTATAATTACACTCACAAACAATTTTCTCTCGTTTTATTTTGCCCAATATATAGGAAATTAAGCAAAAAAATAAGTTGCTATTTAAATAGCAACTTATTTAGCATTTAACTACAAACTTTTTAATTTGACAAATTAAATTCTTTATGAAGAGCATTAACAGCTTTTCTCAAGTCTTCTTGATTTATTAGACAAGATATAGTCATACGCGAATCTGATGTTTGAAGTATTTCTATACTGTGATTAGATAATGCCCTAACTATTCTGACCATAACTCCCGGTATACCATTTATTCTATTTCCTATCAAAGTAACTTTTGAACAATTTTTTACTATTTCATAAGTTATATCATATTTATCAAATAATTTTTCAAGACAGTTTAATTTTTCTTCATCAATAGTAAATGCCTTTTCTTTTACAAAAAAATTAATCATATCTATACTTATATCATTTTGCTGCATATCACTTAATATATCTGTAAATATAGTTTCTTTACAGTCTATAATTTTAACCTGTACTATATTATTTTCATTAGCTACACCAGTTATTAAATCTCTTTCATTATTCATATAAGTATCTATTTCTCTTGATAAATATGGTCCTATACTAGTTCCATTTCCTGGATTTAAAGTATTTTTAATTTTTAGGATAATATTATTATTTTTAGCTATTTCAACTGCTCTTGGATGAATCACTTTGGCTCCTTTTTCAGCCATTTGGAATACCTCATCATAGTTTATACTATTTATAACTTTAGCATCTGGTTCTATTCTAGGATCAGCAGTCATTATTCCATCTACATCTGTATAAATTTCAACAATTTCTGCACTTAGTCCTGCCCCAACAATAACAGCAGATGTGTCACTTCCTCCTCTTCCAAGAGTTGTAATTTCTCCATTTTCTGTTATTCCTTGAAATCCAGTTACTACTACTACATTATCTTTTTCCAGTTCTTCTTTTATTCTATGTGGATTTACATTAAGAACTGATGAATCTCCATATTTTCCATTAGTAATAATTCCAGCCTGAGCGCCTGTCAATAATATAGAGTTGATTTTTTTACTTTTTAGTATATTAACAAGTAACGTTCCAGATATTATTTCACCACAAGACATTATAAGATCAAGTTCTCTCTTTGATACATGTTCATTAACTTGTTTACAAAGTTGTATAAGGGTATCTGTTGCGTACGGTGCTCCTTTTCTTCCCATTGCAGAGACTACAATAACTAAATCATGTCCATTATCTTTATATTTTTCTATTATTTCACATACCTTATTCATTTTTTCATATGATTCTACAGATGTTCCTCCAAATTTTTGAACTAATATATTCATAGTCTAGCCCTCCAATGTTATATATTGCCTTCATATTCAATTATAATCATATCATTACCTATTTTTTTTACGTTTTTCCATGGCACCTCTAAAGTAGATTTATCTCTTTTAAATGAAAAAAAACTTCTATCTCTTGGTATAACTAATGACATAATTTTCCCTGTTCCCTCATCAACTACCAAGTCTGATTCAGCTATGATTCCCAGCCTTTCCCCTGTTGTCAAATTAACAATCTCTTTTCCAGCAATAGAAGACAACTTCATACTACTCCCCCCTAAAAACTTAAATTCTCACTGTTTTTACCAACTACAGAAATGGATATTTTATCTGTATTAAAAATACCTTTTATTATATTATCTATTTCATCATCTGTTACATTGTTTATTTTTTTTATTATATCTTTTGGATTATTTACTTTATTTAATAAAATTTGTGACTTACCCATAGACATCATTCTACCACTAGTGCTTTCAAGACCTAATATATAATTTCCCTTTAACTGTTCCTTTGATCTTTTTATTTCTTCTTTTGTAAGACTTTTTTCTCTAATTAATCTTATTTCATTAACAATTGAATTGTATACTTTATATATATTCTTTTCACTCATACTTGAAGCTATATTAAATGCTCCTAACCCCTTATTTAGAGTTAAATACGAATAAATAGAATAAACTGTTCCCTGCTCTTCTCTTATATTCTGAAATAGCCTTGAACTCATACTAGATCCAAATATATTATTTACAATTGATAGAGCATATATCTGTCTACTTTCAAGTCCTATACCTTCAAGTCCCATACATAAATTCATTTGCTCTATATCTTTATTTTTAGTTATAATACCTAAATTAAAATTACAATTACTAATATCTATGTTTTTATCTTTTTTATTATTCCATCCTTTAAATTTTTGTTCTATTAATTCAACCATATCGTCAAAGTTAAAGTTACCACATACTGATATTACACAGTTACTGGGAACATAATATTTATTAAAAAATTCTAGCATACTGTCTCTTTCTATTTTTTGTAGAGAAGATCTTGTTCCTAATATATTTCTTCCAACACCCTGGTTTTTATAAATCATTTTAAATAACATATCATGAGCTAAATCTTCTGGTGAATCCTCGTACATACTTATTTCCTCAAGGATAACGCTTCTCTCTTTTAATATATCTTCATCCAAAAATAATGGATTTAACATCATATCTGAGAGTATATTTATCCCAGATTCTATATGCTCATCAAGCATTTTTACATAATAACAAGTTGCTTCTTTACTAGTAAATGCATTTATATGGCCACCTAGACTATCTACCTCTTGAGCTATTTTTTTTGCAGTTCTATTCTTAGTACCTTTGAATAACATATGCTCTATAAAGTGAGACATCCCATTTGTATATTCATCTTCATACCTACTTCCAACACCTACCCAGATCCCAAAACTTACAGAATTTACATGTTTTATTTCTTCACCTACTATAACTAGACCATTATTTAGAGTACATTTTTTAGACACTTTCTAGCCTCCCTACTTTTAAAGTTATACCTCTAATTATAGTTTACATTATATATTTATTCAACAGTTTACTATATATCAAATATATCACTAAGGCGTCCAACCTCATATCCATTATTTCTTATAGTTTCTATAATAGATTTTAAAGCCTGAGATGTGGCTTTAGTTGGATGCATCAATATTATGCCAGATTCCTCTATTTCTTTTGACTTTATCCTTTGAACTATTTTCTCAGGATTATCTTTATACTTCCAATCTATAGTATCAAGTGTCCATTTTATAGGTATATAATTTAAATCCTCTGCAGCTTTTACCGTATTTTCATTATAATATCCTGATGGTGGTTCAAAAAATTTAGTATCCTCTTTTATTATATTATCTATTATCTTTTTTGACTTTTGTATTTCCTCATAATTTGATTTATAATCCAGCTTACTATAATCTATATGTTTATATCCATGATTTCCAATTTCATGACCATCTTCTTTTATTTTCATAAGTAAGTCAGGATATTTATCTGCCCATCTACCTGTAACCATAAAAGTTATTTTGACATTTTCTTCTTTAAGAGTTTGAAGCATAGTTTCTATGTACTCATTTCCCCAATCTACATTACATGTTATAGCTACATAATTTGAGTTTTCTTTATTACCTTTATAAAGTGGCTCTTGCTTATTATTAAAGCATGTTGCACTATAATTAGTTATAAGACTTATCATTCCAATTGCTAATATAAGTAGTGCCGCTCTAATTATTTTTTTCTTTTTAATTATAACTATCATAAATTCATCTCCTTTTAATTATAAGTTTCACTTTATCCTTAGGATTCTAAGTTTCACTTTATGCCTAGTCCAATATATATATTATTAAATTAATGAATTTATGACTATGATTCCTTAAACGAAAAAAATAAGCACTTTATAAAGTGCTTATTTTTCTTCTGTATCTTTCTTTTCAGTTTCTTTCTTTACAGGCTTTTCAATCAATGCTTTTCTTGAAAGATTTATTCTTCCTTGCTTATCTATTTCAGTTACTTTAACTTTTAC
>JAOASG010000032.1 GCA_025210235.1 Vallitalea sp.
AGATATGTCAGTTAATATTGCTAACAAACTGTTTGCTATTATGTCATCCAATGTAGCTATACCGTCAGCAGATTTAGCAGTTATTCATTTTAAGTGTAAAGGGGTTAAATATTTAGCTTTACTTAAACTTAATTATGGAAAGTCATACATACATCATAGAGAACAGGAAACAAACAATAATAGCATTATTCAACATAGAACAACACTTCCAAATATGGGACAAAAAATTAATGAAGCTGCAATAATTAATCTATCAACTATGGCTATTCAGTTACTAGAAAAGAAATACGAAATTGATGGTAATAAAGAATATTACCTATCTCAATACTTGTTAAAATGCTCAACTGATTTATCATCAAAAGAGCAATATAACATAGTTAAAAATACAACTAATTCCATAAACAAAAAATATTTTGATGGAGACATTGAAAGACAAATAGAAATTAAGCAAGTGATAAATAACATTATTGAAGAAAATGGAGAAATCAACATAGAAAAACTTGCTAACCAGGTATATGAAAATAATTCAGAGATTAAGCAAGAGTTTATAGAAAGTGTATCTAAGAAAGGATTGGAAGAATCAACTATTAAGTTATCGGAGAAAACAATAGCTAGATCATTAGAACATCACATAATTAAAACTGATACAGGAATAGAGATAAAAGTTCCTTTAGAAGCAATGGATAGTATTGAGTTCCTAGTTGAGTCAGACGGAAAACAAACTATTGCAATAAAAAATAATAATAAGATATTCAGTAAGTAAACCAGTAGTAAAGAACTATTTAGTCGAGAGAATAAAAATAGGCACAAGAAAAGCACTAAAATATCTTAGTGCTAATCTTGACCTCCTTAGTTACTCTTCAATAAAAAATTAAAATTCAAATGAGCAATTGATCAGATTGCGTTGAGGAGTTTTGTTGGAGTAAATAGCTTTCAATTCATACTAATACTGTATATTCACTATAACACAATACTATTGCAAGTTCAACTTTTTTATTATATAAATTATTATGATAAGTTACACCCAAGTCACAGTATACTATTATTTACTGGCAAGGTGATCAGCCTCCTGTAACAAGAACTCATCATTAGTATGTAGTATGTGTAGTTAAATTAACGCTTTAATTTAATTACTAAACTAGCAAAAGAAATAGCGAACATAAAAATTAACAGTATTAGAGAAATAAGTTCAAAATCACTCATAAGCTATTACCTCCGTAAAGTTGTATAGCCGATAAGTGGGTGTAGATAAATTATAACAAATAAAAATACATTTGTTAAGCAATTGTTTGAATTTGTATATTATTAGAAAGGAAAAAGTAATCAGATAAGAATATTACTAATAAATTGATTTGGATAGATAGCTTAATAATTAAGTTAGGGAAGGGGGAAGAAACATGAATAAAGAATTAAATCAGATAAAAAAACTTGAAAGAATTTTATCTAACTATAGATATTATAAAAAAATGATTCAAGTATATAAGAATAGGTTAGAGCAAGACAATACTATTAAGGGGATTTCATACGATAAAGAGAAAACTCAAGCAACTAATAAATTTCATTCAGATGTAGAAACCAATGTATTAAAGAACGAAGAGTTACAATATAGAATAGATAGTCTTCAAAACACAATTAACAATATTGATAATGCATTAAATTTATTGGATGGAGATGAAAGAATTGTACTGCAAAAATATTATATCAATAATTTATCATGGGTTGCTATTACTCAACAAGTACATATAAGTAGAAGACAATGTATAAGAATAAGAGATGATGCAATTGATAAAATGCAATCAATATTTTTTAGTCAAGTAGTAGATAAAGGAACAGGTAATATTCAATTTGAATTAGAATTAGGTGTAAAAGGATTTTAAAATAGTATGGCACTTTTTTGGCACTATCTTGGCATTTTTAATAATAAAATGTATGCTATTATAATATTGTAAAATCCTCCTAAGAAGTACTGTAACAGAAACATGAGTTACCCCCCTTCACAAAACCTTGGTAATAAACTGCCAAGGTTTTTGTTATATAAAATATCAAAAAAGAGTTGATAAATATGAATACTATGCAACCGATAAGGTCATTTGAAATGATTCAAAACATACAGGACTTTTTAAAGTGTGGTAGAAATGGAGAAAGAAACTTTGTTCTTTTTTCAACTGGAATATATGCACCACTACGTATAAGTGATATTCTTCCTTGGAAAGTTAGGGATGTTAGGAATAAAAAATATTTTGTTCTTAGGGAGAAGAAAACAAATAAAGAGCAGCTGGTTTATATAAATGATGATCTTAAGAAAATACTTGATAAATATATTGAAGGAAAAAAGGATTATGAATATCTTTTTAAATCAACTCAAAAGAATGAAAAAGGGATATATGGACCAATAACTAGACAGCAGGCATGGAATATACTAAAGAAAGCTGCTACTGAATTTGGTATTGATTGTATGGGATGTCATACAATGCGTAAAACTTTTGGGTATCACTATTATCAACAGACAGGAGATATTGTTACATTACAAGAGATATTTAATCATTCTCATCCAAGTATTACTTTATACTACATAGGTATAACACAAGATATGAAGAATAAGGCTATTAAAAGTTTTAAATATAAGCTATTGAATAAGTAATTATTCGGAAATAAATCTTTATATATCTATAAGTTTTACACAATAAGTAAATGTCAAACATAAGTGAAAAAATTTATAGTATATATTAGAAGAAAAAAGTTAAGGAAAGTTTGACACTTTATCAAGATAAGTCAAATAATACGAACAAAAAACATAGAAAAGTTTTTATCCACTGATTTCATCGTAGTTTGGTGGATTATTTTTATAAAATTATTCAAATATGTGTATCAAAATAAATCAAAAAGGTACTTTGAGAGCAATAAAAGCATGCGGGTCAAGCTAACCCCAAAGTTCGTTCAGTTACAAAAAAATTTTGAAAGGCGTTTCCTTTTCCGAAAGTAGGTGAATCCTATGAGTACCAAAAATGTTGATTCAGAGATTATTGAAACCTTAACAGTTTCATCAGAAACTTTAGGAAAATTACTTAGTGTTGGTGAAAGAAGAATTAGACAATACTCACAGGAAGGAGTAATAGAGAAGGCAGCACGTGGGAAGTATGCCCTTTATCCTAGTATTCAGAAGTATATAGCTTTCTTGAAAACCAAACAAGAAGCTGAGGATATAGAAAGTATTAAAGACATTGATGCTGACTTAGAAAAAGCTTTACATGAAAGAGTTAAAAGAAAAATAGCTGAGATTAATCTAGCAAAAATAAAAGGAGAGGTACATGAATCAAAAGATGTAAAGTATGTCATGGAGAACATGTTATCTAATTTTAGAGCTAGATTAATGGGTATACCATCTAAATTAGCACCATTATTAATTGCTAGAGACAATATATCCATTATTCAATCATTTATTGAAAAAGAGGTTGAAGAAGTTCTTAATGAACTATCTGAATACAATCCAGAAATGTTTTTAAGTGATGATTACATAGAGATTGATGATGAAGATAATGAATACAATGAGAAGTGTGATGAACATGAAGAAAGAACAAGCGAAAATAAATAGAAAGACACTAAGATTATTTAGAAAAATAGCTAAGATTTTAGCACCACCACCAAAATTAACAGTCAGTGAGTGGGCTGATAATTATAGAAAACTATCTCCTGAAAGTTCTGCTGAACCTGGACAATGGAGAACAGACAGAGCACCATATCAAAGAGAGATAATGGATGCAGTTAATGATCCAGAAGTTGAAACAGTTGTAGCTATGTGTTCATCACAAGTAGGTAAAACAGAAATAGAGTTAAATATTTTAGGATATTACATAGATTATAACCCATCACCTATAATGATTTTACTACCTACAGTAGAATTAGCTAAATCATTCTCAAAAAAAAGAATTACTCCAATGCTAAGAGATACACCAGCACTTAGTAACAAAGTGAGTGATAGTAAATCACGAGATGGTGATAACACTATTTTAGAAAAAGGATTTCCTGGTGGTTATGTTGTCTTAGTAGGAGCTAATTCACCTACTAATCTATCAAGTAGACCAATAAAAATATTATTAGCTGATGAAATTGACAGATTTCCAGCATCAGCTGGTGATGAAGGAGACCCTTTATCACTTGCTGAAAAAAGAACAAAAACATTTTGGAATAAGAAGAAAATCTATGTATCAACACCCACTGAAAAAGCTTCGTCCAGAATAGAAGATGAATATGAAACAAGTTCAAAAGAGGAATGGTATTTACCATGTCCTATGTGTGGTAAATATCAACCATTGAAATGGTCTCAAATAAGATTTGAAGATGCAACTATGGAATGTAAATACTGTAAAGAGAGATTTACAGAATTTGAGTGGAAGGAACAAAAAGGTAAATGGGTAGCTGGTGCTAATATTACTAAAAAAAGAGGATTTCATCTAAATGCTTTAGCTTCGCCTTGGGAAAGGTGGTCCAATATTATTGATGAATTTAGAAAAGCTAAAAAAAATAAAGAAAAACTCAAAACTTTTGTTAATACATATCTTGGTGAATCATGGGAAGACCAAGATGGTGAAGTTGCAAAGAAAGATACTTTGCTAAAACGTAGGAAAAGATATAATTGTGAGGTTCCTGATGAAGTACTTCTTCTTACTGCAGGTGTAGATGTTCAAGATGATAGACTTGAAATAGAAGTAGTCGGATGGGGGAAAGGTAATAAATCATGGGGAATATGTTACAGAGAATTTCGTGGTGATCCTACACTAGATAAGGTATGGAAACAATTAGATTTATTTCTACTTAAAGAATTTAAATATAGTAATGATAAAGGAATGCTAATATCTTGTTGCTGTATTGACTCTGGTTATTTAGCTACAGAAGTCTATAAGTTCTGTAAACTTAGAGAACATAGAGGAATATTTGCTGTAAAAGGTAAAGGGGGAGCTGGAATACCATTTACGAGTAAAGCAACTAGAAATAATAAATATAGAGCAGCTTTGTTTACTTTAGGTGTAGATGATGGTAAAGCTAAAATCATAACTAGACTAAAAATTGAATTTGAAGAACAAGATGGATATTGTAATTTTCCAATTGAAGAAGAAAAAGGATACAACGAATACTATTTTGATTGTTTAACATCTGAAAAACGTATTTTTAAGTATCACAAAGGTAAAAGAAGATATGAATGGGTCAAAAAAGATAAAAATGCTAGAAATGAAGCATTTGATTTAAGAAACTATGCTACAGCAGCACTTGAAATCTTTAATCCAATCTATGAAATTCTTGAAAAACAAAGAGAAAATGGCACTGTAACTATTAAAAAAACGGTAAAAAAAAGACGTGGAGTTATTAATAAAGGTATAAAAATATAGATAAAGGTGGTTGTTATGGCTAATAATGAACGATTATCTAAAGCAAAAGAGCGATTAAATGCTTATTATGATGCAGAATTAGCAATTTTAAGTGGTCAAGAGTATAAAATGGGAAGTAAAAGCTTAAAAAGAGCAGATTTAGCACAGATTAGAGAAAGTATTAGAGAGTTGGAAAAAGCAGTTGATGAATTAAAGTTCAAAGAAAAGACAGGTGCTAGAAGGAGAGCATTTAGAGTAACACCAAGAGATTTATAATAGTAGGAGGTGAAATATTGAATATAATAGACAAAGTAATAGGGTATATGAATCCTAATGCTGGTTTAAGACGTGAAAAAGCTAGAATGCAGACACAAGTAATCAGAGAAATAGTTAACACAGGCTATTCGGAAGGTGGAGCAAGTACAACAAAAAAATCCTTGAAAGGATTTAGAGGTTCAAGTAGTAATACAATTAATGATATTGATATGAATCTTGATATATTACGTCAACGGTCACGTAATTTAGTTATGACAGCACCACTTGCAACGTCAGCGATCAAGACTAATAGAACTAATGTAATTGGATCAGGACTTAAATTAAAATCAAACATAGATTATAAGACTCTTGGAATAACAAAAGAACAAGCTGACGAGTGGGAAATAAAAACTGAAAAAGAATTTGAATTGTGGGCTGAATCAAAATGGTGTGATTCATTAAGACTTAACAATTTTTATGAACTTCAACAGTTAGCTTTAATGAGTTGGTTAACTAATGGTGATGTATTTACAGTATTAAGAAATTTGGAAACTAAACATTACAGACCATACGGATTAACAATTCATTTAATAGAAGCTGATAGAATATCTACTCCTTCAAATAATAACATTTCATTTAATAAAGTTGAAGGTAAATCAAAAAAAGGTAATAAGATTATAAGTGGTGTAGAAATAGATAATAATGGAGCAGTAATTGCATATCATATATGTAATCAATATCCTCAAACCTTTAATAATGAAAAGAGAGAGTGGGTAAGAGTAGAAGCATACGGTAAAAAGACTGGTAATCCAAATGTATTGCAAATAATGGAATCTGAAAGATGTGAACAGTATAGAGGAGTTCCATATCTAGCACCAGTTATTGAAACTTTAAAACAGATAACACGATATACAGAAGCAGAATTGACGGCAGCAGTCATTACTGCTTTTTTTACTGCCTTCATTAAACAAACGAATGGTAATAATGAGATACCATTTTCAGGATCAGTACCTGATGAAGAGCAAATAGAAACGGACGAGAATTCATATGAACTAGGAGCAGGAACAATTAATTTATTAGGTCCTAATGAAGATGTTGTTATCGCTGATCCTAAAAGACCATCAAGTGGATTTGAACCTTTTGTAAATGCTATGTCTAAATATATTGGTGCTGCTTTAGAAATACCTTATGATCTATTAACAAAATCATTTATGAAATCCTATTCTGCATCAAGAGCTGCTTTGCTTGAAGCATGGAAGAGTTTTAGGATGCGTCGTTCATGGTTTTCAAATGACTTTAATCAACCTATTTATGTAGTTTGGTTATCAGAAGCAGTTGCAAGAGGAAGAATTAATGCACCTGGTTTTTTTAATGACCCTGCAATAAAGAAGGCATGGTGTGGGGCTGAATGGATAGGACCAGCACAAGGACAACTTGACCCGGTTAGAGAAGTTAATGCATCAATATTAAGAGTAAATAATGGCTTTTCAACAAGGGAGAAGGAGACCACCGAACTTACAGGAGGTAACTTTGATGATAATATTGCTCAAATAAAAAGAGAAAAAGAACTATTAAATCAAGATGATAATCAGGAAGGAGATAATAACATTGGACAAGAATAAGTTTTGGGAATTTAAGAATATTTCTAAGGATGAAGCAGAGTTGATGCTATATGGTGAGATAGCATCTGAAAGACCTTGGTGGGATTTTGAGAATGAGACAGTTACTCATAAACAATTTATAGAAGATCTAAAAAATCTAGGGGATAAAAATAATATAACTGTGAGAATTAACAGCGTAGGTGGAGATATATTTGCAGCTCATGCAATCTATACTAATCTTAAAACTAATAAAGCTAAGATTACTATAATAATAGATGGGTTAGCAGCATCAGCTGCAACAATAGTGGCAATGGCTGGTGATGTAATAAAAATGCCATCTAATGCCATGATGATGGTTCATAATCCAATGTTTGGTATGTGTGGATATTTCAATTCTGATGAATTAGATAAAATGTCACAGGATTTGAAGCAGATAAAAGAATCAATTATAAGTGCTTATGTAACTAAAACAAGTTTGAATAGAGACGAATTAAGTGAATTAATGAATGAGGAGAAGTGGTTAACAGCAAATGAGTCTAAAAATTATGGTTTTGCTGATGAAATAATGTTTGAAGAATTAGATACAGCTATTGATGGTAATTTTGTTGTGGTTAATAGTATATCGCATGATATGTCAAAATTTAAAACTAGACCTTCTTTCAATAAGGCTAGTTTAAATAAGAGAATTGCTAATTTGCAGTTCCCTGATAAATCAAATAATACAAAGGAGGTAGAGGATGTTATGGAAATTAAAAATGTTGCTGATTTAGAAAAAGCATATCCAAACTTAATTAATGAAGTAAAGAATACTGCAAAAGAGGAAGGTAAAAAGGAAGAAAGAGACAGAATCAAAGACATAGAACAGATATCAGTCAATATGGATAAGCAATTAGTCAATAAAGCCAAATTTGATGAACCTATTGATGCTAAAGAACTAGCGTTTAAATCTTTACAATTAAGTAATAAGAAGAGTGAAGATTATCTTAATGATTTAAAAAAAGATTCTATAGATTCAAAAGTAGATGATGTAGAAGGTTCACCAATTGACAAAAAATCAAGTCAAGAAATAGTTGACCAAGTAGCTGATGATATTGTTGCAAGTATAAATGAAAGGAGAAAATAATAATGTCAAATTTAGTTAATGATATTGGAGTATCAAAACAGGATAATCTTATAGTGGATAGTAATATCCCAATTCAATTGAAAGGTGTAACTTTAGTTGCTAATCAAGGTGAATTAAAGAGAGGAAGTGTTATAGGAATTATAACAGCGTCAGGATTAGGAAAGCTAACAACTAAAACTTCTTCTGATGGTTCTCAAACTGCTAAATACATATTGGCAGATGATACTACCATAGGTGATGAAGATGTGGTTGTGCAATGTTATGAATCAGGAAAATTCAACAGATTTGCACTAACTTTAGGTGGTAGTGACGAAGTATCAGAGCATGAGGATGATCTTAGAAAATATGGCATTTTTTTAGCAGATGCTATTAATTATTTATAAGGAGGTACATGAATTATGGGAAACACAATAAATTTATATAGTACAAGAACAATGATGGCAGCAATAAATAAGATGATGCCAGTTAGAACTTTTTTTAGGGATACGTTTTTCCCCAATGTAGAAACATTTTTAACTGAAAAAATTGATGTTGATTTTAAGAAAGGTAAAAGAAAGATGGCTCCATTTGTAGCACCTAGAATAGGTGGAGTTACAATGGATAGACAAGGATTTATAACCAAGAATTATACTATACCTAAAATAGCACCACAGAGAGTAATAACTATTGATAATATTAGAACTAGAGCAATGGGTGAAAGTATTTATAGTTTAAAGACTCCAGAGCAAAGAGCTGCTCAATTACTAGGGACGGATATTGCTGAACTTGATGAATACATAACAAGACGTGAAGAATGGATGTGTAGAGAACTTTTACTTAATGGTAAGATTATCATGAAAGGGATAATTGATGATAAAACAAATAATGTCATTGAACAAGAAGTAGATTTTAAATTCTCTAACAAAGAAGTATTAAGTGGTGATGTAAGATGGGGGCAATCATCAGCTAAGATATATGAAGATTTAAGAAGGTGGCGTTTAGAGGTTATTAAAAAGTCAGGTAAAGCACCTAATATTACTATTTTATCATCAGATGTAGTAGACTTACTTATTAAAGACAATGAAATTCAAAAAATATTTGATAACCAACGTTATAATATTGGTGCCATTGAACCAACTGTAAAAAATGATGCAGTTACTTATATAGGTAAATTACCTGGTCTTGGTTTAGAACTCTATTCCTATGATGAATGGTTCATAGATGATGATGGAACAGAACAACCTATGATGCCTGATGGTCATGTAGTTATGGGACGTTCAGGAATGGGAACTAGATTATATGGTGCAGTTACACAAATGGAAGAAAACGAAGACTTCGTCACTTATGAAGGAATAAGAATACCAAAATATTGGGCTGATAAACAAAATGAAGTTAAAATGCTTAGACTTAGTGCTAGACCTCTACCTAAACCAGAGGATGTTGACGATTGGTATGTTGCACAAGTCAAATAGGAGGGTAAACCGTGAATTGTATAGTGAAAAATTATAAAGTTAATCACAAAGGTAAAGTATATGGTAATGGAGATATCATTTGTGATATGCCTAATGATGAGGTAATTAGATTAGCAAAATTAGGATATGTAGACAAAATAGAAGAAGTAAATAATAATCAAGATAATCAAGGGAATATTAAAGATACATTCTTTATGGACTTAACCGTAGATGAAGGAAAGCAATGGGCTGATAACATTGACGATACCAAGATACTAGAAGATGCTATTATAGAAGAAAAAGAAGGTAAAAATCGTAAATGTTTATTACAGTTTATTGAAGCAAGAATAAAAGAACTTTCTAAGGTAGATTAGAGGTGTTGTAATGGCAGGATTCAAAGATTATATTCTAAAAGACTTAGATGTATTTTTTAATACAGATGAATTGGCTTCTACACATACTATTAATGGCAAAGAAATGGATATCATAATTGATGATGACCTTCTGAAAGAAAGAAAACTAAAATCAGCAGAGGGAACTTTCATTGGTGATATCCTTTTTTCTGTTAGAAAATCAGAGTTTGGTAAGAGACCCTATAATGAAGAGGTCATTATATTTGATGGCAGTACTTATAGAGTAACAGATTCACAAGAGGAAGATGGTATGTACATCATTGAAATGGAGAAACGAATGTCATGATAAAAGTAAATTCATTAGATATAGCTATAGTTGAACAGAAGTTAGGGAGCTTTAAAAATAAAGCTCCTACTGCTATTTCTAGGGCATTAAATAGAGCAGCAGCTAATGCTAAAACAAATACATCTAAAAAAGTTAGAGAAGGATATAACATAAAAGCGAAAACCATTAGAGAAACAATAGATGTTAATAAAGCTAATAAGAATAAACTTAGATCATCTGTCAAATCAAAAGGTGAAAAAGTTTCATTATCAAAATTTAAGGTTAGTCCAGCTAATCCAAGACCAACTAGACCACCAAAAGTTTTAAAGGTATCTGTTAAAAAAGATACTGGACTCAAAGAAATATTAGGAGCATTTGTAGCTAATATAAATGGTAACAAAGTATTTGAAAGAACTACAAAAAGTAGATTACCTATAAAACAATTATATGGTCCTGCAGTACCTCAGATGTTAGGTAATGAAGTAGTTAGAAAAAGTATTGAAGAAGAAGCTAGAAAAACTTATTTAACTAGACTAGAACATGAAATAAATAGAGTTTTGGAGAAAAGTAAATGAAAGAATTACAAAATAAAATAATAGATGAATTAAGAATAGTATTAGATGGGTTGCTTTTAAGCAACCAAAAAAATGAGAGAGTACCTATTAATATATATCCACAGTATTTACCGCCTAAATCATCTAATAATGAAATTGATTATTTCCCATTTATTGTTGTGAAATTAGTTAATGGTCAAGATGATGAAGAAAAAGCAAGTTGCAAAGTGATATTTATTATTGGTATATATGACTCAAATACAAATTATCAAGGTTATGATGACATAATAAATATTATTGAAAAGATACGGATTAACTTTATTTCTAAAAGACTATTAGCTAATAAATATGAACTAGAGTTACCAGTTGAATGGTCTATTAGTGAAGAGGAGAGTTATCCTTTCTTTTATGGTGGAATAGAAACTAACTGGCAGTTACCAAAAGCATTAGAAGATGAAACGAGGTGTGATATATGAAAACTAAAAAGAATGCAAAACAAGAATCAAAGACTTTGATATATTGTGGACCACAATTACCTAATCTTCAAAAACATACAATCTTCAAAAGTAGTATTCCAAAATACTTAGAAGGTGATATTAATAGTTGTTCTGCTATCAAACATCTTTGTGTTGCTCCTAGTGAGTTGGCTAATGTAAGAGCAAAGGTAAATGTAAAAGGAACAAGAGAGAATACTCTCTATAATCAAATAAAACAATATATAAGAGGTGAATAAAATTGGCATATGAGCATGGAATAAGTGTATTAGAAAATCCTACACCTACTAGAATACCTGTTATTACTAATAGCGGTATACAAGTAGTTATAGGTACAGCACCAGTTAATCAAGCCCAAAATGTAGAAGATGCAGTTAATAAGCCTATTATCTGTTATTCGTGGGAAGATGCGGTAAGTAAGTTAGGTTATAGTGATGATTGGGATAAATATACTTTGTGTCAAGCAATGGATGCAAGTTTTAAGAGGTTAAATGTTGCACCAGTTGTATTTATTAATGTATTGAATCCAAGTACTCATAAAGCTTCTATAACTGATGAGAAAGTTACCATTTTAAACAAGTCTGTTGTATTAAAGATTGAGGGTGTTATATTAAATGATACTTTTAAAGTGAAAAATGCTACAGAAGCAACTACATATATAAAAGATACTGATTACAATGTTGCGTTCAATGAATTAGGGCAACCAGTAGTCTCTATTATTGAATCAGGAACAATACCATCTGATGCAATAGAATTAAAATTAGATTATGAAAAATTAGACCCAAGTACAGTAACAGAAGCAAATATTATTGGGGGAATTGATGGAGAAACAAATGAATACAGTGGTATTGAAGTAATTTCTTTAATATATCCTATGCTGGGATTAGTACCTGGTATGTTACTGGCCCCTGGTTGGAGTCATAAACCTAATATAGCAGCTGTTTTAGATGCAAAATGTCGTAAAATTAATGGAAGTTTTAACTGTATAAATATATTAGACATCGACAGCAATACAATAGCTAAATATCAGGACGTATCAGTTTGGAAAAAAGCTAATAATTATACAAGTAAGTATTCTATAGTTTTATGGCCAAAAGTAAAGATTGGTTTAAAAACTTATTATTATAGTGCAATTATAGCTGCATTGATGGCACATGTTGACGCAGAAAACGATAATGTACCTCATAAATCACCTTCTAACAAAAAATTACCTATTATAGCTACAGTTGCTAATAATAAAGAGGTTTTTTTAGACCAGTTACAAGGTAACTTTCTTAACTCTATTGGAGTTATAACAGCTATAAATATGAACGGTTGGCGTACATGGGGAAATAATACAGCAGCCTATCCTGATTGTACTGATCCAAAAGATAGATTCATTAGTATTAGAAGGATATTTGATTGGTGGGGTAATACTTTTATCAATAAATTTTATGATAAGGTAGATGAACCTACCAATTATAGACTTATTGAATCTATTTTAGATGACGAGAATATAAGAGCAAATGGCTTACAGGCAAAAGGTCAGATTGCAGGTGCAAAAATGGAATTTAGACAGCAGGATAATAGTACAGAGGATATTTTAAACGGTAGAATACAATTTGTTCAAAAAATATCAGCTTATCCACCAGCAGAAAGCATTGTTAATATATTAGAATTTGACCCAAGTTACATATCAAAAGAGATATTTGGAGGTGATCAGTAATGATTCCTGAAAAAGTTGTTGGATATAATGTATATAATGGTGGAGGTAAATTAACAGGAGTTACAGGAGAGGTAACACTTCCTAATCTTGAAGCAATGTCTGAAACTATAAGTGGAGCAGGAATAGCAGGAGAATATGAATCACCTACACCTGGTCACTTTGGAAGTACTCAGATTGAAATACCATTTAGAACATTATATGACACATCATTCAATTTGATGGTACCAAAAGGACAGACATTAGTTTTGAGGGCTTCTCAACAAAGTTATGATGTATCAGACGGACAAGTTAAGTATAGACCATTGAAGATAACATTAAGGACTATACCAAAGGGTATTGATTTAGGAAAAATTGGTACTGGTAAACCAACTGAAACAAAAAACACTCTTGAAGTATTATACATAAAGATTGAAGAGAATGGAAAAGTACTACTTGAATTGGATAAATTGAATTTCATTTTTATAGTAAATGGAATAGATGTATTAGGACCAATAAGAAGTCAAATTTAGGAGGATAATTTTATGGATAAAGATTTAAATAAAAACAACAATGATACCTCTATGGATGTAGTTATTTCAGAGGAAACAATTAATAATAAAAAGAGTAAATATGTTAATGAAAGTAATAATAAGTACTTAATAAAATTTAGGAAGCCTTATTACTTTGAAGGTAAAGAATATAATGGAATAGATTTATCAGGTATTGATAATTTGACAACTAGTGATTTAGCTGATGCAGATAAAATATTTGTATCTAGTGGAAATTTAGCAGCTATGAATGAAATGGCTATAGGATATTCTTGTATAATAGCTGCTAAAATTACTATGCAACCCATTGAGTTTTTTGAAAATTTACCAGCAAAGGAAGGCGTTAAGCTTAAAAACATTATATCAAGTTTTTTCTACGAAGAGGATTAAATATTGGAGACGGACAGCTATTAAGAAAAATGGCTGTCCGTTATGCGTTACATACACATACCAGTATTGAATTCTTTTTAAAACTTAGTATAGATGATTTTTTTGAGATTGCTAAGGAAATAAAGGATGTGTTAGAAAGTGGGTAAGGAATATGAAATAGCTTTTAACTTTGGTGCAAAAGTACAATCATCTTTTCATAAATTTTTCGGAACAGCTCAAAGAAACTTTAAGGGCATTAATAAACAGATGTCAGGAACTGAAAAATATGCCAAAAAAACAACTAAAGCTTTTAATGGCATGGGTAAAAGTCTTAAAACAGTAGCTGGTATTGCTGGGACATATGTTGGTATAAGAGCTGTTAAAAACTTTGCTTCTGATAGTGTAGATGCTGCTAAAATGCAGATTGAAGCTGAAACTAAATTACAATCAGTGCTAAAAAATACTAAAGGAATAACTGATGAACATATTTCAAACCTTAAGAAATATGCTGGTGTCCAACAAAACATAGGAGTAATTGGTGATGAAATTCAAATAGCTGGTATGCAGCAGATTGGTACTTTCCAACTACAAGCAGATACCATTAAAACTTTAACACCAGGTATGAATGATTTATTAGCACAGCAGAAAGGCTTAAATGCTACTCAGTCAGATGCTGTTAACATTGGTAATATGATTGGTAAAGTTATGAATGGACAAGTGGGTGCATTATCAAGAGTAGGAATTAACTTTACAAAGGCTCAGGAAAAAGTTTTAAAATTTGGTAATGAACAAGAAAAAGCTGCAGCATTGGCACAGGTATTAAAACAAAATGTTGGTGGAGTCAACAAGGCTCTTGCTGAAACTGATACTGGTGCTATAAAACAAGCCACTAACATGTGGGGAGATATGAAAGAGGTTATTGGAAAAGGTATATTAAAAGTTCTTGGTAAAACAGCTAAATGGTTCTCAAAATATATGCCTGCTATTCAGGACAAGATATCATTTGTGGGTTCAAAAGCTAGAATTGTTATTGATACAGTGAAAAAAGTAGCAACTAATGCTTTTAATAAAGTTAAAGAAGTTATTAAAAATAATGGACCTGCAATAGATATGATAAAAAATGGATTTTTTTCATTGAAAAATATGATTATGGGTGTAAAAGATTTTACAGTTGATGCATTTATTAAGATTAAAGAGAGAATAGCCCAAAACCAACCTACAATAGACAGAGTAAAAGAAATTCTAAGTAATCTTGGAGATAAAGCATTAATTGTAAAAGGATATCTAATAGATGCCTTTGAAGCTGCAAGACCTGCTATAGAATGGTTAAAAAACGAAGGATTACCAGGAGTTGTAGATTTTATTGCTAAAGTAGTTGATAAAGCGGTAGGTTTATACGATTATATCAATAATAACTGGAATAATATTAAACCTATTGTATTAGGCATTAGTGGAGCTATTGCTTTATATAAAGCAACTATAATGGGTGCTACTCTAGCTACTAAAATTCATATTGGAGTTACTAAAGGATTAGCAGTAGTTACTAAAGGATTGGCAATAGTACAAGGTATCTTAAATGGAGTTATGAATATGTCACCTCTTGGATGGATATGTACTATAATAGGTCTTCTTATAACAGCAGGTATAGCATTATATCAGAATTGGGATACAATCAAGGCTAAGGCATTAGAATTATGGCAAGGATTACAAGATGCTTTTGGTAAAGTTGGAGAGTTCTTCTCCGGTATTTGGGAAGGAGTAAAACAAGGAGCTTTAAATGCTGTTGATTGGATAAAAGAAAAATTTAATGGTTTTGTTGAGTTTATAAAAGGTATTGGAAGAAGTATAGCAAATTTCTTTATTAGACCTATAAACTCAATAATTAGTGGTATAAATAAGATTAATATAAAAATACCTAAAGGAGTTCCGATTATTGGAGGTACTTCATTTGGTTTTAATATTCCTCAGATTCCTGAATTAGCAAAAGGTGGATTTATTAAACATAGACCAGGTGGTATACTTGCTAATATTGGTGAAGGTAAAGAAGATGAAGCAGTTATGCCTTTATCAAAACTTAATGATATCCTTTTCAAAAGTAAGAACAAGTCAAAATCAAAAGCAGGAATTAATATAACTTATTCCCCACAATATATTATTCATGGGAATGCTGATGAAACAACACTCAAAAAAGTTAATAAAAAAAGTTCTGATG
Organism: Vallitalea sp.; assembly: GCA_025210235.1. Lineage (GTDB taxonomy): Bacteria > Bacillota > Clostridia > Lachnospirales > Vallitaleaceae > Vallitalea. Next base: position 16,312 of record JAOASG010000032.1, read on the forward strand.
ATTTTGAGAGACGTTTTAATAATTTAATCAATAATAATAATAGGTTATGCTATCAATAATAAGGATGATTATATATGATATATAAAACTGTATCAGGTGATACATGGGATATGATAGCTTTAAAAGTTTATGGACACATAAAATATACGAATGAACTTATAAAAGCTAATACTAATTTGATAAAGAGTGTTATTTTTGAATCGGGAGTTAACATAAACATTCCTGAAATAGATACTTCGCCTAGTAATAATAAAATGCCTCCTTGGAAAAGGGGGCATTAATTATGTTAGCTAGAAGATCATATGTTGAAGTTAGTTATAATGGAATAGATATAACTAATAATATACAAAATGATCTAATTAATTTTAGGTACACTGATAATGCATCTGAAAAAGCAGATGACATTGAATTAACACTTAAGGACCCATATAGTAAATGGCTAAATGAATGGCAACCACAAAAAGGAGATTTGATTAGTGCGACGATTCATGTTATTAATTGGTCAAAAGAGGGAGATAATAGACATCTTGATTGTGGTGAATTCATTATTGATGAACCAGAATATAGTGGTAGACCAAGAATATTGACATTAAAAGCTATTTCAATACCATCAAACAGTAATTTCACAACTTCTAAAAAAAGCAAAATATGGAGAAATGTTAATATAAAACTTATAGCAGATGAAATAGCAGCTAAAGCAGGACTTAAACTATTTTATGATTGTAATTTTATGAAGGCTTATGATGTTATAGAGCAGACAGAAACATCTGATATGAGTTTTTTATCAAAAATTTGTAGTGATGAAGGATTAGCATTTAAGGTAACTAACAATACAATAGTTATATTTAATGAAGCTGAATATGAGAAAAGAGCTGCTATTTACGATTATAAAGAAACTAAAAGCGAAGTAAAGGCTTATAATCTTAAGACAACTCTTACTAACACTGCATATGCTGGTTGTAATGTAAAATATTATGATCCTCTTACTGAAAAGACTATAAATTATTTATTTGCTCTAAAAGATATTGATGAAAAGGTTGACAAAGTATATCAATTAAATATCAGAGTCAAATCAGTTAATGAAGCTAAGATTTTAGCACAAAAAACCCTTAGAAACTTAAATAAAAAAGAATATCAGGGTTCTTTACAAGTTATGGGTAATACATATCTAGTTGGTAGTAGCTGTGTTAATTTATTGGAATTTGGTAATTTATCAGGTAAATATTATATAAATACAGCGACTCATAATGTGGGTAATGGTTATTCTACAGATATTGGTGTTAGAAAGGTTTTGGAGGGATATTAGATGCTTACTAATTTAATAGAAATAAATAAAAGTATTCAAACACTATTAAATGTAGTTAAGGTAGGTAAAGTTAGTTCTATTAACATTGAAAACGGTACAATAGACGTAGTATTTGAAGATAAAGACAACATGATTTGTCCTAATCTACCTTTGATGGATATTGAATATAAGATACCTGCTATTGGAGAACAAGTACTTTGTTTATTCTTACCTAATGGCATTCAACAAGGATTTTGTTTGGGAAAATTTTATTCAGCTACCAATCCACCACCTAAACAAGATCCTAACATAATATGTAAGCAATTTGCTGATGATACTTATATTGAATATAACAAAAAAACTAAACAGTTAACTATTAATTCAAGTACAAATATCATTATAAATGGAAATGTAACAGTTAATGGAAATATAACAGCTGATAATATTAGTAAAGAAGGTGTTTAGGATGATAGGCTATTTTGGAGATATATTTTTTAGTACTTCTGATAAAAAAATATTGAACTTTGTAGAGCTTAAAAGAGATGCTGCAAATCGTATAGGATATCACGAGGTAATTGGTACAAAGCCATATTCTGAGTTTATAGGACCTAGTTTAGATGTTATTACATTTTCTATAAATCTAAATGCTAATCATGGCGTTAAACCCAAAGAAGAGATGGATAAATGGCTAAATTATAGCAGACAAGGAAATGCTTTTATGTTTGTTCTAGGTAATAAACCCTTAGGAGTAGATAAGTGGATTGTAACAGGAGTATCTCAAGCATATAATACTATATTTAATAATGGTGAGTTATTTAGTGGTAAAGTTGACATAACCCTTGAAGAGTATGTGGAGGAAGCATAAATGTTTAATTATGAATCAGTTATTATTGAAAATGTTGATAATGCAGATATATATAAATGCTTAAAAACCTTACTCACAACTCCACAAGGTACAGTCCCTTTTGATAGGAATTTTGGTATTAATACAGAGTTATTAGATGAACCATTGAACTATGCTAAAGGAAAAATTATTGCTGAATACTATAGTAAAATAAAGAAATTTGAACCGAGAGTTAAGATTAAAGAAATAGTTTTTGTTAATGATTACGATAAAATCATTCCTAAGGTGGTGATTGAAAATGTCTGATCTAGAATTTGCAAATAAAGATATAGAAACTATATTAAATGATATGATAACAGGATATGAAAAAGCGTATTATGAAAAGACTGGACAGATGAAAAAACTTTATCCAGGAGACCCCATTAGAATATTTTTATATTCTCAATCGCTCAGAGAATTTCAACTTAGACAACTGATAGATTTTTCAGCAAAGCAAAACTTGTTAAAATACTCCACAGGTAATTACTTAGATGAATTAGGTAAATTAACAGGTGTAAGTAGGTTATTAGGTAAATATTCAACTGTGACTATAAAATTTCTATTATCAGCAAATAGACCTATAGACACTATTATTTATGAAGGAACTCGAATTAGTACAAGTAATGGAATCTACTTTGAGACAACTAAGGACTTAATTATTTTAGCTGGTCAATTAGAAGGTCAGGTAGTATGTGTATGCTTACAAGAAGGTACTATAGGTAATGGTTTTACGCCAGGTCAGATTAATGTTTTAGTTGATCCAATTCCTTATGTATCTAACGTTAGTAATATAGATACTTCAACTGGTGGTACTGAGATAGAAAGTGATGAAAAACTAAGAGATAGAATAAGATTATCACCTGAAGGATATAGTGTAGCAGGACCTAGTGGAGCATATGAATATTTTACAAAGAAATATAGCAGTAGCATACAAGATATTTTAATTACTTCATTAGCACCTGGTAATGTTGACATCTATATTTTAATGCAGAATGGTGATATACCTAATGATGATTTATTGAATGGATTAAAAGAATACCTAAGCGATAAAAAAAGGCGACCTTTAACAGATAAAGTTAATGTTAATGCACCAACACAAGTGAGTTATGATTTAGACTTAACGTATTATATTAGTAATCAAAATACAGAGCAGGAATCAATAGTTAAAGAAAAAGTGAACCTAGCTATTAATGAATACATTTTATGGCAGAAAAGTAAAATAGGACGAGATATCAACTCTTCTGAATTAGTAGCTAGAATTATTGCAGCTGGTGGTAAAAGAGTAGAGATTATAAAACCAGTTTTTAAAGGTATAGATGAAACAGAAGTAGCAGCATTAAATAATAAAACAGTAAATTATGGAGGAGTAGAAAATGGTTAATATATATGATGTGAGCTTATTAGACCTTTTACCTCCCAATGTTAAAACTGACCCTGACATTATAGCTGCAGCTAACAGCATTGATTCAGAGTGTATATTAATAACAAATGAAATAAATAACTGCGTTATCTTACCTAATATAGATAATCTACAAGATAATGTTTTGGATATCCTAGCATGGCAATTACATGTAGATTACTATGATAATATGTTAGATATACATAAGAAAAGAGAACTAGTAAAAAATTCTATCGTATGGCATAAAACAAAAGGTACTCCATCAGCAGTAGAAGAGTTAGTATCAACAGCCTTTGATGAAAGTAAAGTTCAAGAATGGTTTGAATATGAAGGAGATACTTTTAAGTTTAGGATCATTACAACTGATAGAATTATTGATAATGAAAAGTTAAAGAAACTTCTAAAAGCAGTAAATTCAGTTAAGAATAAACGTAGCCATTTAGAAGGAGTTTTTATTGAACGTGAGAATAGGATAAACCATTATTTTAGTGGATTCGTTCACATTGGTAAAAAACATACTATTCATACGCAAGGAGTGTAAGATTATGGGACAATTCAATAGTATGAAACTAACAGTAAAAGGAAAAACATTATTTAATAAGGCTCAAACTGGTACACAATTACAATTTACCAAAGTAGCTATAGGTGATGGAATTTTGTCAGAAGGGCAGACATTAGAAAGCTTAACAGAATTAATTAACAAAACTAAAGATTTGAATATTAATAATTCAAATATAAATGATGATGGAACTGCTGAAATAATAACAGCACTTTCTAATCAAGGTTTAGCCGAAGGAATGTATATTCGTGAAATTGGGTTATATGCAAATGATCCAGATGATGGAGAGATTTTATATTCTGTAGCAAATGCATCTGATAAAGCTGATTATTTACCACCAGAGGGAACAGATGTTATAGAAGAACTAATTAAAATAGTTACTATCATAGGTAATACTGAAAATATAGATGTAATAATTAATGAAAGCATGGTTTATGTAACTCAAACTTCTTTCAACGAGTTCAAGACACAAGTTAATGCGTCTATGGCTGATATTGCGTACAAAACAGTTGGTGGTACTGCTAATGCTATAACGGTATCTAAGGCAGGATTTACACTAACAGATGGTCAGTATGTAGAGTTTAAAGCTACTGCTAATAATACTGGTAATATGACTATAAAAGTTAATGGAGAAGCAGTTAAAAGTCTTAGAAATGAAGATGGACAGCAGTTAAGTAATGGGGATATAGAAGCTAACAAATATTACAAGGCTATCTATAATAGCAATAATGATTTTTTCTTATTAGCCCCTAGAGGTAGGGGCAAAATAGTTTTTGATGATGTTGTGCCAATATCTTCAGGTGACACATGGGTTTATAAAACCAATATGCCCACACATAGAAGTGGTGCAACATCGAGTGTGGTTAATGATAAGATTTATGTTATAGGTGGATATACTGGTAACCGTACAGTTGTAAACGAAGAATATAACCCATTAACAAATACTTGGAGTACAAAGGCAAACATGCCCACAGCAAGAGATGGATTAACATCAAGTGTAGTTAATGATAAGATTTACGCTATAGGTGGTTGGGGTAACAACAACACAAATGTAAATGAGATGTATGACTCGTCAACAAATACGTGGAGCATAAAAGCAAACATGCCAACAAGTAGAAGCAATATGACATCAAGTGTAGTGAACAATAAAATTTATGTTATTAACGGACATAAAAATGAAGAATATACGCCAACTTCAAATACATGGAGTGTAAAAACCACTATGCCCACAAATAGAAATTATATAACATCGAGTGTGGTTAATGATAAGATTTATGTTATTGGTGGGTGGAGTAATTATAGTTCTATACGTACAAATGAAGAATATAGTCCATCAACAAATAGGTGGATTTCAAAGGCAAACATGCCAACAGCTAGAAGTCATCTAACATCAAGTGCAATTAATGATAAGATTTATGTTATAGGTGGCAGTGATAGTGACCAAACTGCGCTTAGTACAAATGAAGAATACAACCCATCAACAAATTCATGGAGCACAAAAGCTAGTATGTCTACAGCTAGAAAACATCTGACATCAAGTGTGGTTAATGATAAGATTTATGTTATAGGTGGTAGCAACCATAACGATAATAGATATAATACAAATGAAGAATATACTCCAATTAGTAATACTTTAGGATATATAAATAAAAATAATAAGTTGTTATTAGACAAAGATGCTTCTGTAAATGTTCAGTTTATTCCAGCTAATACAAAAACTAAAGTAACATCAGAGGGACATATTAAAGTAAAATCAAATACACCAACAACAGGCTACATACAATTATAGAAAAATAGGAGAGTGATATTAATGAATATATCAAAGTTACAATTTAAAGAAAGCGATTATTATAAGCAACATACAGCAGAACAAAAAACAGAGTTGATTCAACATTTTAATTCTGTTAATCAAGAAGAATTAAAAACAGAGTTAAAAACTCATTTTAGAGGTAGCATTTATGATAAAATAACCCCTATAAATGGTATTGATTCAAAAACTATACTAGATGGATTATCAAATGACGCACAGGTTTATTTAATATACATAGATAATTCGCTTGTTTATTTGCAAAAACACGACCCATTTCAAATTGGAAATGTAGAAATGACTAATGAAACTATTCAAGATGTTATTAATAAACATATCACTAGTTTGGTAGATGATAGACTAATGGAAAAAGTGATAGAGAAGGTAGATTCATTAGTAAGTTTTTAGTGCGTCATAGGATACTAGTACGTACAAGAAAACCTTGTAAAATCAACGGTTTTCATTGCAAAAAGAACATATGTTTGTTATAATATAAGTAAGAAAAAATAAGAACGGACATAACGAGAGGGAGCCTTTGCTCCGCTA
>JAOASG010000033.1 GCA_025210235.1 Vallitalea sp.
CTTCAAGCAGCAGAATCAAGAGTAAGAGACGTAGATATGGCTAAAGAAATGATGAATTTTACAAAACAAAATATCTTAATGCAAGCAGCACAATCCATGTTAGCGCAAGCTAATCAAAATCCACAAGGTGTTCTACAATTACTAAGATAATATATAGTATTACAATTTATTAAAGTAGCCAGGGGGATAATCCCACTGGCTATTTTAATAGCTAACTATTTAGTAAAAAGTTTATATTTTGAGGAGGTTCACGTAGTGAAGATAAGTCTTTGTATGATTGTTAAAAACGAAGAAGAAAATATAGTTAATTGTTTAGATTGCGCTATGAAGGTCGTTGATGAAGCTATAGTAGTTGATACAGGCTCTACGGATAAAACAGTTGACTTGTTAAATAAATATTCTAATGAAAACAAATGTGTTAAGATAATACATCATAGGTGGGAAAATAACTTTAGTAAAGCTAGAAATATATCTATGCAATATGCTACAGGTGATTGGATTATTATATTAGATGCTGATGAAAGGCTGTTTGCTGACAGAATTAAATTAGATAGTATAATAAATAATACTATGGAGCAAGCGTTTATAATTCCTATTTACAATTTAATGAATAATGATAATATAGAAGTGACGTCGGTAATGGTTAGATTATTTAAAAATAATAAACCATATTATCATGGAGCTATACACGAACAGTTAAATATTGATAACAAAAATTGTGTTGGTAAAGTTATGGAAAGCAATATATGTAAAATATATCATTATGGCTATTATAAATCAGTTTATGATAAAAAAAATAAAGAAAAAAGAAATATGGATATTATAAAGAAACAAATAAAGATAGAACCCAATAATCCTTTCCATTGGTATAATAAAGGGGTTATGGAGATGATAGGTGGGAATTATGAAACAGCTATAGACGATTTTTTAAAGTGTAATAAATTAACTAATAAGAGAAGGTATAGTTTTCATGATAACCTGATATTAGAATTAATAAAGTGTATGATGGCACTTAAAAATTATAATCAGATTATAAGTCTTGTTAATGATATATCTAAAGATATATACATAGGTAAAATACCTGATATTTATTATTACTGTGGTATAGCCTATGCCAATATAGAACAACATGATTTGGCAATTGAACATTTTAAGAAAGCAATTAACATCGGTGAATATGAAAAAGGTGTATCAAGATATGGGACAGGTAGTTTTCTTGCTAAGATTCAATGGAGTAAAGTACTATTGCTCCAAAATAAAAAAAATGAATCAATTGACAAGCTGAAAGAGGCTGTTTTAGATAATATAAATGTACAGAATGTTGGAATAGAAGAATTAATTGTATTGTTGAAAGAAGAAAAAAGAGAATACGAAATAAAGCGGTTGGAGCAAATTATTAATAACAAAAATACACATGATACATATTTAGATAGTGAGTTTTTTAAAAATAAAGATAATGTAAAGAATAATATAACTACTTTAGTAGAAAATGGGAATTTAGAAGCTGCTAAAGAATTAATTTTAGGATATGAAAAAGTAGTTAATGATGATATAGATATATATTCCATTAAAGGTGTCATAGCTATGATGGAAGGGAAAATGGATGATGCGGAGAAAATATTCAAAGAAGGAATTTCTAAAGATGAAAATTATTTTGATTTATTATATAACATAGCGTATTTGTATCAATACAACAAACAAAATAAATTAGCCATAGCTTATTACGAAAAATCATTGTATAATACAAGTGATAAAATTAGTATAGATAAAATAAATGATAGCTTAAATAGTTTATATAAAAGTAATTAAAAGCAATCAATATATAAAGACATTCTTCGTCAAATCAAAGAAACGGCAGAAGGAGGATTATCATGAAAACAGTAATATTAGCAGGTGGTTTTGGTACGAGGATAAGTGAAGAAAGTCACTTGAAACCTAAACCAATGATTGAGATAGGAGAGAGACCTATTCTTTGGCATATTATGAAGATTTATAGTCATTATGGGTACAATGATTTTATAATTTGCTTAGGATACAAAGGATATTTAATTAAAGAATTTTTTGCAGATTATTATTTACATACTTCGGATATAACATTTGATTTTAAAAATGAGAATAAGATGACTATACATAATAATGTATCAGAACCATGGAAAGTCACATTGGTTGATACTGGACTTCATACTATGACAGGTGGTAGAATAAAAAAAATTAAAAAATTTGTTGGAAATGAACGATTTATGCTTACTTATGGGGATGGAGTTTCCGATATTAATATTAACGAGCTTGAAAAATACCATAATAAATCAGATGGATATCTAACAATGACTGCTATCCAACCTGGGGGGAGATTTGGTGTACTTGATATTGATGAGGCAACAAATGGTATAAATAGATTTGTGGAAAAATCTAGGGAAGATGGTGGATGGATTAACGGTGGATTTATGGTTGTAGAGCCAGAAGTGTTTAATTATATAGAAGGAGATGACACAGTTTTTGAAAGGGAACCATTAGAGAATTTGGCAAAAGAAGGGGAACTAAATGCTTATAAACATCGTGGCTTTTGGCAGTGTATGGATACAATGCGTAATAAAAAGCAGTTAGATTTATTGATAAAAAATAATGAAGCTACATGGATTAAATGGTAAGAGGTGATTGACGTATGTGTGGTTTTGAGATTAATAAAATTTACAAGTTACCTAACAAACGTGATGAGTTCTTTCGCAATTATGATGTTAAATTGCCTGTTATTTTGTATGGGTGTGGTAAGGGATGTGCAACTGCTCTAAATATGTTAATAACCAATGGGATTACTCCTATAGCAATCTGTGATACAGATAAATCAAAATGGGGAAGCATTTTTAACAAAATTCCTGTCACTTCGATACAAAAGATTAAAAGTAAATATAATGATTTCTATGTTTTAATATCTGCTCCTGTATATGCGAAAGAAATTATAGATTACGTAAAAAATTTTATTAAAAGAGAAAGAATTTATTTTTTTGGTAATTTTACTGAACAAATAGCCCATCAGAATTATATGAATAAAAATTTAACTTTTATAAAAAAATTGTATAGTCAACTAGCTGATAATAAATCGAGAATCACATTAATTAATATGTTAAAAGGTTGGATAACTTGTAACTACAAATACTTTCAACATGTTTTTGCTTCAGAACAATATTTTACTGATGAAATTATGAAATTATCGAATAATGAGGATTATGTTGATGTAGGTGCCTATACAGGAGATACAATAATTAAGTTTATAGAAAAAGTAAATGCTAAATATAATAAAATATATGCTTTTGAGCCAAATGAACAATGTTTTAGCAGTTTAATAGAAATAGAGAATAATTATGATAAATTAAAGATTATAAAAAAAGGAGCTTATGAATGTAAAACTACTTTTGGGTTTAATACTACTACTAATAATAGTATGTCAAGCGCTCATTTAGTTAATGATAACACACAGACTTGTACTATAGATGTTGATAAAATTGATAATCTAATTAAGGATAAGGTTACTTTTATAAAGATGGATATAGAAGGCGCTGAATTATCAGCTTTAAAAGGTGCGAGGAAAACAATTTTAATAAATAAACCAAAACTTGCCATATGTGTTTATCACAAGTACGAAGATATAATAGAAATACCAAAGTTTATCATGAGTTTAGGATTAAGCTACAGCTATTATTTGCGACATCACTCCTATTATACTGGTGAAACTGTTTTCTATGCGGTGTAAGTAAAAACATAGAAAGGAGTATATTATGAAGAGTAAAATATTACCATCATATAATAAGGAAAGAACAGAACTGGGTAAGATTCTTCCCTTAGATACACCATTTACTGTAATTATTGATTCAAGTGAAATATGTAATTTTAAGTGTAACTATTGTTTTCGCTCAAATGAGGATGGTCCAGATGCGACATATGCTAAACAAGAAGGGTTAATGAAATGGAATACATTCATAAAAATAGTTGACCAATTAAAAGAATTTCCTAATGAAGTAAAAAGGATTTCATTGTCAGGGCATGGGGAACCATTATGTAACAAATTATTACCTGATATGATAAGTTATATCAAGAAAAGTGGATTAGCAGGTAAAGTAGAGATACATACCAATGGCTCATTATTAGTAGATGATAAATTCAGAAATAGATTAGCTGATTCAGGACTTGATAGAATAATTATATCTTTACAAGGATTGAATGCTTATTCATATAAAGAAATATCTGATATATCAATAGATTTTGACAGATTTTATAATAGTATTAAGGATTTTTATATCTGTGCAAAGAATACTAATGTAAATATTAAAATTGCAGATATTGCATTATCAGAATATGAGAGGAATAAATTTTATCAAATGTTCAGTGATATAGGAGATAGAGTATATATAGAAAAAATTGTACCATTATTTAAAGATGTAGATTATTCAAACATTATAGTTAGTGATAAAAAAATTAATAAGTATGGAAGTCATTTTGGTGAACAAAGATGTTGTAATCAAGTTTTTTATACATTATTCATCACACCTGAAGGTAATATTTATCCATGTGCTGAATTAGATCCACCATTAAGATTAGGGAATGTTAATAAAAAAACTCTTGTTGAGGCGTGGAATTGTAAAGTAAGAAAAGGTTTTTTGAAAAAAAATTTAATTTCAGGATATAAAAGCCATCCTAAATGTAAAGATTGTTATATTCCATATAATAATGTAAAAGTTAAAAAGGATATAATAGATCATTATAGTAAGGAGATATTAGTAAGATTACAATAAAATTAAAGGAAGTATTTAATGTGAGGGTAAATTATGACAACAAAAAAAAATTATGCTTGGCCAGTAACAGCTGTATCTAAAGTAGTATATGATTGTTTTAATAATGCTATTAAAAAAATTAAAGAAAACAATCAAAACAAAAACATAGTAGTTTTTGGTGCAGGGATAAGAGGGACACTATTTTCAATGATGCTAGAAGAAGCGGGGATTAAAGATTTTGTTTTTAGTGACAATAATGAAAAGAAATGCGGAGGATATATTAATGAATACCCCATTATCCCATTAGATGAAGTATTGATAAATATAGAGAATAAAGTAATATTCATTACTGTTGAAAATGGTAGAGCTATATGTTCGCAATTATCTAAATATGGATTAGTTGAGAATAAGCAATTTTTCTTATTAGATCCAAATCTTTATAGTCATTATATTAAGGAGTTTAAGAAAAATGATAAAATTGATGTACTTACTCTAGGGGATTGTGGATTAACTCATATTTCATTACTGGATAATAATAAGTTGAATTTAGATGACTTATTAAGAGAAGGGTTAAGCAGTTATTCTTGTAAGGTATTAGGAATGCATGGAATGGGCATGAGAGCTTTTTATAATATATTATGTGCACAATTACATATGGGAATTAAATTAAAATATGTAATAATGCTCGTTAATTTTGATACTTTTACAGGTAAACAGCACTATTTGCCACGTTCACAACATTCAGAACTTATAAAAAGAATAGCTGAAATATCTAAACTTGATAGTAAAGAAATGGTTGAATATGTAAAGATAACCGAAGAGAGGTTTAATAGTTTTCATATAGAGTTTGCATCAACTTCAGATTCAAAAACTAATAAATCAAATACTAATGCTTTATATATGAAAATGAATTATATGTATAAATTAAAACCTGATAATGAAGGAATTGTATATTTGACGAAAATATTAGACTTAGTTAAAGAAAAAAATATATCACCAATCTTATTTATTCCACCCGTAAATTATATGCGAGGAGAACAATATTTTGGAACAGAATTTTATAAAGCATATGATGCTAATTGTATATTATTGAAACAAATAATTAAGAAAAAAGGTTTTGATATATTGGATTTAAGTTATACTTTACTAGATTGTGAATTTGCAGATGTTAATTCTGCAGATGAATGTGCAAATTATATTGGTAGACAGAAGATTTGTGAAGAAATTATAAATTATTTTGAAAAAAAGGGAAATAGTGATTCATATGACTAATAGGACAAATTATGCAAGACCCGTAACTAACACGACACAAATAGTGTATGATCATTTTAGACAAATTATATCTAATAATTTATCACTATTAAGAAACAAGAGAATTGTAATATTTGGTGCTGGAGTAAGAGGTGCATTGCTTGCATTAGTATTGAAAGACTTTGACATAGATGATATTATTTTTTCGGATAACAATGAAGAAATAATAGGTGGTAGAATTAACCAGTATCCCATTATTAATTTGAAAGATGTAATAAAACAAAAAGAAGATGTAGTTGTTTTAGTATCACCAGAGAATAATAAAGATATTATTAAACAACTAGAACATATAGGATTTATAGAAAATGAGAATATGTTTAATTGTGGGTCAAGATTATATAACTGGTTTATAAACCAATTTATAGATAATGAAAATAAAGACATATTTATAGTTGGAGATTGTGGTTTAATGTATTTCTCACTAAACGATGCAAATAAAATTAGTATAAGTGATATGATAAAAAAACAGTTTTCTAATTATAGGTTTAAACAACTTACAATGAATGCAATGGGAATGAGAGCTTTTTATAATATGTTATTAAGTCAATTTGATTTATATACAAAACCTAAGTATATATTTTTATCTGTTGATATTAGTGTTTTTAATGGGAAGCAACACTATATGCCTAATGCTCAACACGTAGACTTAATAAATAAAATCTATGAAGTAACTAATACAAGAAACAATAAATTATTTGAATATTTACAGGTAGTTAAAGAAAGATATAATAATTCTAATAAAGTTATTATTAATAATAAAGGTTATTCATCTAGCAACCTTGGAGATATAAAGAATAAAGTTTATATAAAAATGAATTATATGTATAAACTAAATAATGAGAATGAAGAATTGAGGTATTTTATAAAAATTCTTGAATTATTAAAAGAAGAAAGTATTATACCTATTTTATTTATTCTTCCAATTAATTATTGTCAAGGTAGGGTTTATTACGGGGATGATTTTATAAAAAGTTATCAGAAAAATACTATAATGATTAAAAATATTGTTAAAGAAAAAGGTTATGATTTATTAGATCTAAGTTTTATGTTAGATGAGAAATATTTTTTAGATACTAATACAATGGATGAGGCATTTTGTTATGAAGGAAGATTAAAAGCATGTAATGAAATAACAAATTATTTTAGAAGACATGAATATTAGGAGGGGAGGAGTTTGAATTATGTATATTAGCATTTTAGAGTATTTAGAGGAATCAGTACAAAAAGCTTCTAATAAGGTAGCTTTTTCAGATCACAATAAGGATATTACATTTGATGAATTATATATATATGGGAAAAAAGTTGCAACAAAATTAATTAACAATAATAATAAACAAACCAATAAACCAATTGTTGTTTATTTAGAAAAAAGTATTGAATGTATTATTTCATTTATAGGTATAGCATATAGTGGTAATTTTTATACGCCAATTGATGTAAAGTCACCAATAGAAAGAGTCAAGAAAATTATGGATGTGTTAAAACCTTCAGTGATAATTACAGATAGAAGACATAAGGATAAATTAAATAATTTGTATGAATTATCATGTGATATAATTTATATAGAAGATTGCCAATTGGAGCAAATTGAAAATAAAATAATAGATAATATTCAAAGAAAAAGAATAGATACAGACCCTTTGTATGTGTTATTTACATCTGGTTCTACAGGTATTCCAAAGGGAGTAACAATAAGTCACCGCGCAGTAATAGATTATATAGAATGGGTTACAGATACTTTTAGTATAACTGATAGTACTATATTTGGTAATCAAGCACCATTCTATTTTGATAATTCAATATTAGATATTTATGCTACACTTAAAAATGCAAGTACAACTATTATTATTCCGGAAGAGTCATTTATTTTTCCGAGGAAATTGATACAGTTAATATACGATAAAAAAATTAATACACTTTTTTGGGTTCCTTCTGCTTTAATAACTATTGCAAACTCTGGTGTTCTGGATGAGATGAAACTGAGATTAGATAAGGTGCTGTTTTGTGGGGAAGTTATGCCTAATAAACAATTAAATATATGGAGAAGAAATATTCCAAATGCATTATACGCTAATTTATATGGGCCTACAGAGATAACAGATGTTTGTACGTATTATATAGTTGATAGAAATTTTGAAGATAATGAACCATTACCAATTGGTTTTCCTTGTAGGAATACAGATGTTATTGTGTTGAATGAAAATAATGAGTTAGTTAGTAATGGTGAAATAGGTCAATTATGTGTTAGAGGAAGTAGTTTGTCACTGGGATATTATTGCGATGAAAACAAAACAAATACTGTTTTTGTACAAAATCCTCTTAATACTAATTATTGTGAAAAGATTTATAAAACAGGAGATATGGTGAGATATAATAAATATGGTGAACTAATATATTTATGCAGAAAAGATTATCAAATAAAACATATGGGACATAGAATTGAATTAGGAGAGATAGAAAATGTAGCATTTTCTATTAATGGTATTGAACAGTGTTGCGTATTATATGATGAGGATAACAAGAAAATTAGGTTATTTTGTGTTGCAGCAGAGTTGAAAGAAAAAGATATTTATATGAATTTAAAAGATTTAGTACCTAAATATATGTTACCATCTATTATTACTATTGTTGACAGTATGCCGATTAATGCAAATGGTAAAGTAGACAGAGTATATTTAAACAATACTTACATAAAAGGAGGGAAAAGCATTGCTTGGTAATCAATTAAAGGATGTACAGATAATTTTTGAAAATATTAGGAGTAGTAATAAACCTGTCATTTTATTTGGAGCTGGAGGACAAGCAGCTTTATTGTTAAATATACTCAAAGATGAAGGTATTCAACCTACGTGTTTTTGTGATAATAATAATAAACTTTGGGGGAAAAAATATTTAGGATTTAATATATATAGTTATGAAGACATTAAAGAAAAATACGATGAGTATATTATAATAATATCTGTTAGGCCTATTGGAGCAGATATGGTTATCAATCAATTAGAAGAAAATAATGAGAAAAATCAATTTTTGAATATGTGTGTACCATTTAAAGTTGATTATATGTTGTTAAACTATAATTATATTATACAAAATATTGATAAATATCAGAAAGTATATAATTTATTAGCAGATACTACATCTAAAGATATTTTTATTGATATGTTAAACTATAAAATTACAGGTGATGGCATCTCTTTAGTGAATAAGATATCTGGACATACTTTTTTTGATGATTCTATTATATCTAAAAACGATAAACATGTTTATATTGATGTAGGGGCTTATACTGGAGATACTATTATGAAATTTTGTCAATTTAATGGAAATCATTATAACAAGATTATAGGTATTGAACTTGAAAAAGTGAATTTTGAGTGCCTTGAAAAGTTCGTAAAATATTCAAGACTACAAAATGTTGATCTGTATAATATTGGAGCTTGGTCTCAAAAAGAAAGTATGACATGTTATACTTTCTCGAATACAAAATTCCAGAATGCTAATCTATATGTAAAGGCAGAAAAAGTGACTAATGAAAAAGAAAGAACAGTAATAGAAGAATATAAGAAGCAGCCAACAGCTATACAAATGGAAGTAAATTCTGTAGACAATATTCTTAACGGAAAATATGCTACTTTAATAAAAATAAATGCTTTAAGTGCTGACTTAGAAATATTAAAAGGATGTAAAAAAACTATCAGTAAATGTAAGCCGAATATAGTATTAGAATATGGTTGTAAGCCAGAGCATATTATTGAGATACCATTATTATTAAAAGAAATTCAACCTTCTTATAAAATATTTTTAAAACAGAAGAATATTTTTGGAGATAGTAAGACGATTTTATATGCGGTATAAGATAGGAGATTTAAATATGGATACAATAATTAACATTTTACAAGAGATAAATCCTTATGTGGAAATTGATTATAATACACACCTTTTAGAGGAAGGAATACTAGATTCAATAGGAATAATGTATTTAATTACATCATTAGAAGAATTATATGATATTGAAATACCGGGTGAAAATATTATACCAGAAAATTTTCAAGATATTACGTCCATACAGAACTTGATTAAGGTATTAAATTAATGATTAATTTTCATTAAAGTAGAAAGGGAGTGTCTAAATTATGAATCATGATCCTTTAGTTTCAATTATTACATCTGCATATAATGTAGAAGAATATATTGAACAATGTATTAATAGTGTATTAAATCAGACTTTATCGGATTTCGAATGGATTATTCTTGATAATGGTTGTACAGATAATACTAAAAGTATATTAGAAAAATATGCTATTCAAGACAATAGAATTGTTTTATTAAAAAATAAGGTTAATAATAGAATAAAAAATAGTGACAAAACAAAAGTATTAACGTATATAGATTTAGTATATAAAGCAAATGGGAAGTATATAACAGAATTGGATTCAGATGATTATCTAAGAAATGATTATTTAGATAAGATGTATTGTGTGGCTATAAAACATCAAGCCGACATAGTTGCTTGTGGTACAACTATGTTTTTAGATAACAATCCAAAACAAATGAGTTCACGAATTCCTCCATTGTTAATTACTAAAAACACATCGGAGATTTTTAATGAAATAGCAAATTATTATGGAACATTTAGACCAAGCTGGGGAAAGTTATTTGACAGAAACTTTTATTTGGATAACTTAGAATATTTTTTTGATAGGCCATGTTATATGGTGAATGGCGGTGATACTCTTCTTTGCCTAAGGGCATTACAAAAAGCAAAGTCTTTAGTTTGTTTAGATGAAGCATTACATTATTATAGGATTAGACAAACATCGGGATATCATAGCAATTTATTTATTGAACGCTATAAAAGTTATGATTTTATTTATCATGAAAGTTATTCACTCTTAAAGGAAATGGGAGCACTGACAGAAAGAAATCATATATTTATTATTTTGGTCTATTATAATTCAATAATGGATTGTATTGAGTTAGTCTCTAATTCTACTACAAGTTCTTATCAAGACAGATTAATATTTTTACAAGGTATTGTTACAAGTGAAGTTTTTATAAGCAATTTTGGAAAACTAAATAATAAGTCAGTAAAGAAAATAAAAACTGCAATAAATAATGCAGTAGAAAAGATAGAAAATGAACAAGATGAAAAATCAAAATTACATATGTATGAATATTTTATTTATAGGCAATTTAAAGCTAATGAATTATTATTAACATCAGCTAATAATGATTCTGCAATATTATTTTTCTCTTCAATATTTGACCATAAAAATAAGTATAAATGGGGAAAAGAGGATGCAAATGCCTATGTTAATATCATTATGCCTAAATGGTTTATTAATTTGGTAAAAGAAAATAAAATAAATATTAATAGTTTGTTTGAAAATGTTGATTTATTTATTGCTATCATTAACAATGATGTAGAATGTATAAATAGCTTTTGTAATCAGTTAAAAAATACAGAGTTTAAAATTGTATCTTCTGCTACACAAAATATTACTACAAACATAAATAATTTGTTGGTTGTTAAGGATACTATCCAAGATGCTTTGGATAATGATAATATTGAAGAAGCGATAAATTCTTTGGTTAAAATATACAATGATTTAATTTTAGATAAAGATATTTTGTATTATAGAGCTTATTTAAACTGGCTAATTGGGGATGTAGATGTATCAGTATATTTAATTGCTTCTGCCCTAGCTTTCTATAATCAAGATATGCGGTTAGTTAAATTAATTAATAGAATTTTAGGTGATTAGTTAAGGTGATGATGATAATTGAGTAGTTTTGAAAAATTTAAAGAAACAATACGTAATGAAATATTAGAAATGGAACGAAGTAAAGAAAAAGTAGTTTTATTTGGCGGAGCAGATGTTGGTATAATAGCCAAAAAAGTTCTTGATTATATGGATATAGAGGCAGAATGTTTTTGTGATAATGATCCAATAAAGCAAAGTAAAGTAATTGAAGGATTACAAGTACTACCATTGGATAAAGTAATAATAAATAATAAAACATTTATTGTATGTACATTTAGCACTTATAATGAAAAAATTATAACAAAAACACTAAAAGATATAGGTGTACAAAACATATATTCTATATATTCAATATTATTTATTTATAAAACAAGGGTTGTGAAATATCCAATTGAGGAAGAACAAATGTTAAGTTCACTATATAGTTTTAAAGAATTTAATGATAATCAAATAATAGAAAACCTTAATATTCCAGTAACTGAAAAATGCACATTAAGATGTGAAAAATGTTCAGCACTAATACCTTATAATAATAATCCTAATCATTTTGATAAGGATATAATTTTAAATAGCATAAATAGATTTTTTGAGGCAATAGATGGGGTGAAAAGAGTAGTAATATCAGGTGGAGAACCATTATTATATCCTTATTTATTAGAAATACTTGAAAAAGTTGCTAAATCGCCCAAAGTATTATCCATACGAATAATTACAAATGGTACAGTTATTCCAGATATTAATTTACTAAAAAGTTTTAGGGATATGGGGATTAGTTTAAGTATAAGTGATTATGGAAAGTTATCACATAAAAAGGATGAATTAATAGAATTATGTAATAATTATAAAGTGCTTTGGGATGTTAATACATATAGTTATAATAGATGGATCGATTTTGGCCCATTTGATACAATGAGAAACCGCACTAGAGATGAAAACATTGAAATTTTTAAAAGGTGTAGAGATTGGATAAAGGCGGGGTATTTATTAGATGCTAAATATTACCTATGCCATAGGTCAGCTTATATATCATATTTAAAGGTTATTGAAAACGAAGAAGAAGGAAATTATGTTAATTTGGTAGATTATAATATATCAATAGAGGAATTAAAAAATAAGATAAAGGATTTGAATGATGTTAAATATTTAAATGCATGTGATTATTGCAATACTCGTTTTGGTAAAATTATATCACCTGCAATTCAAACAAAAGAGATATAAATTATACTAAAATTTTACGAGGAGAAATAAATATGAAGAATGTAATAACTATTTTTGGATTAGGATTTGTAGGACTTACGACAGGATTAGGTTTTGCTGAAAAGGGCAATAAGGTTTTTGGTTATGATATAGATAAAAAACGCAATGAAAATATAGCTAAAGGGAATATACCTTTTATGGAACCTATGCTTGATAAAATATTAAAAAAGAATTTAAATAATAATTTTGTGGTTACAAATAACCCACAAAATTGTGTTAAAGAGAGTGATTTTATTTTTATATGTGTAGGAACCCCTTTTTCTGATGATGGAAGTGCTAATTTAGATTATGTATTTAATGCTATTGATGAAGTATTAACCGGTTTTGAGGATGATAAGAAAAGAGTTATAGTGGTAAAGTCCACTGTTCCACCTTCTACCACTAAAACTAAATTAATCCCATATATTAATGAAAAATATGATTTTAATTATAGAAACCTTCTTATTGCTAATAATCCGGAGTTTTTACGAGAAGGAAAATGTTGGAATGATTTTATTAATCCTGATCGTATTATTTGTGGGGTTGAAGATATTAAAGCTAAAAATATGTTAGAAGATTTATATAAAAATTTTGAAGCTCCTTTTTTGGGAGTGACATTTAATACTGCTGAATTTATTAAATACCTATCTAACTCTTTGCTTGCTACAATGATTAGTTTTTCTAATGAGATGTCTATCATAGCTGACTTAACTGGGGATATAAATATTAAAGAATCTTTTAATATTTTGCATATGGATAAAAGATGGGATAATTGTAATATGAAATCTTATGTGTATCCAGGGTGTGGATACGGTGGGTATTGTTTGCCGAAAGATACAAAGTCAATGTTCTATCATTCGAAGAATTTAGGATATGAACCTAAAATACTTGAAAATGTTATTAATATTAATGAAAATATGTCTAAGTACATGTCTGATAAAATAATATCATTTATTGAGCCTAAAGATAAAATTGCAATTCTTGGGCTGTCGTTTAAACCTGAATCAGATGATGTTAGAGAAAGTCCTGCAGCTAAGATAATTGAGTGCCTTAGTTGTGAAGGATACACTAATATCATTGCTTATGACCCAATTGCAATAGATCAATTTCAGAAATGTTATGAATATGATTATGTTCAATATTGTGATAATCTTAATGAAACTTGTAAAGAAGCTGATTGCCTAGTGGTAGTAACAGCGTGGGAAGAGTTTGGTAAAATTAATAGTAAATATTGTTCTAAGAAGCTCTTTGATTTAAGGTATTTTTTATAAGGTGGTGTAGATATGGAGAAAGATGGAGTAATTATAAGCGTAATTATGCCTACGTATAACAGAGCTAATAGGTTAAAAGATACTGTGGAAAGTGTATTAGCGCAATCATTTGATAGGTTTGAATTAATTATTATTAATGATGGATCAGATGATAATACTGGTGAAATATGTACTCAATATGCAGAAAAAGAACAGAAAATTAAGTTTATAAATTATAAAAAAAATAAAGGGGCGTCATATGCAAGGAATATAGGGATAAAAGAGTCGGAAGGTGAATTTATCACATTTGTTGATGATGATGATATTGTCGACAAAAAAATGCTAGATTTTTTATATAATTTAGCAATACAGTATAAAGCAGATATATCTATATGTGGTTGTTGGTATGGTTATGAAGAAAGAATATGCCCTAAATATATATTTGAGGAATTAGTTATATTAGATAAAGTTGAAGGACTCAACGAATTACTGAAGAGAGAAAAATACAACTCTTCTAATCCAAATAAACTTTTTAGAAAAGAATTATTTCTGAATGTGAATTACATAGAAGGAAAATTAGTTGATGATATTCATGTCATATACAGATTATTTGCTCAAGCTAATAAAGTTGTTGCCAAAGGTAAACCGTTATATACTTACATGAGGCATGGGAAAAATAACAGTACACCTTTAGAGAAAAATACGTGGACACCAGAATTACTTAGAGAGTATATGGAAATGCAAAAAGAAAGAGTAAAATATTTAACAAGATATGTTCCGGAAATAACAAATAGGGTAAGGTATTCTGAATGGTCTTATTATATATCTATGTGTCATAAAATAAGAGTGACTGACAATAGAAAGTGTGATGATCAATATTCTGAAATGATAAATATATTGAGAAAAAACAAATCAGAGTTTTTGGATTGTTTGTATACAACAGAAAATGAAAAAAGAATGATAAAAATGTATGTTGAATAAATGTAAATATATTAATAGAGATTTAATGTTATATATATTTTATTTTATATATTAAGTTATTTCATCAAACTTACGATATATTATACAGATAAGAACGTTAAATAAGGAGGTTTATAATAATGAGAATTGAATGTAATACCACTAATATGTATAATTCAAACTCTCAAGTTGATACGCTTAAAAAGGAAGTTAATCCATCTGTAAAAGTAGATAAAGTAAAGGGTGAAACTGTTCGCGATGTTCCGATAAATATTGACAGTAAACAACAAATTGAAGAACATGAAGTAATAGAAGCTATAGAAAAAGCTAACAAACACTTTAAAGTGTATGACCGAAGATTAAAATTTTCTATACATGAAAAAACAAAACAAATTATGGTTAAAGTAATTAATACAGAAGATGATTCAGTTATAAGAGAGATTCCATCTGAAAAAATATTAGATATGGTTGCAAAGTTGTGGGAAATGACGGGAATTTTTGTAGATGAGAAAAGATGAGGAGTGATTAAATGGGAGTACAATTTTCTGGTTTAGCATCTGGACTTGATACAGACAACATTATAAAAGAACTAATGAAAGCAGAAAGAATAAAGGTTGACAGAGTAAAAAAGCAGAAGACAAAAATTGAATGGAAAAAAGATATCTGGAAAGAAATGAATAAAAAGCTTTATTCTTTCTATACTAAACAAGTTTATAATTTAAGATCTAAAGGAACATTTATGGAAAAGACCACAGTATCTTCTAATGATTCAATTATTTCTGCTAAAGCTAATGTAAATGCTGCAGAGGGAACTCATTCACTTACTGTAACTCAACTTGCAAAGGGTTCTTTTCTAACAGGAGATAAAATAACAAAAGATAAGGATAATAATGACATAGATGTAGAATCATCAACAAAAATAAGTGAATTATTGAATTTTGGCGGGGCTACTGAAAAAAAGATTAATATTACTACCAAAAATGGTGGAAAACCAATAGAGATAACTATAGGCAAAGATGATACAATGGCTCAAATAGTATATAACATAAAAAAAGCTGTTGAAGATGTTAATATTTCATTTGATAGTAATTTTGACCGAGTAATGATGTCAACTAAAAATCAAGGTGATGATGTTAAGATTAAAGTAGATGGAGATACGAATTTAATTAAAGCTTTAGGATTAGAAGGAAAAGAAGGTACTGATGGAAAGAATGCTATTTTTACCTACAATGAAACAGAGTTACAATCTAATAGTAATGAGATAACTGTTAATGGTCTTACTTTAACATTAAAAGCAAAAGGTGATGCTAATATAACAGTTAATCAAGATACACAAGCTATGTATGATAATGTAAAAGATTTCATAACTGAATATAATAAAATTCTTGTTGAAATTAATGAAAAACTTGGCGCGGATAGAGTTTCAGGATATGAACCTCTCACTCAAGAAGAAAAAAAAGCGATGTCCGAAGATGATATAAAATTGTGGGAAAAAAAAATAAAAGATTCATTATTAAGAAGAGATGATATTTTAACTGGTTTAGTTAACTCCATGAGAAGTATTGTTGTAGGTAGTAGTGGGGTGGATACTTCAGAACTTGATTATCAGTATCTATCTGAATTAGGAATTGGAACAGGAGATTATAAAGAAAAAGGACTTTTACATATTGATGGTGATGAGGATGATCCCTTATACGCTGTTAAAGATAATAAGCTAAAAGAAGCTATTGAAAAAGACCCAGAAAAAGTAGCTGAATTATTAAATGCTATTGGAGATAAATTGTATACAACAATGCAAAAGCAGATGAAGTCTACGGAAATGAGTAGTGTTCTAACTTTTTTTAATGACAAACAAATGACTGATCAAATTGATGATTATGAAGATAAAATATATGATTTAGAAAAAAGATTGGCAAAAGTGGAACAAAGATACTATGCTCAATTTACAGCTATGGAAAGAGCAATACAACAAATGAATAATCAAGGTGCTTCGCTAGCTTCAATGTTAGGAGGAGGACAATGATAGCTAATAATGCATATAATAAATATCAAAATAATACAATACTTACATCATCTCCACAAGAGCTTACATTAATGTTATATAATGGAGCTATAAAGTTTTGTAACCAAGCTATCGTATCAATAGATAATAAGGAAATGGAAAAAGCTCATAATTACATTACTAGAGTACAAGATATTATAGAAGAATTTACTGTTACACTAGATGATAAATATCCTGTATCTGAAAATTTTAAAAAAATGTATGAATATATAGATCAAAGACTTATAGATGCAAATATTAATAAAGATAAAGAAATTCTTAATGAAGTACTAGGTTTTCTTAGAGAATTAAGAGATACTTGGAAAGAAGCTATGAAATTAGCGAAAGTTCCTAAGAAAAAGGATATTCCAGAACTAATAAAGTAAGGATGTGATACTATGGATATAGCAGCACTATCAACGGCTTTAGCACAAGGTAAGATAGCACAGCAAGCAAGTATATCGGTTGCGAAAATGACAATGAATCTATCGAAACAACAAGGACAAGCAATGTCAGAATTATTACAGACTACGAAAGTAATGGAACAATCTGTAACACCACATATCGGTTCTAATATTGATATTAAATTATAAGCACTGAGAGGTGAAAGAGGGGAAGACATGAACGATATAAAAACTTATCTTAATATTCTTATAGAATCACTTGATAAGAAATCTAAAGTTCTTAATGATATATTAGAACTAACTAAGAAACAACAGCAAGTTATTAATAAAGAAGAATTAGACTTAGATGAATTTGAAAAAATAATGGATCAGAAACAAAAATTCATAGAAGAAATTGGAATTATTGACTCTGGATTTCAAAGTACATATGATAGAATTAAAGATAATATTTCTACCCAACTTAATTTATATAAGGATGAAATAATACTTTTAAAGCAGAAGATAACTCAAACATCAGAAATAGGTATTAGTATACAAGTATTGGAAGAAAAAAACAAACAAAATATAGAAAATCATTTTAAAAGAAGTAAAAATAAAGTAAAAACTTTCAAAAAAAGTAGAACATCAGTAGCAAACTACTATAAAAACATGAATAAACTACATGAAAATCAATCTTATTTTTTAGACAAAAAAAATTAAAGATGTTTCAAATTCCTTGACATAAGAGTCGATAATATGATATATTATATAAGCATATTTGTAGGGCTCTTTTTTTTATGCCGTAAATTAATGTGCATTTCTCTAAACTTATAGACAAGTGGAGGTGGAAGTTGTGCGTGTCAAAATAACTTTAGAATGTACTGAATGCAAGCAAAGAAATTACAACACAACAAAAGAGAAAAGATTACATCCAGAAAGACAAGAAACAAAA
>JAOASG010000004.1 GCA_025210235.1 Vallitalea sp.
GTTCGAATCCCATTACTCGCCTTTGTAATAATGGGTAGTCGCCAAGCGGTAAGGCACTAGACTTTGACTCTAGTATGCGTAGGTTCGAATCCTGCCTACCCAGTTTATGGGCCACTAGCTCAGTCGGCTAGAGCACTGGACTTTTAATCCAGGTGTCCCGGGTTCGAGTCCCGGGTGGCTCAGTTATTTATGTAAATATAACACATAAATAAAATAAAAATTTTACTTGACAAATTATAATATTTATAATATTATTGTTTAGGTAAAATCACATTAAGCGGATGTGGCGGAATTGGCAGACGCACTAGACTTAGGATCTAGCGCCTTACGGCGTGGGGGTTCGACTCCCTTCATCCGCACTAAAAAACACACTTGATTATCAAGTGTGTTTTTTGCTGTCTCAAGGAAAAAAACTATTATCTGCAATCACTATGGACGGCCAACTCAGCTGTTTAAACACGGACGTTTAATCTGCTGACGGAATATTACCCTATACCATCTCCGCGGAAGTTTAAATATTATTTAGAAAGCTTATATCTTCTTCTTTACACAAATTAGAATTATGAAACTTAGAATTAAAAGTAACTTCTGTTATAAACCAATTAGGGGGCGTAAAGTTATTTGCAATTTCTTCACTTGGAAATTCAACTTCAGCCATTATTAATCCTTCTAATTTATCTTTAAACACATCAACTTCTGCTGTTAATGAATTAGTGACAGGTATATAATAGCGTTCCTTTATGATGAGATTGTAATCAATCTTCTTTTTAAGATAATCATATTGTTCTTTTGAAATTTCATCTTCATATTCTTGTCTAATCATTAAACCAGATGATTTGTAGGTTATAAAATGAGAATTCTCTTTTTTTCTGATTCTTATAACTGGATTAGTACAAATATAGCCTTGTTCTATATTAACACAAGGAAAAGCTTTTATATCAATTAATGGTAAATTAATGAGAAATTTTTTTTCTATTTCCATATTTTGCTCCTTTATACTGTGTGATTAAATTTAATAAGATGTTCTTAATGGCGCAATGAAATTTAATATATATATTATATCATAAAGATATAAACAATTATAAGTATAAACAATAATTAGTATTTTAATTTATAATATAAACTAAAATGATAAATTGCTATAACGAAGTAAAGCAATAGCACATTAACCTTTTATCAAAGTCTTTACAAAAATAATATCTTAATATATAATAATTAAATATGATTTGTCATATTACGACAAAATTATACATAACCCCAGAAAATACACAGAGAAATCTAGGGTGGGATACACAATTCAAAGGAGGAAAATTAAGAAGATGAAGAAAGTATTATCATTATTATTAGTATGTATGCTTGTGTTTTCAATGACTGCATGTAATAATAACAAAACAGACAACACAGATAAGACTGAAACTGGAAAAGAAACAGATCAAAATAAAGATCAAGGACAAGACAAAGATCAAGCCAAAGACCAAGAACCTAGCGGTTATGTTACTATTGGTACTGCTAATTTTAATGGTGAATTTATAGAAGGTTGGGGAAATAGTGCATATGATGCCAATGTTCGTAAGTTAATATTTGGTGGAGCATGTACTGCTAATGCAGGATTACTTATAACTGATGAAAAAGGACAAGTTATACTAAACTCAATTACTGAATCAAGAGAAGAAAGTGAAGATGGATTAGTACATACATTTAAATTAAAACCAAACTTACTTTATTCTGATGGTACACCACTTAATGCTGATGACGTAGTATTTTCTTATGAAACATACTTAGATACAGAAGCAATGGTAAATGCGGGCGGAACAGCTGCAATAGAAGAATATTTAGAAAAAGTTGAAAAAGTAGATGATTTAACAGTTAAATTTACTTTAAAAGAAAAATTCTACGCTACTGATGTTAATGTATTTACTGGAAATATTTTAAGTAAAGAATGGGCTATGAAAGATAAACCAGAAAATAAAACTGTTCAACAACATATTAAAGATAGTCTACTAAGTAATCCTGTTGGATATGGACCATATAAATTAGTTGAATTTGAACAAAACCAATATGTTAAACTTACAGTAAATGAAAATTATATTGGAAGCCCTACAGGAGCAAAACCTAAAATTAAAGATGTAATAATCAAGAATGTTTCTTCAGAAACAGATATAGATGAATTACTTACAGGGAACATTGATATTTTACCAGGCGTTGTAGAAGCAGAAAAAATTGATGGTGCAAAAGCTGATAATAATTTTGCATTTAATAACTATCCAAGACATGGTTATGGACATCTTTCATTCCATACAGATTTTGGACCTGTGAGACATAAAGAAGTTAGACAAGCAATAGCATATACAATTGATAGAGCAGTATTTAGAGAAGCTTTTCTAGGAAAATACGGTATTAGTACTGATGGTCCTTATTCTACTAACTACTGGATGATTGATGAAAAATGGGTAGATGAAAACTTAATTAAATATACAGCAGATAAAGAAAAAGTTAATGAAATATTATCATCAAATGGTTGGGAAAAAGGTTCAGATGGTATTTGGGCTAAAGACGGAGAAAAACTTGAAATAGAACTTCTTACTCCAGCTCAATCATGGGCAGATACACTTAATCTTACTCTTGGAAAATCTGCTGAAGACTTTGGAATTAAATTTAATATTACTAATCTTGATTGGTCAGTATTCTCAAACCATTATTATGGAAAAGAATTAACTGAAAGTGATAGAAAATACCATATGTTTGCTTTAGCTTCAAGCTTAACAACTGTATTTGATGGTTATGCAAATTGGCATTCAGAAAAAATAACTAATCCATGGGGAAGTGCTGCAAGTACTAACTGCCCTCGTTTTATAAATGATAAAAACGATGAATTACTTATTACAATGAGATCTGCAAACAGTGATGAAGTATATAAGGAAGCATATAGAGAATGGGTAAAATTAATGAATGAAGAAATGCCAATAATACCTATGTATTCTAACGATTATCATGACTTATACAATAAAAGATTAAAAGGATTTAAAACTAGTGCATTATGGAGTTGGCCAGAAGCATTAGTTGATTGTTCAGTTGAATAATCAATAGATAATATTATTTTTGAAATCCCTATCTTAATTGTAAGGTAGGGATTTCTACAAGAAAAGGATGGTATAAATTGGAAAACAAAGATAATAACACAGAATTAACATATAAGAAACCTTCGTTTATGAAAAAATATTCCTCTTTTTTTAAGTATATAATTAAAAGATTATTATTAATAATACCAGTAATTTTTGTGATTTCACTAATAATATTTACAATTATTGAAGCAATGCCAGGGGATCCTTTAAATGCTTTCTTAAATCCAGAAAAACTTACTGGTTCAGCAGAAGAAGTACTACAAAAAAGAGAACATTTTACAAAAGTACTAGGATTAAATGATCCATTTTTTGTTAGATTTATAAGATGGTGGGGGCATTTATTAAAAGGTGAATTAGGCTATTCAGTTATTAAAAATAAACCAGTAAGAGATTTTATTGGTGGTCATTTTATGAACTCATTTAAAGTAAATATATTTGCTTTTATTTTTGCGTTTGCACTTTCTATATATATTGGTATTAAATCATCAGTAAAAAGGAATTCATTCTTCGATAAGTTTTGGACAGTTTTTTCTATAGCAGGTATATCTTTACCAAGCTTTTTTATGGCAATGTTATTAATATTTGTTTTTTCAATTAGTCTTAGAATATTACCAATCTCTGGGATGAAAGATCCAATGGGTATTAGACCTCAATTTCAGTATTATATATTACCTATATTAGTTGTTATGTTCGGTTCTATGGCATCATTGATTAAATATGTAAGAAACTCTATGTTAGAAGTACTAAAACAAGATTATATTAGAACTGCTAGAGCAAAAGGACTTTCAGAAAAAGTAGTTATATATAGGCATGCTTTTAAAAATGCACTTATTCCTATAATTACGTTATTAGGATTTTATATTCCAGCATTATTTGCAGGATCTATTATAGTAGAAAACATATTTGTTTGGCCAGGTATAGGAAGTCTTATGAGACAGGCTTATGACTTTAAAGATAGAAGTGTACTTATTGTTACGCTTATATTCTTTGCATTATTAACTTTAATAGGGAATTTACTACAAGATATTGGTTATGCATTAGCAGATCCAAGAATAAGAGAAGGAGGGAAAAAATAATGGCAAATAACAAAGTGAAAACTGAAGAAAAAATAATTTCTCCTACTCGGTTAATGGTTAAGAAGTTTAGATCTAATAAACTTGCTATGGTAGGTTTTTGGATATTTCTTTTTATTCTTATTCTTGTAGTAGGATTTAAGATTTATACAACTGTGACAAATTACGATTTTGGTGATTTGTCAAATATGAGTGGAGGAAAATATCAGCCACCTAATGGAGAATTCTTATTTGGTACAGATAAATACGGAAGGGATTATTTCTTTAGAGTTCTAACAGGTGGATATATTGCAATAGAAGTAGCAATACTTGCTACAGTAGTGACAGTTTTAATCGGTATTATTATTGGTGCAATTTCAGGATATTTTGGAGGTATAGTAGACGTATTGTTAATGCGTGTTACAGAAATAGTATCTTCTTTCCCATTTTTAGCAATAGCAATTTCTATTTCAGCAATTTTTTCTGAATACGAACCAAAAACAAAATTATTCATAATGATATTTATAATCGGTCTTTTAAGTTGGCCAGGGTTAGCCAGAATGGTTCGTGGACAAATTTTATCATTAAAAGAACAAGAATTTATGACTGCAACAAGAGTTTTAGGAATTTCAACAAGACATCAAATAACAAGACACCTTATTCCAAATGTTATTGCTTATGTAATCGTATCTGCAACTATTACTTTTGCTGGTGCTATTATGTCAGAAGCAGCACTATCTTTTTTAGGACTTTCAGTTACAGAGCCTGATGCTACGTGGGGAGGACTTCTTCAAAGAGCTTCAACATCAATTGTAATGAGAAATTACTGGTGGCTATGGGTATTCCCAGGAGTATTACTTTTCCTATTAGTAATGAGTGTTAATTTAATTGGTGAAGGACTTAGAGATGCTGTTGATCCAAAGTCTGAGATAATTAAGAAAGAAAGCTTTTTCGGTAAGATATTTGGAAAAGTATTTAGTAAAACAGATGGAGGTGCAAAAAATGAGCAACGTGTTAGAAGTTAATAATTTATGCACATATTTTTATACTAATAAAGGTGTAGTAAAAGCTGTTAATGGTGTTGATTTGAAAATAGAAGAAGGAAAAACTCTTGGTATAGTTGGTGAATCAGGTAGTGGGAAATCAGTTACTGCGTTAAGTATACTTAACTTACTTGAGAATCCAGGAAAGATTGTTGAAGGAGAAATACTATTTGAAGGTAAAGATTTATTAAAAGGTGGAACAAAAGAATTAAGAAAAATCAGAGGAAACCAAATATCTATGATATTTCAAGAACCTATGACTTCTCTTAATCCTGTACTTAGAATAGGGAAACAATTAAGTGAACCTCTAATGTTACATCAAAATTTATCTAAACATGATGCTTGGTTAAAAGCTATTGATTTACTTAGAAGCGTAAAAATTCCTACTCCAGAAAGAGTTATTCACTGTTACCCTCATGAGTTTTCAGGAGGAATGCGTCAAAGAGTTATGATTGCTATGGCTCTAGCTTGTAAACCAAAGCTACTTATTGCAGATGAACCAACTACTGCATTAGATGTTACCATTCAAGCACAGATATTTAAGTTAATGAATGACTTGAAAGAAACATTAAATACTGCTATTATGTTTATAACACACGATTTAGGTGTTGTTGCTGAACTTGCAGATGATGTTGTTGTTATGTATTGTGGTCAAGTAGTTGAAAGAGCGCCAGTAGAAAAGATATTTGGAAATAAAAAATATGAACATCCATATACTGGAGGATTACTTAGATCAATTCCTAAATTAGACGAGAATGTTGAAAGACTTGATCAAATAGAAGGTAGTGTTCCTCATCCTTTGAACTTACCAAAGGGATGTAGATTTGCTCCTAGATGTAAATATGCAACAGAAAAGTGTAAAAATGAAAAGCCAGAATTAAGTATAGTAGAAGATAATCATTACGTTAGATGTTTTTATCCAGAAAGGAGGGAGGGTAATGTCTAGAAATACAATTGTAGAAACTAAGGGATTAAAGTTACATTTCCCTACTGGTGATAAGAATGAGAAAAAAGAACCAATGGCAGTTAAAGCTGTAGATGGGATAGATTTACAAGTTTATGAAGGTGAGACACTTGGATTAGTTGGAGAATCTGGATGTGGTAAATCTACTTTAGGAAGAACTATTCTTAAATTATATAATCCAACTGATGGTGCAATAATATATAAAGATCAAGATATAACAAATTATTCAACAAAAAAAATGTTACCACTTAGAAAAGAAATGCAATTGATTTTTCAAGACCCATATTCTTCATTAAATCCAAGAATGACAGTTGGACAAATAATTGGAGAAGCTTTAGTTGCACATAAAATATTTAAAAATAAATCAAAAGAATTAGAAGAATATGTTATGGAGACAATGGAAACATGTGGACTTGATAATTACATGATCCATAGATATCCTCATGAATTTTCTGGAGGACAAAGACAGAGAATTGGTATCGCAAGAGCATTAGCACTAAGACCTAAATTTGTAGTATGTGATGAAGCTGTATCTGCACTTGATGTATCAATACAGTCACAGGTTATTAATTTATTAGATGATTTGAAAAAGAAATATGGAATGGCATACTTATTCATATCACATGATTTAAGTGTTGTAAAACATATTAGTGATAGAATAGGTGTTATGTATTTAGGAAATTTTGTGGAATTAGCACCAAAAGAAGAGTTATATGCAAACCCACTACATCCATACACTAAAGCTCTATTATCAGCAATTCCTGTAACAGATCTAAAATTAGCAAGAAGTAAAAAGAGGATACTATTAAAAGGTGATATACCTTCTAATGTAACCCCACCTACAGGTTGTAAGTTCCATACAAGATGTCCTATAGCAACAGAAAAATGTAGAGAACAAGTTCCAGCTTGGGAAGAAGTTTCTAAAGGTAGATTTGTTGCTTGCCATTATAAAGGAGCTGAAATAAGTGGAGAAAAAGGAAAATAATAAATTAGATAAAAAAGCTAAAAAAGAAAAAATATTAAATGGTGAAAGGTTAGAAAAAGGGGATTTTATGGCAATAATGATAGCCGCTTTTACTACAATTTTTCCATTTGCAATAGTAATAATTATTATTTTTTTTCTCTTTGCAAAATTGTATTTTAGATTTTAATAATTATTAATTACTAAATTTTTCCACATTAATATTCTATGCAGATAAGCTAATTATAAGACTTTGTAGAATAAAAATATAGGTGTTTCTTCTATATATTTATTCTGCAAACTAAACCTATAACGCTTATTTTATCTGCATTAAATTAAATGTGGGAAAGTTGAGTTAATTACAAACATAAATTAAATAATAGGTCGCTGAGAAATTATAAACATTTTTCAGTGACCTATTATTTTTATAATATTATTTAATTAAACTTGTGCTTCTGTATGTTTAGAATTGTTTTTTGTATTGCTAAGTTTAAATTATTTAAATATATATGTAAGAAAATAATTTATTAATGTTCTTTGAAGTAATATTTCTAATACTAGCTTCTTCTATAGCACGTAAAACATTTTCATAGGGAATTTGATAAATATAAGATATATCTGATGCACTATAATGATTTGGGACTTTGCTATTAATTTCTCTTGAAAAGAGCTTACATATATCACTACTACCATAGTACATAATAATAATAAAGGAATGTTTAGTAATATTATCGATATCATTATTACGAATTATTTTTTTGATTTCAGAATGAGATAATTCTAGAAGATCTGAGACAGTATCAATGTCTATTATTTTTTTCTCTTCAGTTTTTAAATATAAATCAATTTTTTGTAATTTTGGGGATAGAGTATTATTAAAATATTCTAAATATGTATTCATTTGTAACCTCCTAAAAAAGTGAAAATAATATGCTTAAACTTTTTAGCAAACATAGTATTAAATACAAGCTTAAAAAGTTAAATTAAACATTTATGTATAATTACTATATAACAAATTATATCGTATATTTAATTTAAAATCATATGTAATAATTGGATTTTTAATGGCTACAAATACCATAGTAAAATTATTAATATGGTTAATACTATAATTACGGAGGTGATTATAAATGGCATATAATAAGCAAGCAACAGAAGCACTTAATAAGTTTAAATATGAAATTGCAAGTGAAATAGGTGTTAACTTAAAACAAGGTTATAATGGTGATTTAACATCTGCTCAAGCTGGCTCAGTTGGTGGAGAAATGGTTAAAAGAATGATAGAAAGACAAGAACAAACTATGTCAGGTGGTTCTTATTAATTTATCAAATAATTTAATACTTGATACAATAATTAAAATCCTAGATAATAATTCTGGGATTTTTATTTTTTTGATATCTTTTTCGTAAATGCCAGCTTTTTAATATTATTAATGAATATTCCTTGTTGAATTTTAGTTAAAATAAATTTCAATGTGCTTACTCTGATTTTATGCTAAATAACTGTAGATTTATCATAATCACTATGGTATAATATACAAATGGTTAAATAGGAATAGCTATGCCCTTTTATATATATGTAGAAAATATTAAGTTTTTTTGATATAGTTTTAAGAATGACAAAAGGGAAGAATTACTTTCCTATTATATAAATTAAGGAGGAACAATTTTAATGAACGTAAAAGTAGAGACACTAGAAAAAAGCATGGTAAAATTAACTATTGAAGTTGAGGCTGAACGCTTTGAAGAAGGCATGAAGCATGCATACAATAAGAACAAAAAAAATATTACAGTTCCAGGTTTTAGAAAAGGTAAAGTACCAAGACAATTAGTTGAAAAGACTTATGGTGCAGAAGTTTTTTATGAGGATGCTGTCAACTATATAATTCCAGATGCATATGATAAAGCTATAGAAGAAAACGATTTACAAGTTGTTTCAAGACCAGAAGTTGATGTACAACAAGTTGAAAAAGGCAAATCAATGATCTTTACTGCGGAAGTTGCTGTTAAACCAGAAGTTACTCTTGGTGAGTATAAAGGTTTAGAAGTTGAAAAAACTGAAATTGAAGTTACTGAAGAAGATATTACAGCAGAAATTGAAAAAGTTAGAGATCAAAATTCAAGACTTATCGATGTGACAGATAGAGCTGTAGAAGATAAGGATCAAATTATTATCGATTTTGAAGGATTCGTAGATGGAGAACCTTTTGAAGGTGGTAAAGCAGAAAATTATTCTTTAACAATTGGATCTCATTCTTTTATTGATACTTTTGAAGATCAATTAATTGGAAAAAATATTGGTGAAGAAGTAGAAGTTAATGTAACTTTCCCAGAAGATTATCAACAAGAAGATTTACAAGGAAAACCAGCTTTATTTAAAGTTAAAGTAAATGAAATCAAATGCAAAGAATTACCAGAGGTTGACGACGAATTTGCAATGGATGTTTCAGAATTTGATACACTTGTTGAATATAAAGAAGATATTAAGGCAAAACTTTTAGAGCAAAAAGAAAATCAAGCTAAGAGTAAAAAACAACAAGATCTTGTTGATAAGGCTGTAGAAAATGCTAGTATGGAAATTGCAGATGCAATGATTGACTTAGAAGCAGAAAATATGACTAATGATTTTGCTTATAGATTACAGTATCAAGGATTATCACTTGAACAATATTTTGGATTTACAGGACAAAATATGGCAACATTAAAAGAAAACATGAAAACTGATGCAGAAAAAAGAATTAAAAGCAGATTAGTACTAGAAGCTATTTCAAAAACTGAAAATATTGATGTTTCAGATGAAGACCTAAAAGAAGAATTAGAAAAAATGGCTACAATGTACAATATGGAATATGATAAAATAGCAGAAACTATGGGAGACGAAGAAAAAGAAAGTATTAAAGGTGATATAAAAAATCAAAAAGCACTTGATTTTATCGTACAACAAGCTAAAGAAGTGTAATAATAAGTACATTATTTGCGTATGATAAAAAGGTAAAGGAGGATAATTAATATGAGTTTAGTGCCTTATGTTGTAGAACAAACTAGTAGAGGGGAAAGATCATACGATATTTTTTCGAGACTTTTAAAAGAAAGAATTATTTTCTTAGGAGAAGAAGTAAATGATGCAACTGCTAGTTTAGTTGTGGCTCAATTACTCTTTTTAGAAGCTGAAGACCCAGATAAGGACATTCATTTATATATAAATAGCCCAGGAGGCTCAATAACTGCAGGTATGGCTATATATGATACTATGAATTACATTAAACCTGATGTATCAACTATCTGTATTGGAATGGCTGCGAGTATGGGAGCATTCTTACTTGCTGGTGGCGCAAAAGGCAAAAGATTTGCTTTACCAAACGCTGAGATAATGATTCATCAACCACTTGGAGGTACTCAAGGTCAAGCGGTTGATATAAAAATACATGCTGATAGAATAATTGCAATTAGACAAAAACTTAATACTATATTAAGTGAAAAAACAGGTCAGCCATTAGAAGTTATTGAAAAGGATACTGATAGAGACAACTTTATGACAGCAGAGGCTGCTATGAAATATGGTCTAATAGATAAAGTATTCGAAAAAAGATAACCGAAAGTAGGTGTAGCAATGGCAAATAAATACGATGATAAAAAACAACTTAGATGTTCATTTTGTCATAAAACGCAGGATCAAGTAAGAAAACTTATTGCAGGTCCAAACGTATATATATGTGATGAGTGTATTGAATTGTGTGCAGAGATTATTGAAGAGGAATTTCAAGACTATAAAGAAACACAAGATCTAGAAAATATACCTAAGCCAAGCGAAATAAAGACATTTCTAGACGAATATGTTATAGGTCAAGAAGATGCCAAAAAAACATTATCTGTAGCTGTGTATAATCATTATAAGAGAATAAGAAGTGATTTTAAGAATGAGGATGTAGAACTTCAAAAAAGTAACATTCTTATGGTTGGACCAACAGGTTCAGGTAAAACATATATGGCTCAGACATTAGCAAAAATGTTAGGGGTACCTTTCGCTATTGCAGATGCTACTTCATTAACTGAAGCAGGATATGTTGGTGAAGATGTTGAAAACATATTACTTCGATTAATTCAAGCAGCAGATTTTGATATTGAAAAGGCTGAACAAGGTATAATTTATATTGATGAAATTGATAAAATTGCCAGAAAATCTGATAATCCTTCTATTACAAGAGATGTAAGTGGAGAGGGTGTACAGCAGGCATTATTAAAAATATTAGAAGGTACAATTGCTTCAGTTCCTCCACAAGGTGGAAGGAAACATCCACATCAAGAATTTATACAAATAGATACTACAAATATATTATTTATTTGTGCAGGAGCTTTTGATGGATTAGAAAAGACAATACAACAACGTATTGGTGAAAAATCTATGGGATTTGGAGCAACAGTAGAAAATATTAAGAATCAACAAATTGGTCATGTATTAAAAGAATTATTACCTCAAGACTTAATAAAATTTGGATTAATACCTGAATTTGTTGGACGTATACCTGTTAATGTAACTCTTAATAATCTTACAGAAGAAGCTTTGGTAGATATACTAGTAAAACCTAAGAATTCTTTAGTAAAACAATATAAAACATTATTTGAAATGGATGATGTAGAACTAGAATTTGAAGAGGATGCACTAATATCAATAGCTAAGAAATCTCTTGAACGTAAAACAGGGGCAAGAGGACTAAGAGCAATATTAGAGGAATTAATGACAGATATTATGTATGAAATACCTTCTAATAATAATATTGAAAAATGCATAATTACTAAAACATCTATAGAAAATAATGAAAAACCTAACTTAATTATTAATGAGAATATACAATCAATAAAAAAGCCAGTAGCAAAAAAGAGAACAAAGCGTAAAAATGAAAATGAAACTGCTTAGGATTAGTCCTAAATTTACCCCCCTGCTAATAGGGGGGTTTTTGCAATTACTAAAATAGCTTTATTATATAAGGAGTGAATTACATAGAGATGGAAGATACAGTGATAAAGATTCCTTTATTGGCGCTAAGAGGCATTAATATATTACCAGATATGATTATACATTTTGATGTAAAAAGAAAAAAATCTGTTAATGCTCTAGAAGAGGCAATGACAAATGAACAATTAATATTTCTAGTTGCTCAAAAAGATGCAAGTGATGAAGAACCTACAATAGATAATTTATATAATATAGGAACAATATCTAAGATTAAACAGCTTATTAAACTTCCTGGTAATATAATAAGAGTACTAGTTGAAGGATTAGAACGAGGAGAAATACAAAATTTTATTAGTGAAGATCCTTATATTATGACAGAAGTCAGAAAAATGGATACTGAAAATAGTAGTATAAGTGAAGAACAAGAGGAGGCATTACTTAGAATCACGTTTGAAAGTTTAGAAGAGTATTCTAAGGTTAACCCAGGTTATTCTACAGAAACTATTAAGAATATGTTAGCGATTAGAGATATTGGAAAACTTGCTGATAGTATTGCAGCAAATATTAATGTTTCCCTTGAAGATAAGCAGTTAATATTAGGAGAGGCTGATCCAGCTAGGAGATTAGAATTAACTATTTCTATTTTAAAACGTGAAATAGAACTTAGTAAAATAAAGAAAGACATCCAACTTCAAGTAAAACAAAAAATAGACAAAAATCAAAAAGAATATTATCTAAGAGAACAATTAAAAGTAATTCAAAATGAATTAGGGGATAAATATGGTCTAGGTGAAGAGATAGACAAGTATATAAAACAGCTTAAAAAATTAAAAGCTCCTAAAAAAGTAAAAGATAAAATTGAAAAAGAGATAGAAAGAATAAAAAAAATACCTAGTGGTTCTTCTGAAGGCGTTGTTGTAAGAAATTATATTGAATGTCTTTTAGAATTACCTTGGAATCATAAGACAAAAGAATCTACTGATATTGCTAAAGGAGAAGAAATATTAGATAGAGATCATTATGGACTTAAAAAGGTAAAAGAAAGGGTACTAGAACATCTTGCAGTGAGAAAATTATCAAGTAAAACTGATAGTCCAATTATATGTTTAATTGGTCCTCCAGGTACTGGAAAGACATCTATAGCTAAGTCTATAGCAAATGCTCTAAATCGAAATTATGTAAGAATTTCTTTAGGTGGGATAAGAGATGAGGCAGAAATTCGTGGACATAGACGAACTTATATAGGTGCTATGCCAGGACGTATTGTTAATGGATTAAAACAAGCAGGTTCTAGTAACCCACTTATGTTATTTGATGAGATTGATAAAATGAGTTCTGATTTTCGAGGTGATCCATCGGCTGCTTTATTAGAAGTTTTGGACTCTGAACAAAACAATAAGTTTAGAGATCATTATATTGAGTTACCTGTAAATTTATCGGATGTATTATTTATTGCAACGGCTAATAGCGTTCAGACTATACCTAAGCCGTTATTAGATAGGTTAGAATTAATACCTGTAACTAGCTATACAGCCAATGAAAAAATGCATATTGCTAGGAGGCATTTAATTATAAAGCAATTGGAGAAACATGGCTTAAAAGAAGGCCAATTGACAATAAGCAAAAATGCACTAAGAAAGATAATAGATAGTTATACTAAAGAAGCTGGAGTAAGAAACTTAGAGAGAAAAATCGGAGAAATATGTAGAAAAGCTGCCAAGGAAGTATTAGTAAATAATAAATCCACTATAAAAATTACAGAACAGAATTTAGAAAAGTATTTAGGGATACCAGTATATACATTTGATATGATTGCTGATAAATCACAAGTGGGGGTTGTAAGAGGATTGGCATGGACATCTGTTGGAGGAGATACACTTTCAATAGAGGTAAATACCATGAAAGGTTCAGGAAAATTTGAATTAACAGGACAATTAGGAGATGTTATGAAAGAATCAGCAAAAGCTGGTATTAGCTATATACGTTCTAAAACAAAAGAATTAGGTATAGAGGAAGAATTTTATAAAAAAGTAGATATTCATATTCACATACCAGAAGGTGCAGTTCCAAAAGATGGACCATCTGCAGGAATTACAATGGCAACAGCAATGATTTCTGCACTAACTAATAAACCTGTTAAAAATGATGTTGCAATGACTGGGGAAATTACTTTAAGAGGAAGAGTACTTCCTATAGGTGGATTAAAGGAAAAATTACTAGCAGCTAAAAGAGCAGGAATTAAAAAAGTGTTAATTCCAAAAGATAATACTAAGAATATTTCAGAAATTGAAAAAGAGATTACAAGAGGATTAGAAGTTGTATATGTTAGTAATATGGATGAAGTGATAAAAGAAGCAGTTATTCTAGATGAAAGTAGGGCATAATATGAATGTAAATAATGTTAATTTGGAAGTTGTTTCCGGTAATACTTCGCAATTTCCCAATACTGGATTAATTGAAATAGCTTTTGCAGGGAAATCAAATGTAGGAAAGTCATCATTAATTAATGCATTAATTAATAGAAAATCCTATGCAAGAACATCATCACAACCAGGCAAAACACAAACAATCAATTTCTATAATATAGAAGATCAGCTCTATTTTGTAGATTTACCTGGATATGGCTATGCTAAGGTTTCAAAAAAAGAACGTGAGCGTTGGGGTAAGTTTATTGAGAGATATCTTAATAAAAGACAGCAACTAAAACAAGTAATATTGTTAGTAGATATTCGACATGAACCAGGTAATCATGATAAGATGCTATATGATTGGATAGTATATAATGGATTTGAACCAATTGTTATTGCAACAAAATTAGATAAAATAAAACGAAGTCAGATTGACAAACACGTTAGTGTAATCAAAAAAGCTCTAAACGTAAAAGACAGAAATAGAATTATACCTTTCTCAGCATCAACAAAGCAAGGAAAAGAAAAGATATGGGAAATGATAGAAGAGGTTATTAACAAATAGATAATAAAAAGCTCCCAATTAAGTATAATTACCAATTGGGAGTTTATCTTATTTCATAAGTTCTCCAAGAACTTTACTATAAAAAATATGAGGGTTTTTTTTCCAATTATTACATATCTTAAGAGCTTGTTCTTTAGAGACTACAGCTAATTGCAGTTCCATGAGTAGTTCTTTTTTTTCTTTAGCAACACATGTAACAACATACTCTCCATTTTTTTTAGGAAAATATTCAGCTGTTATTTCAAAGTCATTTTTTAATTGGATTTTTTTTTCTTTTAAATATCCAACAATTTCTAAACGTATACTTTCAGGTATTCTATTCTCAAAATACTCTAATGTTTTTTTACCATCATCAGTAATAGAATAGTTTGTAGAATGGCTTTTGACATTAGTAATTAGTAAATTAGTTTCTACTAATTCTGATAAATATTGTTGCAATGAAAAATAATTCATATATTCATGTGCTAACACAAATTCAGAAATCCGGGTGTAGGACATGGGAATATCGATTTTTTCTATCATATATAAAACAATTAATTTGTTAACACTTAACTCATGATTTGAACCCTTCATAAAAACCTCCTATAACCAACGTTAATAATATTAATAATTAGTTATAACACTATATATTGTGGTTGGTTAAATATATAATACTTTATATTAATATATATTGTATAGCAAAACATAAAAATAAACAATAGCTCTAAACAAAAAATAACTATGAAAAATTTTTATTGGGCTTGAACATAGTATTTACCTTGCCATGTATCACGTATCTTAAATTCTTTAATTATATTATTTAAAACTACTTTTTTATTTCCACTCCACAATGGTGCAATTAAAAGTTTTTTTGGTCCATCTCCTGTAATTCTATGTATAACAATATTTTGGGGAATAATTTCAATACATGAAATGACAGTATCTATATAATCTTCCATGTTTAATATACTAAATGAATTGTTAGTGTAATAATCTGCTAAATCAGTATCTTTTAATATATGGAGCAATTGAAGTTTAATACCTTGGATTTTCTTGCTTGTTATATATTTGACTGATTCAAGAATCTGTTTTTTACTTTCATAAGGTAGTCCTAAAATAAGATGAACAATTATATCTATATTACAGTTATTTAGTTTAGTTACTGCTTCATTAAAGCATTCTAATTCATAGCCTCTTCTAATAAATGATGCTGATGAAGGATGAATAGTTTGTAAACCAAGTTCAATCCATACCTTCTTATATTTATTAATAGATGTCAATAATTTAATAACTTCATTATTTAAACAATCAGGTCTTGTGGCTATAGATATGCCAATGATATCAGGATGAGAAATTGCTTGTTTATATATTGAGTTTAAACACTCTATAGAGGCATAAGTATTTGTATAAGCTTGAAAATATGCTATATATTTTGTGCCTGTTTTTTTAGAGGAAAGTCTTTTTTTTCCTTCTTCAATTTGATCATAAATAGAAAGAGATTTAGATGAAGCAAAATCACCAGACCCCCCACTACTACAGAAAATACAACCTCTTGTGTCAATTTTACCATCTCTATTAGGACATGTAAAACCTCCATCTAATGCAATTTTATATATTTTTTCTCCGTATAACTCTTTTAAATAGTAATTTAATGAATAATATGGTTTATCTCCCCAAATAGTCATAATCCAGTTCTTTCCTCTCTAATTTTTCTTTTGTGGTTCTTATTTTTTTACATAGTAAAACTAAGTTTTGCCATTCTTCTTCAGATGATATATTTTTTACCATTTCAATAAATTCCAATTTTATGTTAAAAAGTAGATTTTGTTTAACTAGTGTTTCATCACCATATTTTACGTTCAAAATTTTTGAAATTACATTAATAGTATCATCAGAAATACTACATGGCAAGTAAATATAAATACTGTTAAGTATTTTTTCTATTGCATCATACTGTTTTTCAAATGGATTTTCTTTATTGTTTTCTATATAGTAATTAAGTGAATTAATATCAAAAAAAATAATATTATCTATTTCAGAGTAATCATAATTAATAAGTATATCTCTAAATTCATTAAGTTTGTTTTCTAATTCCACTTCACTAATAATATTAGTCATATAACTCATTCCTTTTAATTTTATTAACTTATATTAAAACTTCTATATTATATTTTTTATATTTAATAATAACCTAATTAGAAGTATTTATGAAATTCTCTATATAAATAATATATGCTAGAAAAAAAGAAATAAACAAACAAAAAAAACCACTTCTTATTATACTAGTAAATAAAAAGAAAAATAGGTTTTGGTATATTTTTTTAGTTTTAAAGTGAATAAAAAAATAAAGAACAATGAAATGAATTAATTAGTATATAATAAAATAACCACATGTTACCATGTGGTTATTTTGATGAGGGGAGTATAAATAATTAATAAGGGGTTATATAGTGTATATGATATGCATTGCCTTCTTAGAAGAAAATACAACACAATCATATATTCACATTATAGTATATATCTTATATAATTTCAACAATAAAATTAAATTTTTATTAAAATTATTTTAAAAAAATGTTTTATAGACAAAAATACTTTGTGAAAATGTTGATTTTATAATATTTCTTCGACATCTAAAGACATTTCATCTTGCATATCTATTATAGCCTCACCCACATCCACAATTGGTTTAGAAGGCGTCATACGATGAATAAATATTATTTTACCTATTTGTCCATCAGTTAATTTTACTTCTCTATGTAAATAATTATATGCAATGTGTTGTAAAAAAATAAATAAATATTTAGTATCAAGTAATCCATAGGATTCTTGCTCAAATAATTTTATAACTTTAAAAGGAGATGTTTTTTTATGATACGATCTTACAGATGTCATAGCATCATAAATATCTACAATAGATATTATTTTGGCAAAATCATGTATTTGAGTATCTTTCAAATGGAAAGGATATCCTGATCCATCTATTTTTTCATGATGCATTAATATTCCTAGTTTTATTTCTTCTGGTATATTAAGATTTTTAACAAGATTATATCCTATTTCTGGATGCTTTTTTATAATAGCAAATTCTTCATCTGTAAGTTTTCCGGGTTTATTTATAATATCAACATCAATTGATAATTTACCAATATCATGCAAAAGGCCCGCTATAGTTAAATTATCGATTTCTTTTTTATCCAGATGTAACCATTGTCCAAAGATATTACAAAGCATAGATACATTTAGAGAATGAGAATAAGTATATTCATCTAAGCTTTTAAGGTGATTTAAATAATTAAATAATTCACTTTTTGTTTTTAACGTTCTTAGTAAATCTTTGCTAAGATATAAGAGGTCATCAATATTAATGTTTCCTCCATCACTAATATTATTTAATTGATTTTTTAACTCTTTTCTATTTTCATCATAGCGGTCTTTGAATTTAATAAATTTTTTATTATATAAAATATTTTCTTCTTCAAATAACTCATACTGTCTTGGAGGAATATATTCTTTTATGTCAACGCTTATAATTTGATATAAATTCATTTTGAAAATGTGATTTTGTGTAATAATTGAATTACTAGGAATTAAAATTAAACCATTTTCTGTAAGAACATCATTAGCTAATTCCATACCAACTTCAACATCATATATGCTGATTCGTTTTTTTATATAATTCATTTGTAAACCTCTTTTCAATTAATATCTACTTAAAAATCACAATGTAATTTAATATATTATATCAAATTTTAGCTATGAAATAAACTTTTTTTTTGGTTAGATGATAGACTTAGACTATAAAATAAATTTTATATGTTACTGTGAAAAAAATAATTTTTTATGTATAAAAAAATATTATAAACAAATAATACTATTGTAATTATTTAAATTGCTAAACTAACATCTAAAATAAAGGAGGTCAATTATGTCTAAAAGAAGAAAATCTAATTCATCAAACAATATGCAAGATTGTTATAATATGGATGATAATCAAAGTAAAGAAACATATGATACAGATATGAATAACAATAGGTATAGTAATAATATGAACGATGATATGGAAGAAAATAATATGAATAATAGTAATTATAATAATAACAAAAAAAGT
The DNA here is from genome assembly GCA_025210235.1 of Vallitalea sp. Classification (GTDB taxonomy): domain Bacteria; phylum Bacillota; class Clostridia; order Lachnospirales; family Vallitaleaceae; genus Vallitalea. Next base: position 19,160 of record JAOASG010000004.1, read on the forward strand.
AAGTATAAAGAATAATATAATTTATTAGCCACCATTAAAATGGTGGCTTTCTTAATTTAATTTCATAAAGTAAAAAATGTAAATAAAGGAAGGAAAATATATAAAGATGTAGAATTTAATAAATATAACATAATATTATATGTAATTGTAAAAAAAGGTTTTATTTTTTTGCATACAACGTGTAGACTAAATTGTTCTATGGAATTAGAACAATTATAATAAAAAATGAACAAAATATATTGTTTACAATTACTTATAAAAAATACAGTTAAGGAGGCTTTAAATGAAATCAATTAAAAGTAGAATGATGATAAATATTACAATAAGTGTCTCAGCAATACTTTTAGCAATTATTATTATTGTAGGTACACAATCACGAGATAATTCTCTAAACAATGCATATAATGCTTCTAAATTGCAAGGAGAATTAGCTTCAAATGAAGTTGGAGTAGAATTAAATAAAGCAATGTTTATAGCAAGGACTCTAGGAAAAAGCATGGAAGGATTAAAAAAACAAAGCTTAATTGATAGATCAAGTATAAACAACATGCTAAAGAGTACTCTAAAAGATAATAAAGGGGTTTCAGGTATTTGGACTGTGTGGGAACCTAATTCTTTAGATGGAAAAGATAATGAGTATATGAATACTTCAGGACACGATGAAACAGGTAGATTTATTCCTAATTGGTTATGGAAGAATGATAATATTATTAATGTTCCATGCATAGACTATGATCTATCAGATAAGAGTGATTATTATTCTTTAGTTAAAAATGCTGATAAAGAGATTATATTAGATCCTTTTAAGTACGAAGTAGATGGAGAAGAGGTATTAATGACCTCTCTTGTAGTCCCAATAAAAGTTAGTGAAAAATTTGTAGGAGCTATCGGTATTGATATAACTTTGGACAAGTTACAATTAATTAGTAATGAAATTAAGTTATTTGAAAATGGATATGGAGTTATAGTATCAAACAATGGAACATATGTAACACATAAAGTAAAAGAATCAATAGGGTCTAATATGTTTGACCTTAATATGAAGGATAAAGAAAAAGCAAGAACAAAAATAAGTGGTGGAGAATATTATAATGTTAAAGAAAAGTCAGTATTGACTAATAAACAAAGCTACATACAATATATTCCGATAAATATTGGTAGAACAATGACTCCATGGAGTGTTAAAACTGTTGTATCTTTTGAAGAGATTACAAAACAAGCAGATGACTTAATTTTAATACTAATTATTATAGGGGTCATAGGATTATTAATATTAATAATAGTAATTTATATGATTTCTAAGAGGATTGCAGATCCAATAAGAGTATTATCAAAATTAATTGAAAGATTATCAAATTATGATTTGAGTTTTGATAAAAAATCTAAGGCTATAAAGTACTTAAAAAGAAAAGATGAAATTGGAAATATTGCTAATTCAATAGCTAAAATGCAATTAAATTTTACCGATTTAATTAAAAAGATTTCTCTAACTTCTCAACAAGTGGCATCCTCATCAGAGGAGTTAACAGCAACTAGTCAGCAATCTGCAACAGCTTCTGAAGAAGTTGCTAAAACAATAGAAAATATTGCAAAAGGAGCTAGTGAACAAGCTAGGGATACTTCAAATGCAGCAGATAACATTACTGAGTTAGGAGTTTTAATAGAAAACAATGAGGAAGAATTAATTCATTTAAATGAGACAACAGATAAAGTTATTCAGTTAAAAGAAGAAGGAATGGATAATATAAATCAATTGGTAGAAATAACTGTTACTAATAAAAAAGCTACAGAAGAAATTAATAATGTAATTGTTAACACAAATGAAAGTGCAGAAAAAATATATCAAGCTAGTCAAATGATTAAAAATATTGCAGATCAAACGAATCTATTAGCATTAAATGCAGCCATTGAAGCGGCTAGGGCTGGAGAAGCAGGAAAAGGATTTGCAGTAGTAGCTGATGAAATTAGAAAACTAGCTGAGCAATCAGATGAGTTTACCGAAGAAATTTCAACTATTATTAATGAGTTAAAAAATAAAACAGATAATGCTGTTACTACAATGCATGAAATTTTAGAAGTTGTTACTAAACAAAGCCAAAGTGTAGATAATACTAAGATTAAATTTGAGGGCATTGCTGATGCGATAGAAAAGACTAAAGATGCTATTGAAATATTAAATAATTCTAGCAAAAAAATGGATACTAAAAAAGTAAATATAACAGATGTGGTTGAGAATTTATCTTCAATTTCAGAAGAAAATGCAGCTGGTACACAGCAAGCATCTGCTTCAGTTGAGCAGCAAACAGCTTCTATGGAAGAAATAGCGAGTTCTAGTGAATCACTAGCTAATTTAGCTGAAGAAATGAATAATAGTATTACTAAATTTAAATATTAGAGTATCTAGAGGTTGTTAGCTTTTATATAACCATAATATTATTGGTTATATAAAAGCTTTTTTAATAACTCAATTGGTATATCTTGTTGAGAATATTTTAACTTATGATATAATTAATATGGTTAAATACTTATAGATGGGTAGGTCATAAGATGAATATATTGTCAGCAGAAAACCTTTGTAAGAGTTATTCGGAGAAAATTTTATTTAGTGATATTTCCTTTGGGATTGATGATAGAGATAAGATAGGATTAATAGGTGTTAATGGTACAGGTAAGTCTACTTTACTTAAATCTTTAGTAGGGATAGAATCCCTTGATAGTGGAAAAGTTACTACTAGTAGGGATGCAAAAATTCAATATTTATCACAAAATCCTTATTTTGATAGTGAATCTACGGTATTACAGCAAATATTTAAAGGTGACAGTGAAGTAATGAAACTAATCCGTAAGTATGAGTTAGTTGTTCAGAAGTTAGAAAAGGAATATGATAATGAAGTATTACAAAAGCAATTAAATGAGATAAATAATGAGATGGATTCTCTTGATGCTTGGAAAATAGAAAGTGAAGCAAAACGTATTTTAACAAAGTTAGGTATTAGAAATTATGAAGCTAAAATGGGGGTTTTATCAGGAGGACAAAGAAAAAGAGTAGCCCTTGCTGCGGCTTTAATACAACCTGCTGATTTGCTTATATTAGATGAACCTACTAACCATATTGATGATACTTTAATAGAGTGGCTTGAGGATTATTTAAATAATTGTAAAGGTGCTCTTTTAATGATTACTCATGATAGATATTTTCTTGATAGAGTGACGAATAGAATATTAGAACTTGATAATGGAAAATTATATTCTTATCTAGGTAATTACAGCGTGTTTTTAGAAAAAAAGGCTGAACGAGAGCAGGAAGTTATTAATAAAGAACTAAAGAGAAGAAATTTATTTAAAACAGAATTAGAATGGATACGAACAGGAGCAAGAGCTAGATCAACGAAACAGAAGGCAAGAATAGATAGGTTTGAAAAACTAAAAGATGAAAAAGTGAACCTAAGAGATACTAATATGGAAATTACAGTAGGTTCAAGAAGATTAGGGAAAAAAATAATTAATATTAATAACGTTACAAAGAAATTTGATGGAAATGATGTTATAAAAGACTTTAAATACATTGTTCTTAGAAATGATAGAGTAGGCATTATAGGAGCTAATGGTCAAGGAAAATCTACTTTATTAAATTTAATTGATGGGAAGATAGAGTCTGATAGTGGTAGTATTGAAATCGGGGATACAGTAGTTATTGGATATTATTCACAAGAGAATTTTGAAATGGATGAAAATTTAAGAGTTATTGACTATATTCAAGAAGTTGCAGAGTACATCACCGCGAAAGATAATAAAATTATTACAGCTTCTCAAATGTTAGAACGTTTTTTGTTTTCTAAGGAAATGCAATACACAATAATTAATCGATTATCCGGCGGAGAAAAAAGAAGGTTATATTTGCTTAGAGTACTTATGAAAAATCCTAATATTCTTCTATTAGATGAACCTACAAATGATCTTGATGTACAGACTCTTACAATATTAGAAGAGTATATTGAGAACTTTGAAGGTGCAGTAATTACTGTATCTCACGATAGATATTTTCTAGACAAAACATGTGATAAGCTATTTGTATTTATAGGTGATGGTGAAGTGAAGCAATTTACAGGCAATTATACTAACTATATTAAGATTAACCCTAATACTGTAGGGAGTAATCATATTGATAATAATAAAACAAAAGTTACCCAAAAAGAAAAAGCAAAGTCTAGTTATAAGAATAAACAAAGAGCATTAAAATTTACTTATAAAGAAAAAAACGAGTATGAAAAGATTGATGAGAACATAGAAAATGTTGAGAAAAAAATTAATAAAGTAGAAGAGAAGATTGGTAAGGCAGGCAGTGATTTTATAATGTTACAGGAGCTTACCAATGAAAAAGATAAGTTAGAATCTGAACTTGAGACGTTGATGGATAGATGGGAGTATTTAAATGAATTAGCGGAAAAGATTAAGAACGGGGAGTAATATGTAATAAAGTACTGGAATAATTAAAGCTGGTAATAAATTAATTGTTTTTATTTTTTTGATTTCTAGAATATTGATTCCAGTGCTAAAAATTAATATTCCTCCTATAATAGATATTTGTCCTAACATTTCAGTTGTTACAAATGGAGCGATAAGTTGAGCTGATAAGTAAATTAATGTTTGCCATAAAAATAAAACTATTGCAGAAAGTATTATACCTATTCCAAAAGTAGATGCTAAAATTAGTGATGTTATTCCGTCAAGTAGTGCATTAATAAATAGTAATGTATTATCATTTTTTAATGCACTTTCCATTGGACCTAAAATGGACATAGTGCCTATACAAAAAAGAAGTACAGCAGTAGTTAGGCCTTCAATTATATTATTTTCTTTATTACCGCTAAATCGACTACTTAATTTGCCAACTTTCCCTTCGATATTTATAAATTCACCAATTAATCCACCTACAACAAGACTAATAATAAACAATAGAGGTTCATTACTTTTGCTTATATTAGTTACTATCCATGAAATTCCTAAAGAAATTGCAACTAAACCTATTGATTGAGTTAATATAGACTTATAATTCTCTTTAATTCCCTTTTTTAATATAGAACCAATGCAACTACCAATAATAATTGTACTTGTATTAACTATAGTTCCTAGCATGATTACCTCCTGAAAATAAAATAATATCTATATATATTAAAAACTATCCAGTAAGGGGAGAGTCAAGCTTTATATTATAAAAAACTTATTTTCTTACTGGAATTTGTATTTCTGTAAGGTAATCATCTTTATTATTTGATTTATATTGGTTGATTATAACTCTTTCGATAGCATCTCCAGTAATTTGATAATTATTTTTCTCTAAAAATGATAAAATACTTTTATAATGTATGCTAGATTCCTTATGGTCACAGCCATTATAATAAATACAAGCATATTGACTTTTGGGTAGTGTTTTGACATATGAGTTATTTAAATCTTCTTCTAATAAAATAAAAATTGAATTATAATTATTAAAGACTCCCTTTTTTATATTATTTATATCTATAGTAAGACCTACTCTGCCGATCATAATACTAGAAGAAATATTAGCTATATTTTCTAGCTTTCTTAAAGATATTTCAAGTTCAGAATTACATTTTATTTTTTCATTTAAACTAATAATTTTACGTTTTTCAATTTGTTTTATTATTACTTGTTCTGTCTTTATTTTTTTGGATTCCTCAATTTCTTTAATCTGATTATCAAATCTATTAATAATTATTTTCAATTGTTCAATTTTTTTCATATATATATCTTTCTGACATTCCAGTATATTTATAAAATGATCAAGATTTCTAACTTCTAAATAATTTTTTATGTCTTTTAAAGGTATACCTAAAAATTTTAAATAGTTAATAGTGTTTAATTGTTCAAATTGTTCTATCGAATAATATCTATACCCATTGTCTTTATTCACTTCAATAGGTTTAAATAATTCTATTTTATCATAATATCTTAGAGTTTTAATAGATATGTTAAATAGTTTAGATATATCACCAATAGATAATTTGTTATTCATAAATATAATCCTCTTTTCGAATTATTATCTATTAATTTATAATAGATAAAAGGGTAGATCGTTATTATTTTTTTTGATTTTTATGTCTTCTGTTTTTTTAACTTCTGAATTCATCTTAGGTAGTTCTGTTTTTATTTTTTCGGTTTGTTTTCCTAAAGCATCTTTTAAAACATCTTTTTTCATCTAGAATCCTCCTTTACTTTCTATTTCTTTTATAAGTAATTCGTAATCATGAGCTCCATTAGAATGTGGTTTGTACTCAAATATGGACTGTTTAAATATTGGTGATTCCGCTAAAGCTACATTTTTTCTAATATATGTATCTAAAAACTTATCTTTAAAAACTTTTTTTAGATTTTCATACTGAATGGTGTTGAGGTTATTTCTAGTATCATGCATTGTAGCAAAAAGATATTTTAATTCTGTTTGTATATTTAGACCTTCTTTAATGTAATTAAGTGTTTCTAATAAAAGTTTAACTCCTTCAACAGCAAAGTATTCGGTTTGAACAGGAACAATAATATTATCAGAAGCAACAATTGCATTTGTTGTTACTAAGCTAAATGAAGGAGAACTATCATAGAATATATAGTCATAATTATTATGTAGTTTATTAAGTGCTCGTTGAAGAATAAATTCTCTTCCATATATACCATTTATCCTAGGTTCAAGAGTTGACATAAGAAGACTTGAAGGGAGTAAATCAATATTGTCTTTTACTCTTATAATGACTTCGTTAATATCTTTTTCTCCAGTAAATACTTGAAATATACCAGGACGATACATATCATAATTTATAAGTGAACTGGTTAAATTACTTTGCATATCGCAGTCTACAACAAGAATCTTATTATTTTTCATAGCTAAATATGAGACAATATTAATAATAGAAGTAGTTTTTGCACAGCCACCTTTTAAGTTAAAAAAACATATTTTTTTCATTCTCTCACCTTTTTCTTTAAATATAGTAAAATTTTATCATATATTATATAGATGTACAATGTTAACAAAATCTATCTCTTAACTTATTAAAGAATATTATAATAAAAAATAACATATTCTATAATTACAATTCATGGATATTTAATAAATAAGCTAGGAGTGATATAATGGCTATTTTTGATAATTTTATCGATCAGTTTGATAGCATTACAGAAGGATTAGAAAAGTTATTTGTAAATGAAGATTATATATTTGTTAGTGATAATGATGGAGAAATAATATGTACTTTATATAACAATAAGGAAGGAAGAGAACTACTTGATAAGTATTTAGAAGATAATTTTCTAGCAAAAGAAGATGTGAATATATCTATAATGGATACACTAGAAAGTGAAGATGTAGAAGAATTATTTAAAAAGAATTTTTTAGTATAATATTATATTTGAATAGTAAGTCATAAATCTTATAATTTAGGATTTATGACCTTTTTTTATTTATTTGAAATTAAGGTTAACGTATTTTGTATCATAGATACATAGTAAGCGGTTAATAACTAATCAAATTAATATGTTATTAACCGTTGTTTTTGTTGACATTGTACCAACTGTATTATATAATATAATACAGTTGGTACAATTTGAAATAGGAGGGAAATTATGATTCATATTGACTTAAGAAGTCGAGAACCAATATATGAACAATTGATACAAAATATTAAAAAATTAATTTTTTCAGGAGTATTAAAACCAGATGAAAAACTTCCCTCGGTTAGGGAACTTGCGAGTCAGCTAACAATAAATCCTAATACAATTCAAAAAGCATATAAAGAGTTAGAAAATCAAGGTTATATTTATTCAGCTAGAGGAAGAGGTAATTTTATTATGCCAATAAATGAAGCATCAAAATTAAAGACATATGATGAATTAGTAGATAAATTGAACGAAATAATTAGAGAAGCTAATTATATGGGAATGTCTAAAGAAACTATATTTAATGCCATTAATATTATATATGAAGAAAATCAATAATGATTTTTTTGAAATGATAATTAATAATCGATTAATTAAGGGGGATAAAAAATGATTAAAGTCAATCATCTAAGTAAAAGCTTTGAATCTTTTAAAGCTTTAGACGATATATCTTTAAATGTTAAAAAGGGGTCAATATATGGTTTGGTTGGACCTAATGGTGTAGGTAAAACAACACTTATAAAACATTTAACAGGAGTATATAAACAAGATAAAGGAGAAATATTAATTAAAGATAATAGTGTATATGAGAATAATGACGTTAAAAGGGTATTAGCTTACATTCCCGACGATTTATATTTTTATCCTCATTATTCTATTAAGAAAATGGCTGAATTCTATAAGAAAACTTATACTACTTGGAATGGAGATAGATATGAAAAATTAAAAGAAGTATTTAATATTGATGAAAATAAAAAGATTAATAAATTATCTAAAGGGATGAAAAAACAAGTAGCTTTTTGGCTTTGTATATCGTATATGCCAGAAGTTATGATTTTAGATGAACCAATGGATGGGTTAGATCCAGTTGTAAGAAAACAAGTATGGAATTTATTAGTACAAGATGTTGCTGAAAGACAAATGACTGTTTTAGTATCTTCTCATAATATAAGAGAGTTAGAAGATTTATGTGATCATATCGGCATTATGCATCAAGGTAAATTACTTCTGGAAAAAGAATTAGATGATTTAAAATCAAATATATATAAACTTCAGGTTGCATTTAAGGATGAATTTCCTAAAGAAGTTTTTAAAGGTGTAGAAATATTAAAAAAAGAGAAAAGAGGAAATGTTTTTATACTTATTTTAAAAGGGAATAAAGAAGAAACAATTAAAAATATAAAAAAATATCATCCACTTATTTTTGATGTTTTATCATTAACATTAGAAGAAATATTTATATATGAAATGGGAGGTGTAGGATATGAAATTGAAGAAATTGTCCTTTAGTAAGAATATATTTTTTAATGATTTAAAAGTTTATGGATGGGTTGGTATTATATATACTATATATTTGTTTTGGATGATACCATTACCATGTTTGCAAAATCTTTTAGGAAACGATGATCGTATTCTTTGTATAGTAGATATATTTGTAGGAAATTCTTATATCTATGATGAAATGTATATTATAATGTCAACATATCCAATAATAATAGCTATTTTATTATTTCGATATTTGCGAAAAGAAAAGTCTTATACAACAATACATAGTTATCCATATAATAGGATACAATTATTAAATAGCCATATTTTAGCAGGTATTGTTTTGTTATTCATTCCTCTAGCGATTGTTATTTTCATAGTAATGCCTATGAATGATGGACAAAATATAAATAATATGATTATAATTAATTGGTTTGTTAGAGTTTTTATTAACTCACTAATAATATTTACCACTTCAGTACTTGTTGGAGTAATTGTTGGAACTTCCGTATGTCAATTAATTGTTACTTGTATATTATTATTATTACCTATGGGGTTATATTTAACGATTGAAGATTTATTACTTCTTTTTATTTTTGGAATGGGAAGTTTTTCTGATAATGTAGATTATATGTCACCTTTATTTCTGCCAAGTATGGATGGATTTAGTCTTGGATTATGCATTATTTGTATTATTATTTTATATATTTTGGCAATACATTTTTATAATAAAAGACCCTTAGAAAAGATTACCGATATTATATGTATTAACTCTTTAAAAAAGGTCTTTAAATACGGAGTAACTTTTTGTTGTATGTTGTTATCTGGAATTGCCTATAGCTATTGGTTTTCAACTAACCATTCATTATTAAGATTTTTTGTTGGAGGAATTGTAGGTTCAGTAGTAGGTTATTTTATATCAGAGATATTACTTCAAAAGAAATTAAAGGTACATAAAGAGTATAAAGGATTACTAGTTTACATTGTAGTCGTATCAATAATAATACTAGGAGTTGATATGGATATATTGGGATATGAAACTAGAATACCATCAATTAGTCAAGTAAAAAGTGTTGAATTTTCCCCATCAAATATATATAGGAGAGATCATAAAAAACACATATGTAAAGAAAAGGAGAATATACAGGATATTATTAATTTACATAAACAAATTATAAGTGATCGAATTGAAGGAAATAAAGAAATAAAAATAATTTATTATTTAAAAAATGGAAAAAAAATAAAGAGAGAATACTCTATTAATGAAGAGGATTATCAATCATATTTTAAATCAATATATGGATCAGTTGAATGGAAAGTAGATAGTAATGATTTATTTGGAAAAAGTATAGAAGATATATATAATGCTAAAATATGTCCTGATAATGTGAAAATGGGGTTAACTATTAATGAACCAGAAGAATTAAAAGAACTTATATCATTAGTTAAAGAAGATATAATTAGTGAGACTTATGAGGAAATGAAAGGAAATACACTTATTACTAACGTATATTTTTATGGAATAAACCAAGAAGAGAAGTATTTAATAGAGATTAGAGATAGTTACCATAAAGTAATTAATTGGCTGAAAAATAAAGGATATTATAAAGATATTGTAATTTTACCAGAAGATGTTAATGAAATAGCAATTACTAGTCAATACATTGCTGAAGATTGGATATTTAGAGAGCATATGAATAATGTAATATATATTAAAGATAAGAGTAAAATAGAACAGATACTTAATAATAAAGTTAATAAAATAGAACAATATGACAATATACAAGATTTAAGAGTATATGTTAAATATAACTTGTTTAATAAAGTTGATAATTTTTTTATTAGCCCTACTCGGAAGCTACATTATTAATCTAAGGTTAGTATAGTACTCTTTTTCTTGACATTAAATTATAAACAAAGTAAAATATATCTAGCATATGTAATAGTGAATTATATCACAATTAATGGATAAGATTATTGTATAGTAAGTCATAAAACTAAATATTTTTTGTGAAATAAACATATTAATACTATAATTAAAGGAAGAATATTATGAAAAGAAAATTTAATGCAATAGATATTATTGTAGTTGTTGTAGTGGCTATTATTATAATAGGATGTTATAAATACTTTAGCAAAGATAATTCGAAGGAAGATTTTAAGATTGGGAAAGAAAAAATTACTTTCATTTTTGAAGCAGGTAATATTTTGCCTGAACTTAGTAATAAAGTTGTAGTTGATGATATACTATTAGATGATGGTAAATATCAAGATGCTATTATTAAAAAAGTAGAAGTGTTTGATCATGAACAAGTAATTGCAATTGATGGTGTTTTAAATGCAGTAAATAATCCTACTATAAAAAGAGTCTATGTTACTATTGAAGCTAGTGTTAATAGGTATGGACCATATATGGATTTAGGAGGTCAAGCAATAAAAGCAAATGAAGTTTTTTGGTTAAGAACAGATAAAATAACAATGTTAGGAAAAATTGTTAATGTATTATAGAGATAGGTAAGTAGTTGATGAAGGAGAATAACATGAAGTTATGTAATAAGCAAGGTAAAATTTTTGGGAAAATTCATATTATAGATATGATTTTTATTGTGTTAGTAGTTGTACTTATATTTAGCGTAATAAATAAATTTGCTGGAAGTAATGTAAAAGTGTTTAATGGTACAAGTCAAAAAGCAAAAGTAGAAATGACACTAGAGACATATGCATATAGGGAAGAGTACTTAAAATCATTAAGCATTGGAGATAAGATTGCAGAAGATAAAAGTTATCTTAATGGCGAGATAAAAAAAATTGAAATTGTAGATAATATGATAGCTAAATCAGATAATAATGGTAATATAGTCGTAGGGGCACACCCATTTACCAAAAAAGCAAGAGTATTAGTAAATGTAGAAGTGGATATTAAGGGAAATAAAATTAAAATGGGTAAAAAAGAGTTAATAGTTGGTAAGAGTATGTTCTTGACAACCACTAAAGCTAATCTTTCAACCAAAATTATGGATATAAAAGAAATTATGGAGTAATAATATGGATATTATAAGAAATAAAATAACTGAGAGTTATATATATACTCTAATTGTAAAACTAATTAATATATGTTCTTATAGTTATGTAATGAAACCATCGTTGATTAAACATAAAAAATATGATATTAAGACTCATAAAATTTTCATAATAACTAAATCAGAAACAAAACACTCTAAATGTCTAATTTCTAGTAAAAATAATAAATTTATTAAATTTGTATATAGTTTATATTCTAATATTACTACATACAGCTATATAGGTAAAGTAATAAAGAATTTTAATTTTGCTTATGTTATTGCTATATATATTTTTATAGATTACATAATGAGAAAAAGCATTCCTTCTTTTGCTAGTGTTTGGGATGAATTATTGTTTATTATAATTTTGGGTTGGCTAGTATGTAGGAGAATCTTTTTTAATAAAAAACATGTTTTCACATGTATTGATATAGGACTTATTTTTTTTGCTATAATATATTTAATTTTGGTTTTTGTAAACTCACCCAATTTAAATATAGGAATTGAAGGGTACAGAGCAGTTGTTCAACATATGTTATGGTTTTTTTTAATGGTGCAATTACTTGATTCTAAAAAAGTAATTTACAGGACAATATGGATATTTATAATTGGTATTGGATTTATTGGAGTGCACGGTATTTATCAGTATATTACAAAAGCTCCTATGCTTGGTAACTGGGTAGATAGCACAGAAACAATTACAACTAGAGTATACTCAATTACTAAAAGTCCAAATGCATTAGGTAGCTTACTTATATATTTTATACCTATTGCATTTTCAATGATTATTGCAAATAAAGATATTATTAAAAAAATAATAGCTGTTATTTTTACATTAACTATGAGTCTATGTATTTTATTTACTTTTTCTAGAGGAGCATGGATGGGAGCTTTTTTATCAATTCTTATATTTTTAATATTAATAAATAAAAGAATGATTATGCCTGTTGTTACTATTATTTTAATTGCAATGATGAATATAAATTCCTTATGGAAAAGAGTGAGTTATTTATTTACGCCGGAATATATCGCTAAGGCAAAAAACGGTGGAAGATTATATCGTTATTATACTAGTATAGAAAAATGGTCTGAATCAAAAATATTAGGTTTAGGAATTGGAAGATATGGTGGCGCTGTAGCAACTAACCATAATTTAAGTCCGTATTATATGGATAATTATTACTTAAAAACACTTTGTGAATCTGGAATACTAGGATTTGGGGCTTTTATTATTCTTATAATATCAACTATTTATAAGTTATATAGATATATTTTAGGTGCTTCGGTAAAAGAAGATAAGATTGTAATGTATGGTGTGTTTTCTGGATTATGTGGTGTGCTTATTCAAAACACTGTAGAAAATATTTTTGAGTTACCTTTTATGGTGGTTTATTTTTGGGTATTAGCTGCTGTTATTGTTTCATTATTTAAAGTTAATGAAAATAAAAAATAAAATGGTGGGGATATCAGTATTATTCGATAGCCCCATCATATTTACGTTAAAAATAATTAAGTTTCTTAGAGTTATAATATTTCCTCTATCATAATGTGACTTTCTTGATTCAAATCTAGCAATGAATTATCTATTTGAACAATAGGTCTTGATGGAGATTTAGAGTGAATAAATTTGATTTCACATTCTTCACCGGTTGATAATTTTGCTATGCTACCAACATAATTATGAGCTATATGCTCTAGAAAGATATACATGTAATGGGTATCGAGTATACCGTAACATTCTTCTTCAAATATTTTAATAACTTTGAATGGAGAATAACGATGGTGATATGTACGTTCTGCAGTCATTGCGTCATATATATCTACAATGGATATTATTTTGGCATAAGGATGAATTTTATCCCAGCTTAAACCAATTGGATATCCAGTACCATCCATTTTTTCGTGATGTAGAAGTATTGCTTGTTTTATACCTTCATCAATGTCTTTGTCTTTAACCATATCATAACCAATTTTAGGATGTTGTTTAATTATCTCAAATTCTTCTTGTGTTAGCTTTCCAGGTTTATTTAAAATTTCTGGAGAAATTTTAATTTTACCTATATCATGAAGAAGACCTGCAACAGTTAAAGCTTCTATTTGTGGTTGGTCAAAGTGTAACCAATGTGCAAATATATTACATAACATAGACACATTAAGACAATGAGTATAAGTAGAATCATCAGAAGTCTTAAGATGACATAAGTGACTGAACAAGTCACTTTGATTCCCAAGATCATTGACTAATTGTGAACTCATAGAAAATAAATCAGTTATTTTAACCGAATGTCCATCGCTAATTTGACTTAATTGTTCTTTTACTTTAGTTTCTTTGATTTTATATTCTTTACTAAATTTAACAAAACTTTGTCTTACTTTAGCTTGCTGAGGAGTTAAGTTATTGTTATTATTTGCTTTATAATTAAAAAAATCTTTTATATATACAGATCTAATACTATATAAATTAAGTTTTAATAAATGTCTATCTGTTAGTTTTGTATCTTTAGGAAATAATAATAAACCTCTTGAATATAGTACATCTTCAGCAAGAACCATTCCATCTTTTAATTCTGTAGTGTTAATTTGTCTTATAGTAAAGCTTGACATGATATCATCCCCTGTTTTTTAACGTATAATCTATTATAACAAAAAAGGGATGTATTTCCAATGGATATTTTATTTTAACTTGCCCAATAATAAGTAATTTGGTAGAATTAATCTAACAACAATAGAGAGAAGAGATATTATGGATAATATATATATTTTTGGTCATAAGAATCCAGATACTGATTCAATATGTGGAGCTTTGGCATATGAAAACCTTAAAAAGAAACTAGGATTTAATAATTATATAGCTGCAAGACTCGGAGAAGTTAATAAAGAAACAATGTATGCTCTTGAATACTTTGATTTAAAAGCTCCTATATTATTAAAGGATTTGAAACCAACAGTATCTGATTTAACATTAACTAAAGGTGTAGTTGCCTATGAGACGGATACACTTAAAAATACATTAGGAAAAATTATAAGTAAAGTTGGACGTTCTATACCTGTTGTTGATGAGAAGGAAAGGCTAATTGGAATCGTATCTATTTCTGATATTGTGCCGTATTTAGAAATGACTAGTAAATCTCTATTTAAAGATTTGAACACGCCGTTTCAAAATATAGTTAAAGAATTAGATGCTAAAATAGTATTGGGTGAATATTCAAATGAGATTATAGAAGGTAATGTTTATTTGCTATCAGATATAGTAGATAAAAATATCACACTAAGTAGAAAAGATATATTAATTACTGAGTATAATGATAATGTACTTGAAATGTGTTCAGCAAATAATTGTTGTATTATATTCTGTAACTGTGAAAATAAAGAGTTACAAATTGATAAATCTTATGGTGGAGTTATCCTACAAACATATTATAATGTATATGAGTCAATAAAGCTAATAGGATATAGTGTTCCAATTAAAACAATGGTTAAAAAAGATTCATTGGAGTATTTTGTTACTTATGAAACTATAGACGATGTAAAAAATAATATGTTAACCTCTAAGCATAGACGTTTCCCCGTTGTAGATGAACTAGGATTTATAAAGGGTACAATATCTCGAAGTAACTTAATAAATATTAATAAAAAGAAAGCTATATTGGTGGATCATAATGAAAAAAATCAATCTATCGAAGGTATAGATGAAGCAGAGATAGTAGAGGTTATAGACCATCATAGAGTGGCTAATGTACAGACTATATCTCCACTTTATTTTAGAACAGAGCCATTAGGATGTACATGTACAATTATAGCCAAAATGTATGAAGAAAATAATATACCAATAAGTAAAAAAATAGCAGGTATAATGCTAAGTGCAATAATATCAGATACCCTATTATTTAGATCTCCAACTTGTACAGATGAAGATAAAAGAATTGCAAAGAAACTTAGTAATATTGCTAAGGTTAATATACAAAAGTATGGAATGAAATTAATTACAGCAGGCTCATCTATTAATGAAGAAAAACCAGAAACAATTATTCGAAAAGATATGAAAAAATTTACATTTGGTAACTATAAAGTAATGATTGCACAAATTAATACAGGTGATTTTGTAGGGTTTTATGAGATATTTGATGATATAATGAATGTTATGAATGAAATGTGTAAAAAAGAAGATTTTGATCTGGCTGTACTTATGATTACAGATATTGTTGTTGGTGGTACAGAAATCCTTTCAGTAGGAAAAGCAAGATGGATAGCAGAAAATGCTTTTAATATTAGAAAAGAAGATATTGGTATATTTTTACCTAATGTATTCTCCAGAAAGAAACAAATAGTACCTATGTTGATGAATGCAGCACAATTATAATAAGCGTAATACTTAACAACAAGCTAATAATGGAGGATGTAACATTGAAGATTAATTTAAATAGATTATTATTATCTTTATCATATACGTTGGATTTTGTAGAGATGGATGTTTTAGGTGTTACTTCTAATCATTCAAAGCGAGTAGCTTATATTGCCAATATAATTGGTAAGTATCTTGGAATGTCAGAAGAAGAACGATTTGATTTAGTGGCATGTGCTATACTTCATGATAATGGAGTAACAAAATATATGCTTGATTTAGCATCACAGGCGAAAAGAGAAAAGAGAAAGATAATACTGGAAAATGTAAAAGAACATTGTATTATAGGGGAAGAAAATATACGAAACTATCCATTTTTGACAGATGTAACAAATGTAATAAAGTATCATCATGAAAATTATGATGGAACAGGATTTTTTCAAATTAAAGGAGACAATATACCTTTGATGTCTCAGTTAATATTTATTGGGGATAAGTTAGATAACATATTTGATTTAAAGACAACTAATTATAATAAAATTAATAAGGTAAATACATTTATTAAAAATAATACGAGTAAACTTTATTCACCTAAGATTGTTGATGCATTTATGGAAGTTAGTAAAAAACCTTGTTTTTGGTTAGATTTGAATGATAATTTTATAAATAATGCAATAAGAATAACGCTCCCTAATATTGATTTAGATATGTCTTGGCATGACTTAGAAAAAATCACTGAAATTTTTTCTTTTATTATAGATAATAAATCGGAGTTTACGCTTAAACATTCACAGGGGTTAGCGAATAAAGCTAAAATAATGGGTAATTATTATAAGAAAGATAAAGAAGAAATAATAAAACTGAAAATAGCAGCTAATTTACATGATATAGGTAAATTAGCTATTAGTAATGATATAATAGATAAACCAGGAGAATTAAATGAGGAAGAATTATATTTGATAAAACAACATACATACTTAAGTAGAGTTAGCTTATCAAAAATTAAAGGATTTGAAGATATTACTGAATGGGCATGTAATCATCATGAAAAACTAGATGGATCCGGGTATCCTTTTGGACTTACAGGGGATAAACTGGATTTTAATTCAAGGCTTATAATGTGTTTAGATATTTATCAAGCATTAATGGAAGAAAGGCCTTATAGAAAAGGACTTACTCATGAAAAAAGCATGGTAATATTAAAGAATATGGGGGACAATGGGTTAATTGATGTTAATATTATTAAAGATATTGATAAAGTATTTAGTATAAAATAATATTGAGTTAGAGTTAAATAGATTATAATTAAAAGAAACTATGGAGGAATGTATGGAATATGATTTGAATGATAACCAGAAAATTTCCATAGCCCACAATAGAGGACCAATGATGGTATTAGCTGGACCTGGTTCTGGTAAAACAATGGTTATCACCCATAGAATTATCCAATTAATAGAAAAGTACAACGTTAATCCTAATAATATATTAGTAATTACTTTTACAAAAGCAGCTGCTATAACAATGGAAAAAAGATTTGAAAATTTATCAAATAATAAATATAGTAAAAGAGTAATGTTTGGTACGTTTCATTCTGTTTTTTTTCGTATTTTGAAGAGTTATTACGATTTGAATGTTAGTCAAATATTAATGGAAAATGAAAAAATAGATGTTTTTAAAGAAATTGTTAGGAAGCTACAGATTGAATATGAAGATGAGAATGAATTCATTAAGGATATAATAAATGAAATTTCTCTTATTAAAAGCGAGCTAATTAAAATAAATTATTATAACCCGCTTACTTGTTCTAATGACGATTTTTATAATATTTATGGACTTTATGAAGCGTATAAAAGAGAAAAAAAGATGATTGATTTCGATGATATGTTAGTTAAATGTTATTATTTATTAATGAAAAATAATGACTTGCTTAGTTATTGGCAGTCACAATTTAAGTACATATTAATTGATGAGTTTCAAGACATTAATAGAGTTCAATATGAGACTATAAAATTGTTAGCAAAGCCTAATAATAATTTATTTATTGTTGGAGATGACGACCAATCAATTTATAGTTTTAGAGGGGCCAAACCTGAATTTTTATTAAATTTTCCTAAGGATTTTCAGGATACACGAAAAATTATACTAAATAATAATTATCGTTCTACTAAGAAAATAGTTGAATTAAGTAAAAGCGTAATCAAACATAATGAAAAAAGATATATTAAAAACATGATCACAAATAATATATTTGGTAATCAGCCTATCATTATTCAAGCTAATGATGCATTACAAGAAGCGAAACTTGTTGTAGAGCAAATAATTAATTTAAGTGAAAAAGAAAAAATACCTTTATCAGAAATTGCAGTTATATATAGAACAAATATACAATCAAGAGCAATAATTGATATGTTTTTAGATATGAATATACCTTTTGTTGTGAGAGACAGAGTTTCTATTATATATGACCATTGGGTAGCTAAGGATATTATTTCGTATATGAAACTTGCTCAAAACATTAATAATACTGAGGCATTAATTAGAATAATAAATAAACCCAGAAGATATATAAGTAAAGTAGCAATAGAAATTTCAAAAAAATACTCAGAAAATATATGGCAAGGACTATACAAAAATTATGAGAAACAGCAATGGATGCTTAATAGATTAGATGAATTACAATATCATATACAAGTAATGAAAAAAAGTAAACCCTATGACATAATAAAATATATTAGAAATTCAATAGGCTATGATAAATATTTACAAGGGTATGCAGAATATCGAAAAATAGGAATTGAAGGTTTAATAGAAATTTTAAATGAGATTGGTGAAAGTGCAAGAAATTATATAACCATAGATGAATGGTTCAAACATATTGATGAGTATAGGGATATGATGCAAGAAAAAAATAATCATAGCGAAATATATAAAGATGCTGTGACTCTAACAACTATGCACAGTTCAAAAGGATTAGAATTTAATGTTGTATGGATAGTAGGTGTAGTAGAAGGCTTAATACCACATGAGCGTTCAATTAGAGATAAAGATATTGAAGAAGAAAGAAGATTATTTTATGTTGGAATGACAAGAGCAAAAGATTATTTGTTTATATCCTATCTGAAGAATAGATATGATGAATCGGCAGTACAATCTAGATTTTTAACGGAGATTCATGATTATTATATTGAAAGTATTGAAGTTGGTACGATAATAAACCATAAAAGATTTGGCAAAGGAAAAGTTATTAAATGTAAAAATAAAAATATTACTGTAAAATTTAATGAAAATAAGAAAGTAAAATTAAATCTAAAATTTTGTATGGATAATAATTTAATTTCTTTTCTATAGGCAAAAACTGAGGTGGGTATTGTGAATAACATTATTAATATTTTTTGTATGTGTATAAGTTTGGTCTGTATTGCAATAACTTTAAAACTGTATATAAGCGGAAGGAAAAAAGAAATCTATTTAAAGAACTACTTGATGTCTATGATATTATTTGCTCTATATATAGTAGTCAAATTGATAAATAATAAATTACAGTTTACTAATTGTATAAATATTGCTATTTTAAATATTAGTTTTATTTTTCTTATACATAGTATGCAAACATTTATTTCAATTAAAGGAATAAGAATATGGAAATTTATTTTTGCTGTTTTTACATTTGTTTTTATATTTTACATTTTACTTTTAATAGACTATAAGATTATTTTTCTTATATATAGTGGAGTTTTCTTTATTTATTTAGGAGTAGATTTAATTACTACGAAAAAAATATGCAATTATGTATTTGGTGTCTTTTTTCTTATATGGGGAATTCATAATGTCTTATTTCATATAATATGTGCAATATATGGAATTAATGAATATGTTTGTACTGTTAACAAATTATCATATGTTATATATGAAATTATATATTTAGTAATATATATATTAAAAGTAAATATAAGCGCATTTGATAATAAAAGTATAATAAATATATTAAATAAAACTTCTATTGGAATTGAATATTATAATTCAAATGGTGAACTAACTTATATTAATACTGTATGTTTAAAAATGTTTGGAATTCTAGATGAAAAGGATATAATGGGAGTCAATTTATTTGATAGATTTAATATATCAATAACAAATCTTAAAAATTTAGTGAAAGGTGAACACATAAGCTTTAACATTGGGTTTGATATACATAATGATAAGTTAAACACATATGAGAATGGTATAAGGAAAAAATATCTTGAGGTAAATATTTATTTATTAGGGGAAAATACTAAAAAACCTGATGGATACATTGCTCAAATTCAAGATGTTTCTCAGCATATTTATCTATTTAATGAACGAGAGGAAACGTTAAAAAAAGCAGTAAGAAGTGCTAATTTATATAGATGGGATTGGAATATTAATGAAAATGATGTATATGTTGATCCTAAGTTTGCTATCTCATTAGGGTATAATGGAGAAAAATTTAATGGTAGAATAGAGATGTTTTATGAGTATATAAAAGAAGAGGATAGATTAAATATACATAATAAATTAGAGGAACATTTTAGAAATAATACTAAACAATATACATGTGAATGGAGAATAAGAGATATAAAAGGTAAATATATATGGTATATGGGTACAGGTTCTGTTATTGAATGGGATGAAGAAGGTTCACCTAAAAGAATTATGGGAATTAATCAATGTATAGAGGAGCGTAAACAATCAGAATTAAAATTATTAAATAGTGATAAAAGGTATCGTTCATTATTCGAAACAATGGTAAATGGATATGCAAGATTACAAATTATATATGGAGATAATAATGATATTCGCAATTATATATGCGTAGAGACGAATAGTTCTTTAAAAGAAATTCTTAAAGAAGAAAGTTTAGAAGGAAAAACTGTTTTAGATATTATTCATAACGAAAAATACTGGATAGAATTAATTAATAACATATTAAAAAATGGTGATAATAGAATTGAGCAATATTCTAGATATTTAGGTAAAATATTAGAGATATCAATGCATAAATTTGGAGAGAATCAAATTTTGCTTATAATTAGAGATGTTACTAATGAAAGAAATCTAGAAAATATGGTAAGGCAAACAGAAAAATTAACAGCAATAGGTCAATTAGCAGGAGGAATTGCGCATGATTTTAATAATCAGCTTATGGCAATAAGTGGAGCAATATCAATTATTAAAGCTAAAGATTATACACTTTCTGAATGCAAAAAATATATTGAGCATATACAAAAATGTTCAGATAATTCAGCTGCTTTAGTTAAACGTCTACTTGCATTTTCTAGGGAGTCGGAATTTGAATTGTTACCTATAGACATTCATAGCATTATTAAAAGTGTTGTTGAAATATTAGAAAGAAGCATTGATAAAAAAATAAAAATATCTACTACTTTAAATGCCGATAAACATATGATATTAGGTGATGAGAGCCAAATTCAAAATACATTATTAAACATAGGTATTAACGCTAGAGATGCATTAGAAAAAGGTGGGGAAATTACAATTGAAACATATAACATCCTAGGGATGGAGTGTGAGAGAGATGAAGAACCACAAGAACAAATACAAGGGATAGCTATTGCAGTTACAGATACTGGAATAGGGATGACTAGTGAAGTTAAAGAACGTTTATTTGAACCTTTTTTTACAACAAAAGATATAGGAAAAGGAACAGGAATGGGACTTGCTATGGTATTTAGTATTATTAAAAATCATGGTGGATGTATTAGTGTAAATTCTATAGTTGATGTTGGAACAGATTTTATAATTAAATTACCAATTACAGATAATTGTTCCTTGAATGAAGTTGTATCACAAAAAGTAGTTAATGGTATAGAAAAAATTATGGTTGTTGATGATGAACCTATAATTAGAGAATTGATAAAAGAAATGTTAGAGATTTTAGGCTATGAGGTAATAACATTTGGTGATGGACAAGAAGCACTTTATTATTATAAAAATCATATAAGTGATATTAATTTGGTTTTATTGGATATTGTTATGCCTGGTATTAGTGGTAAAGAATTATTTGAAAAGTTATATCAAATTAATAAAAATATAAAAGTTGGCTTTTTATCAGGATATGGAATTGAAAATATTGAAAAAGAAATTACTGAAAAAGTTGTTGGATTTATTAATAAGCCAGTAAGTATAAATAATTTATCAATTAAAATTAGAGAAATGCTTGATAAATAAGATAATATTATAACACTACACGATAATAGTGTTATAATATTAAAAGTATAATGTTTTAGAACATTGTAGTATCGTACCTAGATATTATTTTTTTTATTAATATTTTAGAATTTATATAACATACTACTGCAATTAAAATCATTATAATAAGTGGATTAATATAAAAAACAGCAATAAATAATAGTATAAATAATCCCGCACATAATATAGTCCATGGTAGATGTTTGTTTGCTAGTATAAAAGAATACTTAAATAATTTTTTTATGCCTAATTCTGACATAGAAATAAGGGGGAAAATATACACTGTAATAAAAAATAATTCTATAGTTATACTAAAATAAATTGGCAATAACCATTGTATATCAATTAATCCTTTTGTAATAGAAGTTATGTTGAAATACATTAAAATATATAGTACAACTAAGATTATCCATACTAAAGTAGATTTTAAAAATTTGTTTTTTAGAGTAATGAAAAATGTTTTTACTACATATCCTTCCTCTTTTACTAAAGCAATATAGCAGCTTGAGTATAAAGCTGTTGTAACAGCACCTATAGTTATGCCAAAACCACATAGTGAAATAAGTGTCCACAATAATCCTAAGACAATAATATCAAAAACAAAACTTCCAATTCTTTGAAACGGTCCATCAATATTAAAAAAGTTCATTACGTATTCCCTCGCTTAATGTATTTTGTAGTTTTATCATTTGTATAATATATTAGATTTTATTATCAATAATATATCATATATATAAAGATGATTTCAATGTGTAAAATCATGTAAGTTTGGAAGTTTTTTTGTGTATTTTGTACATCTTAATAAAAGGATTGTTAATATGCATATATATTATACATATAAATCAATTATTTTGTTTATTATATTGGAGTAATAGAGTTTTAATTAAAATTATAAAATGTAAGTTAAATATACATAAAGTATTAGCTAGTAATTACCGATATATTATTTGGTGGTTTTTGTGTACATATAGATTGAGTAACTTTGTTAATGAATTAGGAATTAGGGAGGATTAATTGTGTTTAGTAATATAGTTTATTCAAATAAATATTTAGAACTTATAGAAAAAGAAGATAAATATTATATAAGAGTTTTTGAAAAGGGATATAGTATGAATGATTTTAACACTATCATGAGTCAATATCCTCGTATTAATCTAACCTATTTTTTAGCTCTTAATTCTGCAATTTCAAATGCAACAGGAGAAATAGTTGAAATTGGGATTAAAAAACCATTGATAGAACTATCCGTTAGCAAAGATAGGCTGAAAGGGTATGTTATTCTGAACATGACACAAGAAGAATTTGATAATAAAGATAAAACAGATGTTGTTAAGCTTATAATGGAAAAAATACAACATTCTAACATTGTATATGGAATAGACGTTCATGATATAGTAAACATTATTCAGCCATTAAAGAAAATTCAAGTAGCTCAAGGGGTACTTCCCGTTAGGGGGGAAGATGCAGAGATTACATTATTCAAAATTGAAGATATAAAGCCTAAAATGGTAAAAAATGACACGGTTAATCATTATGAATTGAATTTAATTAATAAAGTTAACAAGGGCGCTTGGCTTGGTGAAAGAAATGAACCAAAGCCAGGAATACCAGGGAAAACAGTTTGTGGAGAAATTATTCCAGCTCAACCAGGAAGACAAGTTGAATTAGAATACGATAGAAAAACTGTTATAGAAGAATATAATGAAGGTGAAGATAAGACTATTTTATATGCAAAAACAACTGGTGCTGTTAATTATCAAAATAATATTATAGGTGTTTGTAATTGCCTTGAGATTGATGGAGATGTCTCATTTGAAACGGGTAATATTGATTTTGATGGTTTTGTAGATATAAAGAAATCTATTGAAGATAATTTTGTAGTAAAAGCTGATCATGATATTCAGGTTATGGGGGATATGGGAGTAGGTAGCGTAGATACAATAGAAAGTAGAGATGGTAGTATCTATATAAGAGGTGGAATTGCTGGTAAAAATAAAGCCAAAATTATATGCAATGGTGATTTGTATACAAAATTTGCATCTGAATGTACCATTGAATGTGATGGTATAGTAAATATTGGTTCATATGCTATTAATTGTAATATTAAAGCAAAAGAGGTTATATTAGAGTCATATAAAAGTAGAATTATTGGTGGAAATATTGAAGCTGCTATAAAAGTTCAAGCTGGAGAAATTGGAAATAGAACAGAAAATTATACAAAAGTGACAGTAACTGGTTTTGAAAGAAGTAAAATTAAAGAAGAGTATGATACTATTATATTAACTATTAATAAGGTGAAAGATAAAATTTCGCTATTAAAACAAAAGCTTTCA
Organism: Vallitalea sp.; assembly: GCA_025210235.1. Taxonomy (GTDB): domain Bacteria; phylum Bacillota; class Clostridia; order Lachnospirales; family Vallitaleaceae; genus Vallitalea. Next base: position 44,062 of record JAOASG010000004.1, read on the forward strand.
ATTTATTCTAATACTAATTTAACCTCTGTACAAAAAAAAGAAGCAGAAAAATTAAACGAGGAATTTGAATATTATAAAAAGAATTTAAAAAAGTTATATGAAAAGCAAAAAAAATATGTATCTTATTTACATGCAAAAGGTGAAGGAGAAATTAAAATAACAAATTGCTTATATCCAAATGTATCAATTAATATAAAATCTAATACTATTCATAATAGTAAATATATAAGTGTACCCACAACTTTTTATGTATTAAATAAAGAACTTATTAAGGCATAAATTTATAATACAATGGCTAATGGAAGAAGGACTTAAATATGGCTTATGAAGAAATGTTATATAATATATTAGAACATCATAAAAAAAATCAAGATATAAGTAAAAAAGTTTATAGATATACAGGATTAATTCATGCAATTGAATTCTTTTCTCAGAAATTCAATCTTGTACATTTAGAAAAGTACATTTATGAATTTACAAATGAATTATTATTACCAGATAAAATTGCCATATTCATAAAAGAGGGTAAGAATTATGAATTGAAACAAAAAAAAGGATATGATAATAATGATTACACTATTAGGTACAATAAACAATTCGATAATATAATATGTTATCATAGTGGATTATTTAATAAGGAGAATTTAATTAATAGTTTTTTAAGAGAAGTGATTGATACTTTTCCTTGTGAATTTGCAATACCTCTTATAATGAATAAAGAGTTATTCGGATTTATTTTTGTGAATAAACTAGATGGTTTTTCAAGAGATGATAAAATTATTGCAAAAGCTTTAATGAATTTATATTCTACATCTTTGACAAATCACAAATATTATAAAGATTTAGAGGAAGTTAGTAAACAACTAAACGAAAAACTTTTTAATTTATATGCAATAAATCATTCATCAAAAGTTTTACTTAAACAACTTGACTTAAGTACGTTATATAAATTATCCATAAGTGCATTTGCAGAACTTACACAAAGTAGTTTTACTACTTTTTTCTTATATGATGATATAAGTGAAAGTTATAAGTTAATGAGCTATAAAGATGTATATAACTCTAATTTAATTATGTTTATTAATTTATATCCAGCAGCTTCTTTTAATAATAAAGATGTAAGAATGCTAACTGATATGAATAATTTAATTCATAGAGAAGAGTTTTATAATTTATTTGTAAATGGACAAGAAATGTTAAAGGATATAAAAACTGATTATATAATATCTATTAAACAAAATGAAAACTTAATAGGCTTTGTTACATTAGGTACTAAGGTAAATGACAGCAAATATGAAAAAAATATATTTGAATTAATTGAAAGCCTTGCTTCAACTACATATATAGCTATATCTAATGCTAAATATTTTGAAGAAATTAATAGGCAAAAAGAGATAATTAATAATAAATTTAATAGATTAGTAAAATTAAATCTACTAATGAAAAATATAAATAGTGCAAAGAATATTGATCAACTTATTGATTTAACAATAAGTACATTAAGTGTATTTTTTGGAGTTACTAGTGGTTTTATAGGACTATATGATGATAAAAAAGATATAATTAACATAAAAGATTCTATTAATATTAATAATGAATTAAAAGAGATGCCTTTTGTAGAAGGATTACTACCAATTAAGAATGGTGAAAAAATAGTATTAAATAGTATGATAGATATTGAGGAAACTTTTCCGAATGATATAGTCGAAGCTTTTGAACAAAATTATTGTGGAGGGGTATTTGTGCCAATATTTGTCGAAGATAATGAGTTGAAACTTTTAGGTATTATTGGTATACTTGCTATTAAGGATAAAATTATAGGTGATGAAGAAAATATCGTTACGATGGAATCTATAGCTAGTCATATTGCTCCAGTTATGTATCAATTTCATTCTTTAGAACAAGTGAAAGAACAGTATAAATTTGATTATCAAACTATTTTTCTAAAAGAGTTAGAACAAGGATTAGTTGAAGCTGAAGAATTCTATTTAGAGTTAAAAGTATTGCATATTTGTATGAAAAATCAATTCACATTTTCTAGAATAAATACTGAAATTTTAAATGAACACTTTAAAAAAGTTTATTCTGTGGATAATACTAATGTTTTTATAATAAGTTGTGAAAAGAATCCAGTAGAAAAGATTAAGATGATTATGGGAAATACTATTTATTGTAAACAATATGAGTATGGTAAAGATTTTAATTGTGTTAATGAGTTTGTTGAATTATTTACTTAAACTTTATACTTAAAATGTACGTTTAGTAAGTTTAATTTAATTGAAAGAGAGAAGTTTAGATGAGAAACTATCATATAGATAATTATATTGTATTGGGGAAAAAATATTATGAGGAAGATAATCTTTTAAAATCGTTATATTACTATAATAAAGCTTATACATATGGGGAAAATAATAACATAGAATTATTACTGGAAATGGCTATTGTTTATGATGAATTAAATGATTTTGAGAATGCGTATAAGTTATATAAAGAAGTTCTTAAGTATGATGATACTGAAGCAAGAGCTTATTATGGAATTGCCATATTGTATGATCATCAGGATAAATTTAATAAAGCAATACCATACTATGAACAAGCAATACAACATGATCCTTTATATACAAAAGCATATTTTTTTCTCGCATATGCATATGATTATATAGGTGAGAATGAAAAGGCAATTGAAAATTATAATCATGTTCTAGATATTGATCCAGATGATTTCTGGACTTGTATTAATTTAGGTTCAATATATGAAGAAAAAGATGAACTTGATAAAGCATTATATTTAATGGAAAGGGCTCTTGAAATAGATAGTGGTCATTTTATGGTTTTATTTAATATGGGTGTATTAAAAACCAAAGAAAATAAATTAGAAGAGGCTAAAAGTTACTATAAAAGAGCTATTATGTTAAATGAAAATTATCCATATTCATATTTGAATTTGGGAGTTATTTATAGAGAACAACAAGAATATAAAAAGGCTATTAATATATTTACTGATGGTATTAAACATAATGATGATTCAGTTTTTTTATACTATAATCGAGCTTGTTGTTACCTGAAAGTTAATTTCATGGAAAAGGCAGAGTTAGATATATTGGATGTCCTTACAATAAAACCTAGTATGGTAGAATACGTTAAAGATGATAGAGAGCTACAGAGTCTAATTAATTATTCAACATCCATAAGATGTATTTTAGAAGAAAAAGATTTTACAAAGGAGAGATATAATGGATAATATATATGATTTAATAATAATTGGGTCTGGCCCTGCAGGAATGGCAGCATCAATATATGCTCAAAGAGCTATGTTGAAAACTTTAGTTTTAGAAAAAGGAATGCCGGGAGGACAGGTTGTTAATACCTATGAAGTAGATAATTATCCAGGTATTCCTGATATAACTGGATTTGAACTTAGTACTAAGATGAGAGAACACGCTGAAAAATTAGGAATAGAAGTTAAATCAGAAGAAGTTATAGAGTTATTTATTGATGAACAAATTAAAAAAATTGTTACTCCAAATAGTGAATATAAAGCTAAATCTATTATTGTTTGTACAGGTGCTAGATGGAGAAAATTAGGAATAAAAGGGGAAGAAGAATATACTGGAAGAGGGGTATCCTATTGTGCAACTTGTGATGGGGCTTTCTTTAGGAACAAAACAGTTGCTGTAGTTGGTGGCGGAGATGTTGCAGTTGAAGATGCTATTTTTCTTGCTAGGATGTGTAAAAGAGTATACTTATTACACCGAAGAGATGAATTAAGAGCTGTGAAAATTTTACAAGATAGCTTATTAAAACATGATGAAGAAAAAGTTAAAATATTATGGAATACAGAAGTAAAAGAGATTATTGGAAATAGTGAACAAGTAGAAAAAATATCTGTTTTTAACAATAAAACGAATGAAGAATCAGAAATTGAAATTGATGGTGTGTTTGTTGGTATAGGTACACAACCTAATTCGGGCTTAATTAAAGATAAAGTTAAATGTGATGACTTAGGGTATGTGATTACCAACAATTCTTGTGAAACAAGTTTAAAAGGAGTATATGCTGCTGGCGATGTTAGACAAAAGACTCTTAGGCAGATAATAACAGCTGCTGCTGATGGAGCAACTTCTGTATATTCTGCGGAAAGATATATTTTAGAGAATTTTTAACTGGCCGTTCATGGCTCGTTGCTCCATATTACCCTATATCATATCTGCTAGGCTCTTGTAATAGGTAATTTTTTGTATAATATAAAAAAAGGTTGCATTCTTAATGCAACCTTTTCTATACTATACCATCTTCGCTAGGATTATCGATTTTTATTTTAGTTGATGATTACCTATCATAAATGTTCCTAGCTGAGAATTTCTGAATGAAAAAACGAGGAATAATTAATATATAACTCTAGTGGCACCAATATAAGGAGTATATTTCATATATACGTTTAAATTATCAATAACAATACCATATTTTTTGTTTCTAGCATGAACAATTTGATTATTACCCATGTATAAAGCTACATGAGTTATCTTATTATTATAACCAAAGAATATAAGGTCACCTGGTAATAAATCTTTTTTGGACACTCTATAACCATTATTAATTTGTGTTCTGGCAGTTCTGCTAATATTTATACCGTATTTTTTCATAACTTGTTGGGTAAACCCAGAACAATCAACACCTCTAGTTAGACTGTTGCCTCCCCATACATATGGGTTTCCTACAAATTGTTTCGCATAGTTAATTACTTGTTGGTTTTTATTTGAAGTATTTGTAATAGTCAACTCATCAGTAATATCTACATATTTTTTATATATATAACCAATAGACCCATTGTATGTTTTAATAGAAACCCAATCTTGTAATTCATTTATTATTTCAAAAGTATTATAGCGATAGACTTGACCAATCTTTTTAGAACTAGTTGATGGCTGTTGTCTTACGTTAAGAATATTTGCTTTGACACTTGCAACTTGCTTTGCTTCTTTCTTATTTGTTGTAGGTAAAGATACAGACTTATTAGTAGAAGATAAATAATCTTTATGAATATATCCTTTACCTTTACTTGTACTAACATAGAACCATTCTTTAGTTTGATATATGATAGTAACATTTTCTGAAACTTCTACAGTTGTTATTATATTAGAATAAAGATTTGGAGCATTTCTAAGTTCGGCTTTAGTAATAATTTGGCTAGTATTACTAACATCAACGTATTTGCTATGTACATATGCATTGGTTAACTGGTTCATATTTATTTTATGCCAGTTATTATTTGTAGATAGTATTTCTAACTTCTCTCCCAGATGAACATAATTAACTATAGAACTTTTGGTACTTGGACCACTTCTAACATTTAGATTATCTACATTAACTATTCCAGTAGAAGCATATGCGTTAGCTGTTAAAATTAATCCTCCTAATATTCCTAGAGTTACATGTTTAATTCCTCGTTTTTTCATTACGTGAACCTCCTAATTCTCTAATATTATTTCCAAATAATATGAAAAAATATTCTTTTAAATTAGTTATTACAAAAGTATTAACTAATTGTTACGTATTTATTATAACTGTAAACTAAAAAAAAAGCAATAGATTGCTTATATTACCAGGTATTTCCTCTAATATTTTTTTGTTTTAGAAATGGATTATAAAATTAGGGGGTTAAATGTTAATGAAAATGTAATAATTTATTAATAAATTAAGGCATAAAAAAACTACTTAAAAAAGAGATGAGAGATTCTTTTTCAAGCAGTTTAGTAGATGAGTTATTATTTTGTACCAAAAATTCTATCACCTGCATCACCTAAACCAGGTGTAATATATCCAATTTCATTTAATTTTTCATCAATAGCAGTAGTGAATATTTCAACATCAGGATGATGCTCAATTACTTCTTTAATGCCTGGTTTAGAAGTTACGAGACACATAATTTTAATATTTTTAACTCCATAAGATTTTAAAAGACTTACTGCAGCAACAATAGAACCACCTGTAGCAAGCATAGGCTCTGTAATGATAACAGTTCTTTTTTCAATATCTTTTGGTAATTTACAATAATATTCAACAGGTTGAAGAGTTTCTTCATTTCTATATAAACCAATATGTCCTACTTTAGCAGTTGGTAATAAACTTAACATACCATCTACCATACCAAGACCAGCTCTTAAAATAGGTACAATTGCTAATGTCTTACCAGAAATAACATTTGAAGTTGTTTCACAAATTGGTGTTTCAATAGTTGTTTCTTTTAAAGGTAAATTACGGGTAACCTCATAACCCATTAACATGGCAATCTCTTTAACGAGTTCTCTAAAATCTTTTGAACCAGTGTTTTTATCACGTAATAATGTAAGTTTATGTTGTAGCAATGGATGATCTAATAATTTTACATTTTCGTTCATAATAGAAGTATCCTACCTTTCTCTTTTATATAATGCAGTTAACAAACTGTAATAAATATAATATATATAGTAATGTTTGTCAATTAAAACCTATAAATAAATTTAAATAATCGAAATCGCTTAATCAAATCAATATGTAATATTAGTAATACAAATATAATTATTGTACATATTTTATAATTCTATGTTATAATTATTATACTAATATTTATTGCGAAAAGACAGGTACGTTAGTTGTTTAAGGAGGTTTATAATGAGAGCAGAAGCATATACGTTTAATGGAAAAGATGATTTGAACATTCAAGTGTATAAATGGTTACCAGATAATAACGAGGTTAAAGCGATTTTACAAATCACACATGGTTCAATTGAACATGCAATGCGATATAGACATTTTGGGGAATGGTTGACAGAAAAAGGAATAGGGGTATATATACATGATCAAAGAGGACATGGAAAAACAGCAGGTAAAGTTGAGAATGTTGCGTTTTTAACGGAAAGAGATAATGGTTGGGAATTATTAATTGAAGAGATTAATTGTGTTACAAAGACTATTAAGAAAGAGTATCCTGATAAGAAAATTTTCCTTTTAGGGCATAGCATGGGTTCTTTTGAAGTAAGAGATTATGCAAGTAAGTTTGGTAGAGATATAGATGGATTATTAGTATGTGGGACTGTTCCTAATAGGTTAAAAGATAAAATACAATTTAAATTTGCAAGAAAGTATCTAAAAAAACAGATTAAGAAATATGGTAAAAAATATAGAAGCCAGAAAGTTCATAATATGGTGTATAAGGAATTATTGTTAAGTAGAGATAAAAGTATTGAAGAAGCTTATAAGGCTGATCCTTATTGTGGTAATTTATGTACTATTGATTATATAAATCAGATGATTATAGGTGTAACAAGAATTATGACTTCTGAATGTTTCGATAATACACCAAATGATTTGCCTATTTTAATTTTTTCGGGTGAAAAGGATAATGTTGGAGGAGCAAAAGTTAGTAGTGTCTATGATACATATAAAAAAGCAGGGATAAAAGATGTTTCATTAAAAATATATGAAGGTGCATATCATGAAGTTTTGAATGAAATTAATAAAGAGGAGGTATATGAAGATATATACCAATGGATTAATACGCATTTATAAAAATACATTTGTAAGAATACATTAGTTGTTTCCGCCAATGGGTATTTATTTATTCCAGTTTTAGGATAAATTCTTCGAGACTTACTAAATTCATTACAATGAAATTTTCCTAACGCTCATATTCAGCGTCCATGCTTCAGATGAGCTAAGAAAACGTCGTGTTTTCTTCACGGAAAATTTCATTTCCATTCATTAAGTAAGTCTGGCGAATCATTTATAATTAAAACTTCCATAAATAAATACCCATTGGCTGGGCTAATTACTCACGAAAGAAGTTGTTTGCTATAACGTATCTTTAAAAAGAGTATATGGTATTAGAATAAAAGGCAAGTTATTATAATACCATATACCTTCACGAGAAATTAAATTCAGTTTCTTAAGTCTGCCTAATAAGGCAGGCTTTTAGTTTGTGTGCCAGGCATGGCACTAATCTAGCTAGTGAAAGTCTAGCCACGGGTATTTACCGCCAAGTGTAGCGAACCACAAGTTGGTATCAGTAACGATATAGATGAAGGAAGTGGTGTAGCAAAATTCTTGA